>DASRUE010000267.1:0-13333 GCA_035687895.1 Bacteroidota bacterium | reverse complement strand
GGCATTGCGATCATCGTTGATGTTGTCTTCAATCATATCAACGACACCGGCCCTCTCTGGCAGATGCAGCCGAATGAAGCAACAAGTCCGTACTTTAAGCTCTGCAACGATCTGAGATTCAACGAGGATCAGCTTTGCTTTTTCAAGGACATGGACCACTGGACTCCCGAGACGCAGGAGTTGATCTACACGGCCTTGAAGATGTGGCTTGATGAATACCGTGTAGATGGATTCCGGTATGACTACACCCAGGGGATTGGGTGGTACACGGCTGAGCCAACCCTGGGAATTCTCGGATGGGCGAACAGGATTGATACCGAGTATGGCGGCACCGTGTACCAGATCGCGGAGCACCTTCCAGAAAGTCCGGCACTTCTCTTTCACACAGGCATCACGAGCGGCTGGCATGACAGTTTCCGTGACGAGGTGTTTGACGAGGCCCGGTTTCGAAATACCACACTGACGGAGTTTGAGAACCTCGTGCTTGATCTTGGAGCGTATTCCGGCAACGATTTTCCGTCCACGCCGAGTTCTTATGCAGACAGAACTGGTCCAGTTAATGCCAACGTGAACCACGATGAGCAGTCGCTGATCTATGAAATGATCACCTTTCAGGGTGTTCCTCTGGATGAGGCGATCCTCCGGGACAAGCTCTACGCGGTATTCATGTTTGCATCGGTTGGTGTTCCTATGCTCTGGGAAGGAATGGAGTTTAGTGCGCCGCGTGGCTGGCCAGTCGAGGGCCAAAAGCTCTCGTACCGGCCCGTGGAGTGGAGTTTCTACCCAACACCCCGAGGACAATCGCATTACCAATTCTATCAGGCATTGATCCGCCAGAGGACGAGGAATCCGGCCCTCTTCAACGGCACGCTCCGAAAGCTGTTCAAGTACAATGCAGAGAAGACACTCGTGTGGGGATTCGAGGATTCCACATCGGGGGCAAAGTTCATGGCCGTCTCGAACCTGAGTACGGCACAACAAACAGTCACGAATGTTCCCTGGCTGGCACCGGGCACGTGGTACGACGTCTTCGACCAAAGCGAGTTCGTTGTTGGTGGGGTGAGTGTTCCAAGCATGACCATCTCCGCGTATACGGCACGACTCTATTCCAGCATTCCTGACAGCGTACTTCTCGACGTGCGCCCGATGGACTTCACACTTCCTTCGGAATTCACGTTGGAGCAGAACTTCCCGAATCCGTTCAATCCCGCCACCACCATCCGCTTTGGCGTACCCAAAGCGGGGATGGTTCGACTCAAGGTGTATGATGTTCTGGGACGCGAGATCGCAATTCTCGCAGATCGGGAAATTGAGCCCGGGACTTATTCGGCAGAGTGGAATGGAAGGAATAGTGCTGGAGCCATTGTTGGGAGCGGGATGTATTTCTATCGGCTCACGATGGGAGGATCCAATTATGTCATGATGAAGAAGATGGTACTCTTGAAGTAAGGAGAACACAAAGCCTCCAACGGTGCAAGGTAGCTCCTCGATTTCAATTTCAATCCTGCGTTTAGCATATGCATAGGTTTTCTTCGATTGTAGTTCTCGTCTGCAGTATTGCCACCATCTCTCTCTCTCAACCGATCCGGGTGGAGGAGGGCGTCCGATTCTCATTTGCCGACCCTGCTGCGAAGTCTGTTTCGGTGGTGAGTGACTTCAATGGCTGGTCTAAGGACGAAGACCCGATGGGGAAAGAGGGAAGCGGTTCTTGGTCATTGGTAAAAAAACTATCACCCGGCGCGTATCAGTACAAATTTGTGGTAAATGGAGAACGCTACGAGAATGACCCTCTGAACCCGGTCACGATCCCAAACTATAACAACTCCGGAAAGAACTCGATCTTTGTTCTGACAGAAGAGGGCACGATTCTTTTGACTTCGGACCCACCCGTCCCCCGGGCCAATCCTCATGATGTCTTCCCGAAAACTCCGGGTCTCAAGCCCGTCTATCTGAATATCATCTGGCACCAGCACCAGCCATTGTACGTCAATCCGGAAAAGGACCAGTTGCAAGGACCCTGGGTTCGAACGCACGCGACGAAGGACTACTATGACATGGCGGCGATTCTACAGGGCTATCCGGACATTCATTGCAACATCAATCTGACTTCATCTCTCCTGCACCAGTTGCGTGAGTACTACCTCAACCGCCTTGGAGCGTTCGTTGACGTTCGCCGGAACACGATGAATGTCAGCGGATTCCTGAAAAGATGGAAGGGGAGGACCGACCCGTGGATCGATCTTGCCCTGAAGCCGACAGCTCAGTTCACCGCCTCCGATAAAGCATATCTGTTCGAAAATATCTGGAATGCCTTTGGCATCAGTGAGGTGATGATCGAGAGATTCCCGGAATACGCAGCGTTGAAGCGGAAGCTGGATGTGGACCGGATGCCCGGCAACGAGTTGTTTTCCGAGCAGGAGATGCGTGAGATCAAGTTCTGGTTCTACCTTGCGCACTTTGATCCCGATTTCCTCAAGGGTTCGGTGAAGCTGACAGATGGTTCTGTGTGCGACCTCAGCTCGTTTGTAGAATTCCGTTCTGATGGAAGGTTCTATCTGAAAAAAATGGTCGCAGAAGTGGATTGCCAGCGTCTTGTGGTGGAATCATACAAGGTGATGGCAAATGTCATCCCTATTCATCGTGCGTTGCGCTATGATCCGGTGAAAAAGTCCGGCCAGGTGGATGTTATCACGACGCCATACTATCATCCCATCCTTCCATTGATATACGATTCCGATCTCGCCCGCATCTGTCAGCCAAACGACCGACTTCCGACCCGATATTCGTATCCTCAGGATGCCAACGCCCAGGTCGTCAGGGCGGTGAAGATGTATCAGGAGATCTTTGGTACTCCACCAACCGGAATGTGGCCGGGTGAAGGCTCGGTAGCCCAGCCTGTGTTGCCGATCCTCCGCTCGAACGGAATTCTGTGGACTGCGAGTGACGTAAAGGTTCTTGCACGCTCCGAGCCGAAGGATCAACCCAATACGAGTCCGTACCGTTTTCCAGCGGGGGCAACTGTGAACGGAGAATTGCAGTCCATGGCACTGGTGTTCCGGGATACCGAGCTTTCAGACAGGATCGGATTCAAGTATCAAAACTACAAGGGGGAGGAGGCCGCAGAGGATTTTGTCCGGACGATCCTCTCGCGTGCGCCAAGGGTTGGAGAAGACGATGTGCTGGTGACTGTGATTCTCGATGGAGAGAACGCCTGGGAGTGGTACCGTCAGGATATAGACGGAAAGGAATTTCTACATGCATTTTACCGAAAGCTGAGCGCGCTCTACAAATCTGGACAAGTGGTTACGACGACGACAACCGAGTATCTGATGGGGAACCCCAATCGCAACGTCCCGCCTCATCTGGTGGAAAAACTCCCCTCCATGACATCGCTATGGCCCGGCTCGTGGATTAACGGGAACTACGATACGTGGATTGGTGAAGAAGAGGAGAACCGTGCATGGGAGTACCTGTTGCGCGCTCGCCAGGATCTCGAGCGAACCGGCTTGAAGCAACCCGATCCTACCGCGAACCCACCTACACGTGGCACGCGTGCATGGTATACATACAACGCGTGGGAGTCCATGTACGCCGCCGAAGGATCGGATTGGTTCTGGTGGTATGGAAGTGACCAAAGTGCGCCAGCCGGCGATACGCCGTTTGACGGAGCTTTTCGCATCCATTTGAGCAACATGTACAAGTTTGCGCGACTGGCCGGTGCATCGATCAAATCGCCTGGCTTTGATCCCATCATCCTTGCCGGCCAGACACAGACAGGAGCTCAGGGAGTTATGGCCCAGAGTCGGGGAGAACTTCAAGGTGTTACATTTGTATGTGATGCAACCGCGATTGAAGTATCTGCCGCAATATATATCGTTGGGAATATCGAACAACTTGGAGAATGGGTGCCAAACCTCGTGCGGATGTACGAAGATGGGACGCACGGTGACAAGGTAGCAGGCGATGGTCTCTGGTCGTTGAGGATGCAGATTCCCGTTGGCGAGGAAATCCAATACAAGTTTACAAACAGCGGAAAACGTGGAGAGTGGATACCTGGAGAGGAGTTTCCGTCTGGAAACCGGCTCTATCGCATAACCCGGAAGTCACAAGAGAACATTACCATTCAAAACACTTTCGGCCATCGCTGATTCATGAAAACATTCTCTACTAGGGCACTTGATCTCCTGGAGGACGCACTCCGACGGAAGCAGAAGGAGACAAAGCGAAAGAAGTTCTCTTATGTGGTTCCATCGCTGTGGATATCCGGAAGTGGAACACCAAGAAAGGTCAAGGTGAATCCGTATACCTTTTACCTGAGTGCTATCCGGAAAGCGAAGCGGAAGGTACCAGCGCGCCGAATACAGGCCCCGACCGGCGGAGAGTGGAGCAAGGAGGCCGTTATCTACAACATGTTTGTCCGGACGACGGCAGCGTTCGACCACAATGATAACGGCTCGCTGGATTTGCCGGTCAGCAGCGAAGGGTTTCGCGAGACCGGTACGTTTCTCAAGGCCATTGCCATGATTCCGTACATCAAGCGCCTTGGGGCTAACACGGTGCACGTTCTGCCGATCACCTCCATCGGTCATGACGGAAACAAGGGCGCGCTCGGGTCGCCATATGCCATCCGAAATCCGTACGAGCTTGACGAGAACCTGGCAGAACCATCGTTGGGCTTTGATGCGAAGACGGAATTCAAAGCATTCGTTGAAGCTGCCCGTAACGCAGGGCTGCGCGTGGTGGCGGAGTTTGTCTTTCGCACGGCGGCGAAGGACGCCGATTGGGTGAAGGAACACCCGGAATGGTTTTACTGGATCAAGGAAGAGATCGTTGGCCGCGACATGCACACTCCCGATGAGACCCGGTACGGTTCACCCATCTTCACGCGCGAAGAGCTTGAAAGCATCCATCACGATGTTCGGGAGCATCGCTTCGACAACCTTATGCCGCCGCACCAGATCTATCGCGACTTCTTCACATCTCCACCGACTACGGACATGGTATTGAAGGAAAACGGCCGGTATATCGGGGTCCTGCCTGATAAAACGCGCGTAAAGATTCCTGGTGCCTTTGCCGACTGGCCTCCGGACGACAACCAGCCACCCTGGGGCGACGTTACATATCTCCGGATGTACACCCATCCTGACTTCAATTACATCGGGTACAATACCATACGGATGTATGACACACGTCTAACACAACCACAGTTTGTGAACCGTCCCCTCTGGGACCGGATCATCGGCATCATACCCTACTACCAAAGGGAATTCAAGATTGATGGTGTGATGATCGATATGGGGCATGCGTTGCCTATGGAGCTGAAGGCAGAAATGGTGAAGACAGCACGTGATGTAGACCCGGATTTCGCGTTTTGGGATGAAAACTTCTCTATCACGCGCAAAAGCCGGGACGAGGGATATAACACTGTGTTCGGGTTCGTGTGGATTGACGAGCATCATCCGTCACGGATGAAGGCACTGTGCAAGAGGCTGGCATCGGAGGGATTCCCCATCCCGTTTTTTGCAACGCCGGAGAATCACAATACTCCCCGTGCTGCCTCCCGGCGGGGGGGTCTCTCGTATGCGAAGTGGTCATGGGTGATCAACAACTTCCTTCCGGCAATCCCGTTTCTGCACTCGGGATTCGAGCTGGGCGAAAAGTACCCCATCAACACCGGGCTCGACTTCACAACCGACCAACTCAGGCAGCTGCCGTCTGAGAAGTTGCCGTTGTTCAGTGAGTACGCGTACAACTGGTTGAACAAAGGACAATTTACATCCTGGGTTGCCAAGGTGTCCGCAATCAGGAGAAGGTATGCACAACTGATCAACGATACCGATCCCCAGACCTTTATGACGTTGCACGATCACAATGATCACATCCTTGCGTTCGCCCGTCTGTCCGACTCGATGAAGAAACGGGTTGCGGTTATCGGCAATACTGACCACCATTCCAGTGCGGCGATAGCAGTCCGCATTGATACGACAAAGAAACAGGTCGTCGATCTTCTGAGTGGGAAGAAGTTCGCTGTGCAAGACCACCACCTCCACGCAACACTTCAGCCCGGCCAATGTCTGGTATTCGAGTACTGACCATCGGCATCGTTGCCTGTCTTGTTCTTCTGTTCGCACCAGGTTGCCGACAGGAGCAGGATCCGCGCCATATTGTCATCTGGCATCAGATGAGGGTGGATGAGCGTCTCATCCTTGCCGATCAACTCAGGCAGTTCATGGAAGCAAACCCCGGCATCACGGTTGAAGAAATCTACAAGGAAACGGAGGAGCTCCGGTCAGGGTTTATTGTAGCAGCCATTGCCGGACAGGGACCAGAGCTCGTCTACGGGCCATCGGATCAAGTGGGACCGTTTGAAGTGATGGAAATTATCCAACCACTCGAGCCGCTCTTTGACTCGTCCTACCTTGCTCAGTTCATTCCCAAGGGTCTAACGTATTACAAGGGCCACCTGTACCAGATGGCCGACAAACTTGGAAACCATCTCACGCTTATCTACAATCGTGATCTGATTTCAAGCCCGCCGCAAACGGATGAAGAGCTGATTGAAGTAGGAGAGAAACTGAGGAGGGACACTGACGGTGATGGCAGGCTCGATCAGTACGCACTTACGTGGAACTACACAGAGCCGTTTTTTTTCATTCCGTTCATGACCGGATTTGGTGGTTGGGTGATGACCGACGATGGAGTGCCGACACTGGATTCGAAAGGGACGGTGGATGGACTCAAGTTCATTCGTGACCTTCGGGACGAGTACAAAATTGTTCCCGGTGAAGCGGACTACAACATTGCGGATATCCTCTTCAAGGATGGAAAGAGTGCGATGATTATCAACGGGGACTGGTCCTGGGCAGGGTACAAGAAAGCAGGAATCAACTTTGGTGTGGCGCCGCTGCCAAAAATCATGAGTACCGGCCTCTGGTGTGCGCCGATGATCTCGCCAAAGGGGTTTTCAATGAACGTCAATGTGGAAGGTGAAAAGCGTGAGCTAGTCGTCCGGCTGCTGAAGTTCCTGATGCAACCGGAGATCCAGTTGCAGACAGCGAAGCAACTCTGGACCATGCCAACGCGCATCGAAGCCGTCCAATCGGATTTTGTCAGGAACGATGACATCCTGAAAAACTCCGCGCTCCAGATTGATCGGGGGAGGACCATGCCCGTTGTTCCCGAGCTGCGTGCCATCTGGGATTCGATGCGTCCAAGCTATCAGGCTGTTCTCGGCGGTGCGAAAACGCCGGAACAGGCCGCTCGTGAAATGCAGGATCTGGCATTACGTAAGATCAAAGAGCTGAACGAGTAAGAACAGTCTATAGAGTTTGTAGGGTCATAGAGTTGTATTGAATACTCAACGAACTCTATAGACTCCATAGACTCTACGGACTCCACAAACCCTTTCGACTCTACAAACTCTTTCTTATGAACCGTACCGCGCACAAATTCTTCATCGCCTTTCTTGTTGTGCCGGCCTTCCTTATTCTCGCCGCGGTAGTGTTCTATCCGTTCGTCTACAATGTTGTTATCTCGTTCTCGAACATGAGCCTGCGGCATATCAAGGATTGGACCATCACGGGACCGCAGCAGTATATCAAAGTATTCACCGAGCCGACGCAGCCGGATTTTTATCTCGTGTTTGCCAAGACTATCATCTGGACGGTGGTGAACATTGTGTTTCACGTCGTCATCGGGGTGTTCCTTGCATTGTTACTCAACCAGAAGGATATAAAAGGCAAGCCCGTTTTCCGCACACTGTTGATTCTTCCGTGGGCGATCCCCCAGTACATTGTTGCTCTGACCTGGCGGGGAATGTTCAATTACGAGTACGGCTCCATCAATCTCATCCTGACGAAGTACCTCAACATGCCCGCGGTGGAATGGCTCAAGAGTCCGACGGAAGCGTTTCTTGCCTGCATACTCACCAACGTGTGGCTGGGGTTTCCGTTTATGATGGTGATTGCACTCGGAGCACTTCAAAGCATTCCTCAGGAGTTGTATGAGGCAGCGGATATCGACGGGGCGTCATGGCGGCACAAGCTGACCAAGATAACGCTTCCACTTCTCCGCCCTGTGATGATCCCGGCGATCACCCTCGGCACTGTCTGGACGTTCAATAACTTGAACATTGTCTGGCTTGTCAGCAACGCGGGAGAACCATCGGACCAGACGCACATTCTCGTGTCGTTCGTGTACAAGGCAGCGTTCAATCTCTACCGCTACGGATACGCCGCGGCACTGTCGATGGTGATCTTTGTCATCCTGCTTGCGTTCAGTTTGTTCTTCATGAAGAAGACAAAGGCTACGGAAGCGGCATACTAGGATAGACTTGAGTTAATCTATGAATTCCAAACGTTTTCTCCGCCTGTTCCTCACGTACCTTGCCCTCACTGTGTTTGCGGCGATCGCGGTGTATCCCATCCTGCAGGTGGTGACGATTTCGCTCCGTCCAGCCGACAGGCTCCTCTCAACATCACTGGAGATCATTCCGGACGACGCGAGTTTCAAGAATTATGTGGATCTCTTTGCGGACCGACCCTTCCTTCTGTGGATGGGTAACAGCATCTTTGTCTCGCTGGTGGTGACTCTTACTGGTGTTGTTCTGGCTGCTATGACGGGTTATGCCTTCTCGAGATTCACCTTCATCGGAAAGAAGATCGGATTACTCAGTCTGCTCACGACGCAGATGTTCCCTGCCACGATGCTTCTGCTCCCGCTTTACATTATGCTCATCAAGTTGGGTCTGATCAATACGTATCTCGGCGTCATCACCATCTATACTGCTACCGCATTGCCATTCACCATCTGGACGATGAAAGGATACTACGATACCATCCCCTACAGTCTTGAGGAAGCGGCCCGCATTGATGGTTGCAACCAATTTCAGGCATTCTACAAAATTATCCTTCCGCTTGCTGCTCCCGCGCTGGTCATCACAGCGCTCTTCTCCTTCATGACGGCTTGGGCAGAATACCTTGTTGCTGCCCAGATCCTGCAAGACTCATCACTCTGGACCCTTCCGCTGGGCCTCAAGTCATTTGAGTCCAACATGTCTACAGAATGGGGACTTTACGGTGCGTCGTCCATCATCGTGACGATTCCCGTTGTGATCCTCTTCCTCGCACTTAGCAAGTATCTTGTCTCGGGCCTTACGCTGGGTAGCGTGAAAGGTTAGGGGATTGGTTCTTGATTGCTGCGGCGAATTTTACTACCATACCTGTGGCAAAACTCCACGACATCATTTGCTGGTGGGCTGTTGTTAGGCCTGTCGATCCATCCGACACTCGTTGCTGATGTTCTTTTACACGCTGCACCGGAGTATGAGCGCCGATCAGGTTGAGTGAAGAGAGCATTGGTGATCATCCCGCAAGTCCTTTCCCAAACTCTAACTCCGATATTTCATTCGTCCGCGCGGAATTGCTGACAATTGCGCCAACGACCGGTAGGTCCATTCAGCGTCCACAGCATTCGAACAAAACTGACTATGCATAACTCCATTGTTCTGGTGAAACAAGTCCCGGATACTTCGAATATTTCGGGGCAGGTCATGAAAGAAGACGGCACTGTGAATCGTGCCAAACTCCCGGCCATATTTAATTTTGAGGACAAGGTTGCCCTGGAGTTTGCACTCAGAATTAAAGACAAGTTCGGCGGAAAGGTAACTGCAGTTACCATGGGACCTCCGCGTGCCTCGGACGTATTGAGGGAATGCTTGTACATGGGGGCCGATGAGGCCTACCTTATTACCGATCGGAAGTTCGCCGGGGCGGATACACTTGCGACTTCATATGTGTTGAGTGAGGCCATCAAGAAGATCGGCCACTATGATTTTGTTTTCGCCGGCAGACAGGCAATTGACGGAGACACCGCCCAGGTGGGGCCGCAAACCGCGGAGAAACTGGGTATTCCACAGATCACATACGCCGAAGAGATTCTCGAAGTGAAAGAAAGAACCGTGCGGGTGAAGAGGAAAATAGATGGGGGGAATGAGGTTCTTGAAAGCACTCTGCCTGTCCTCGTGACTGTTCTTAAGGATGCGGCGGAGCTTCGTCCTTTCGCTGCGAAACGAGTGATGACGTACAAAGGTGCGAAATCACTCTTGGAACTTGAAAAACTGGCGGAGGGAAACTCTCTGCTTTACATCGACAAGCTCGTCTACGAATACACGAACCGGTCATTGTTCATTCCGACACTCACAGCCGACGATCTGCACATCGACGTGGGCCGATGCGGCATCAAAGGTTCCCCCACAAAAGTATATGCAGTTGAGTCGGTGGTATTGGCCGGAAGCCCGCCGATACGGATTGAAAACTCCAGGTCTGGAATGAACATGTTGATCGACGCACTTATGGAAGATCGAATTCTGGGGTAACGCAATGGCCAAGAGTGGTAACGATGTTTGGGTGTTTGTTGAGCAACGCGAGGGCAGGCCTGTCGACGTCAGCCTTGAATTGCTTAGCAAAGGCAGGAAGCTCGCGGAGAGCATGAATGGAGTGTTGAAGTCTGTCGTGATGGGAGAGGGTGCGACGTCCATTGCCAGAGAGACATTCCTCTATGGTGCCGATGAATCCTTTGTTGTCGAGCATCCCAGCCTGAAGACATTTCGCACGCTGCCGTACAGCAGGGTTATGACCTCCCTCGTCGAGCAACATACGCCGCGCGTGGTTCTTTTCGGAGCGACGGTAATCGGACGTGACCTGGCGCCACGGGTCGCTTCGCATACCCGCAGCGGGCTGACCGCGGATTGCACTGACCTCAGGATATCCGACGTATCCTATCTGGGAAAGGAATACAAAAGCCTGCTGCTGCAAATCCGTCCCGCGTTTGGGGGCAATATCATTGCCACTATTATTGCCCCGGACAGTCCAACCCAAATGGCCACCGTTCGCGAAGGCGTCATGGAGATGCTTCCGCTGGACCAGCCCCATGCAGGGAGGGTTATTGAGGTTCCATATCAGCCGAATGACATTGATGAGCTTGTCCATATCGTCGAACAGCACCGCGTGGAGAACAAGGTAAATCTCAAGGGAGCCCCGATCATAGTTGCCGGTGGGTACGGGCTCGGGACAAAGGAGAATTTCCAACTTGTGCACGAACTTGCACATACGCTCGGCGGGGAGGTGGCAGGCAGTCGCGCCGCGGTTGACGCAGGCTTCATCCCCCATGAACGTCAGGTGGGCCAGACAGGAGTGACGGTTCGCCCCAAGTTGTACTTTGCGGTAGGAATTTCCGGAGCAATCCAGCATCGTGCCGGAATGCAGGAAGCGAAGAAGATAATCGCCATTAATACCGATCCGGATGCCCCAATTTTTGACATCTCGCATTATGGAATAGTTGGTGACGCGATGGAAATCATTCCGAAGTTCATCGAGGCGTACAAAAGCAAATTGAAGTGAGTGTGATGCCAAATTTCTTCGCAGGCAATCGGGACATACTTTTCCATTTTGACTCCTTCGACCTGAGAGAAGTTGTTGCTCTTGCTGAGAGCAACTACGCACAGGCAAGGGAATTCAGTCATGCCCCCGTGAACTATGAGGACGCAATGGAGAACTACCGAAAGGTTCTGGAGGTCGTCGGGGACCTCGCCGGGAATTCCATCGCTCCGCGGGCAGCGAGGGTGGACCAGGAAGGTGCTACATTCGCGAACGGACAAGTATCGTATGCTGAAGGCACACGTCAGAACATCCAGCAATTGGCCCAGGCGGATCTCATGGGCACCATTCTTCCGCGGAAGTATGGCGGGTTGAATTTCCCGTTTACGTTGTACATGATGGTAACGGAGATTCTCTCCCGGGCCGACGCATCGTTGATGAACATCTACGGGCTGCAGGATATCGGGGATACGATAAGAAAGTTCGGGACCGAAGAGCAGCGACAAGAGTTCCTCCCGAAGATCTGTTCGGGAGAACACACTGGGGCGATGGCGCTCACCGAGCCCGATGCCGGCTCCGATCTTCAGGCGGTGAAACTGCATGCATATCAGAACGATCAAGGAAAGTGGTTTTTGCGGGGTGTGAAGCGATTCATTACGAACGGCAACGCTCAGGTTCTACTGGTTCTCGCACGGTCGGAGGCAGGGACGAAGGACGGTCGGGGGCTCAGCCTGTTTGTGTGCCATGGTGACCAGACGGTAAAGGTGCGTCGCATTGAGAACAAACTGGGGATTCACGGGTCACCCACCTGTGAGCTGCAGTTCAATGATACACCTGCGCAGCTTGTTGGCAGCAGGCGATTCGGGCTCATTAAATATGTCCTGGATCTGATGTACCGCGCGCGCATGGGAGTGTCGGCGCAGGCGCTGGGGATTTCCCAGGCGGCATACGAGGAGGCGCTAAAATATGCCCGGGAGCGGCGACAATTTGGGAAAGCCATCTACGACATTCCCGTGGTCTCGAATATGCTTATTGACATGCGGGTGATGCTCGAAAGCAATCGCTCGCTCTTTTACAGCTCGACAAAAATCGTTGACGAAAAGGAAGCACTCGAAGACTTGATCGAAAAGCGTAAAGCGGAGGGAACATCGGTATCTGAAGAAACTACGCGGCTCAAGCACGTGATGAAAGTCGCCAATCTCCTAACGCCAATGACGAAATACGTCCTCGCCGAGAGTGCCAACAAAATCACATACGATGCCCTGCAAATCCATGGTGGAACGGGGTACATGAAGGAATTCCGCGTTGAGCGGTTGGCACGGGACGCCCGGATTACGAACATCTACGAAGGCACATCGCAAATGCAAATTGTCGCTGCATCGGGTGGTGTGCTGAATGATGTTCTCGGGGATTCCTTTGCGGAGAAGGAGAAACGGGAATACAAAGGCGGACTCACCAGGCTTGCAAACCATCTTAAGGAAATCCGTCAGTTGTTCCTTGAGAGCCTGAAGTATGTACTCGAGAAAAAGGACGTCAGCTTCCAGGATGTGGCGGCAAAGGATCTTGTAGAGATGTACAGTTACCTTCACGTCGGGTACCTTCTTCTCGATGAGGCGGAGCGCGATGTGCGAAAAATCTTTGTTGCCAATAGGTACATTGTCACGTCGCTTGCGAATGCCAGGAAGAACGCAGAAGGGATCAGAGGCGAGTTGTTCGGGGATCTGTTACACGCTCAAGAAATTCTGCAATGAAAACATATCCATAACCGAAAGGAGACCGAGTAATGGGGAAGAGAACACCATATTTCTACTACAGGATCTACGACGACAAGGAACAATTCAACTACATTAGAAGCACGTTTCAGGACAAGAAGGTCCGTCAGATGCTCAAGAAATATGAGAAGGTGCACCAGCAGTACTTCAACACAGAATTCGTCGAGTTTCTGAAGAAGTATGATC
>DASRUE010000266.1:0-4232 GCA_035687895.1 Bacteroidota bacterium | reverse complement strand
AGGGAGTACAGCGCTCCCGCATGGGGTCGCAGAACAGAAAGCAACTTTTCATACAACAACGAATTCTTGAGAGACTACCATGGCCAGCAATCATCCGAAGGAACCGCATTGCGTTGCGTGCGATCGAACAGGAGCGCAGGTACCCTTGATTACGCTCGAATACCAGAACCAGAAGTTCTGGATTTGTCCGCAACATCTTCCCATGCTCATCCACGACCCAAAGACCCTTACTGGTAGATTGCCCGGTGCCGAGGGAATGCAGCCGGCCGAGCATCACGATTAACGTGAGACGAATATGCCTCGGCCGAGAGAGTCTTCGACGATTCTCCCGGGTTCGTTGTAAGCCTTTCCCTGATTTGATATATTGGAACTGGAATTTCTATCTCGTACTTGACAACATTGGAGATTCGGTATGATGTCCGCCGCTCGACAGCTCAAGGAAATAGCAGAAAGTGCACGATCCCAACTCCTTTCCATTCCTGAAAGCCGGGCAGCCGAAAAATCGTACCCGGACAAATGGTCCATCAAGGAAATCCTCGGCCATCTGGTTGATTCCGCCACGAATAATCACCAGCGCATAGTCCGAATGCAGGAGGTGCAGAATATTGGAACGTTGACATATACACAACTGCATTGGGTGAAATCCCAGCAGTATCAGACCGAGCCGTGGGAACATCTGGTGGAGTTCTGGTATCTGTACAACATGCACCTCGCCCATGTTGTTGCGCACGTTGAGCCGGGCTCGCTCAACAGCATGTGCGACATGGGGTATGCCAAGCCTGCAACATTGAAGTTCGTGATTGAAGATTACATCCGGCATGTTCAGCATCATATTGACCAGATCTTCAGCGATTCGGATCCGCAGGAGCGTCAGCAGTGGGTACGGCGGAATCCATCTGAGAACCAGAAATGATTGCTTCGCAAAAGAGCTTGCAATGACAGATGAAGTGAAACGAATATGCCGCAGTTGAGAGACCTTAAACGTTCAACGAACCACAAAATCATTGCCGGGGTTTGCGGAGGGATTGCTGAGTGGCTTGACTGGAAGCCAGGCACGGTGAGGATTATCTTTGTGGTGGGGTCCATTTTGCCGATCATTCCGGGATTTGTGGTATACTTGATTCTCTGGGTGATCCTCCCGACAAGACAACGACAGCAATAACAGAGGGTGGCGTCACTTATGAAAGAAAGAATGCCCTACCTTCTCATCTTCACAACAACGTTGATTTTGAACTGCCAATACAAATCGGAGACATCGCCAATGGCAACCCCGGGGCATCCAAATAATCCGTACTACTCACGAACTGACACGACTGCGCTGGACCTCCCGGATTCTGTCTGGCAAAGCGTCCTTCCAGAGAGCGTTTATGTCGTTGCGCGCCAGAAGGGGACCGAGCGGGCGTTCACCGGAAAGTACTGGGACTACGAGGGGATCGGGAGCTACTATTGCGCTGCCTGCGGGAATGCGCTGTTCCTTTCCGATTCCAAGTTTGCGAGCAGTTGCGGGTGGCCGAGCTTCTTCGAGACACTCCGGAAGAACAGCGTGGTCTATCAACCGGACACTTCGCACGGGATGAACAGAACGGAAGTTCTGTGTGGGCGTTGCGGGGGGCACCTCGGACATCTCTTCGATGACGGACCTCCGCCAACCGGAAAACGATTCTGTATGAACTCCGTTGTCCTCGATTTTGAACCGGGTTTAAACAAGTGATGGCTTTCCTTATTCTTATGGAGGAGTAAAAATGCAACCAGAACATTATCGGTCCGGCCAGAACATCTTCAAAGAGGGGGAGCCTGGCAACAAGATGTATGTCGTGAAAGAAGGAGAGGTGGAGTTATCAGTCCATGGCAAGCTTGCTGTCAGTATCGGGAAGGGAGGTATTTTCGGGGAGATGGTGCTTATCGACAGCAAACCCCGCAGCGCAACTGCCATCGCAAAGACTGATTGCGATCTGGGACCTATCGATGAGGCGCGGTTTCTCGAACTTGTGCATCAGAAGCCAAGTTTTGCACTTGAAGTCATGAAGGTATTGGTCGAGCGACTTCGTTTGATGGATGAGAGAACGTAGGTGTTGAGGGCACATGGTGTTGTTGAGGTGAATGGTGGCTAAGGCCCACCAATGTTTTTCCAGGTTGTAGCCCCCGCCTGAAGGTGGGCACCTCAGTGGCTGCAATTGCTGAGTTCACTTGCCCCGGCCTTTAGGCGTCAGGCCGGGAGAATGGTTCTTCGCTTTTCTTGTTTGCTCTTCTCTGTTTTGATATATTCAATTCGGAACTCATCTTGAACCTGATCGCATCAGAACCATCGCAACCAGCCAACCTGAATCTGCCTTTCTCAGCTACAAAGGAACAAGGGTCAGCGTTGAAGCTTTTAGCACGTTCTGTTTGTTAAGGGAAGGAGCCACAGTGCAATTGTCCAGAATACTACAGGTCTTGTTGCCTGCTCTCCTCCTCTCGTGCAGCTCGGCTGAGAAGGCCCAATCCATCATGACCGGATTGGCGCAAGCGAAGTATGGCAGCGATGTGGAATACGTCTCCAACGAAAGCAAGTCGTTTGTTCTATGTTTCAACAGGCCCAAAGTGCTTCCCGGACATCCTTTGCGACCGCTCCGCTTTCTCGTGTTCGACATGTCGAATGCGGAGGTGGTATTCGAGGACAGTCTCGAAAGCGCGGACGTGTATTGGGTAAACGATGCCCGCCTCGAAGTGCATTTCATCCCTGAGGTCATCTCGGAAGACGAAGAGGCAAACGGGTACACGTATGACGTTGTCACGAGAACCCGCTCCCCGTATTCCCGGAGTGGACGGAGGTCGTGATCCTCTGAATCCTTTCATCGTCCCACTTACAAAAGGACTCCCACCATGAAGAAACGTCTCGCGTGGCTATTGTCGGCCTGTCTGGCTGCATCCCTGCTGGTGCTGTTCTTGATGCCGCAGCAGCGGCTGGCAGGTCTGAGTGTGCAAGAGCAGGAAGAATACCACTCGTTGATGAAGCTCCAGACCCGCCTCGACCCAGAATCATCGGAGGCCCGGCGAACGGCGGACCGGATTCAAGAACTGAGGAAACTCAGAAAGCCGTACGCGGAAAATCCCGGCGAGTTTGCCAGGATTATGTACGAGCGGACGATCCCGTTTGGTGAAACCGTTCCGGCATACAAGCCCGGTTATCGCACCCGTGAGTTGGAGAGGGCGATTGCACTTGCACCGCAATCCGTTGCCATTCTGCCGTGGACAGAGCGGGGCCCTGGCAACGTGACCGGACGTGTCCGTGGCCTCGTTGTCGATCCCATTGATCCAACCGGCGATACGTGGTTTATTGGGAGTGTCGGCGGAGGGATATGGAAGACCACCAACGCGGGTGGAGACTGGATCGAAGTGGCTCCGTATCTTCCGAACTTCGCCGTGTCGACCATCGCTATGTCCGCCTCCAACAACAACATCATGTTTGCGGGGACTGGGGAAAGCATGTTCAGCGTGGATGTGATCAACGGGGACGGGATGCTGAAGTCCACCGACCGCGGGGCAACGTGGTTCCGGCTGATGAGCACAGTCGGGAACGACAATTTTAATAACATTGCGCGCATCATCATCGACCCGACCAATCCGGACATCGTCCTTGCCACTACAACGTCCGGCCGCTACAAGCAGAATACGGTGAACTCGTCCAGCATCATGAAATCGACGAACGGCGGAACATCGTGGACCGAAGTCTACCGCCAGTCGATCATGGGCACAAGTGGGCGCGTGAAAAAAGTCCTGCAAATCATCGAAACGCCAGGCAACTTCAACGTGCAATTTGGTTCGATTGATGAGAAGGGCGTCATCAAGTCCACTGATGCCGGCAACACCTGGTTCCCCTCATCCTCGGGCATTGATGACACGACCGGCCGCATCGAGCTTGCCATCTCCCCATCCAATCCGAACAGGATCTACGGAGCCGCGGAGGGGAGTGGAGTCTCCATTCTGTTCTATTCGACGGATGCTGGCTCATCGTGGATCAGAACCTCGGGGGGCAACACGAGCTGGCTCAGCTCACAGGGGTGGTATGACAATACGATCGTTGTCCATCCCACGGATGAGAATGTGGTATATGTGGGTGGCGTGAGCCTGTACCGCATGGTTGTATCGGGCACGACGAAGACCTCGACGACCATAGCAAGCGGTCCGGTGCACGTCGACCACCACAACCTGATGATCATCCCACGGACGGGAGGGGGATTCAGGATTCTCAA
>DASRUE010000265.1:0-19570 GCA_035687895.1 Bacteroidota bacterium | reverse complement strand
CTTCTGCAGCAAGTCCTCCAAGAACTTCTTGACTTCCACTACATCTGAGCGGAGTTGTTCGTCGACGATTTTTGTTTTCGGTTTTGGTGCATCAATGAGTTCCAGTTGTTCGCCTGTGTCCTCTTCCGGTGTGTAGGACTTCAGAACCTGCTTTGCTCCTTCGATGGTGTATCGTTCATCGCGCAACAGCTTCTTGATATACAGGATGAGCTTGATATCCCGATTTGTGTAGATCCGATTGCCGGCCCGATTCTTCGACGGCTTCAGTTCCTCAAACTCCGATTCCCAGTATCGGAGAACGTATTGCTCGAGGTCGGTGATCTTGCTGACCTCGCTGATGGAGTAGTAGAGTTTCTTGATGCCGAGCGATTTCATGAGGACCTCATGGATTTGGCCGACGCCTGAAAAAAATAACCATTCTCTGCTTGACATGCAACTTATGGAAAGAACCGTGAGCCGAGGCCTATTTCTTCTCTCTGCTGCGGGAAATGTGGACATCCACCTCCTTCAGCTTCGTCAACTCATTAGTTGCCTGCTGAAGTTGTTGCTCCAGCTCCTGGATGCGGCGAGCTTTCGTGGTAAGATCACCACCCTGTCTCCGCGCCACAAACGCAAGGCTATCCACAATGGAGGTTTCCTGAAAGAGTTCTGTCCGAACTGTCCTTAGTTGTGTCACCAGAACTTGAAGAAGATCAACCATCTGTCGCTCGGTGGCGGGGATGGAAAGTTGCCGGTAGGTATTCAGCCAGAAGAGAGCAACGCTGTCGCTTGCAACAGTCGTTCCGGGGTTGGCATAGAGGAACGCAATCTTCCGGACTGCCGGAGGGTAATGACTGGTCTTGGGGTAGAGCTCGGTCACAAGGCCGTATTCAAGCAATGCTTCAGGGAATTCCCCCGCCCGCTCGAGAGTGTCCGCAAGAAACATGTGCCGCTGCGCGCGCGATTCAGCATCAAGATTGATACGCGGGCTGGCACATCCCGCACAGACAAGACAAATCACTATCACCACGTAAAGTCTACCCATGCAAGACACTCGGGGTTGCGCTCACATCTACACCACGTATTGGTGTCTGGAGTGTCTCCGGGATGGGCAGCTCTACCGTGAATGTCGAGCCTGCGCCGACTGTGCTTGTGGCGAAGACGCGTCCGCCATGCCCCTCTACGAACGCCTTGACGAGTGCAAGGCCAAGACCCGTCCCTTTGCTGCCAGATCTGGAGACATTGCTTGCCTGATAGAACTTGGTGAAGACACGCGAAAGATCAGCCTGTGGGATCCCAACTCCGGTGTCCTTCACAGAAACAAGGAGTTTGTTTCTTGCCCGGACGATCGATACATGAATCATCCCTCCTTTGTCAGTGTATTTGACCGCGTTGCTCAAGAGGTTGCCGAAGACCTGTGACAGCTTCTCGGAGTCTGCCATGGCATGGGGAACCGGAGTGGTTGCAAGGTTCACGATGATCTGCCTCTGCGCGGCCAGCAACCTAACTTCTTCCACAGCTGACGTTACAATCGATACAATGTTGCATGGGAGGAGACGGAATTCCATCATGCCGGCCTCCACCTTGGCAAGATCGAGAAACTGGTTGGTGAATTTCATCAGCTTGTCTACGCTGCCGCGGATTGACCCGTGCAGCTTCTGCTGCTCCATGTTCAATGGTCCCAACCTCTGTTCTGCAAGGAGGAACTGTGCCGAGAGGATCGTCTGCAGTGGAGTCCGAAGCTCATGGGATATCTGATACATGAGGTCTGCTTTGTACTCGTTGATCTTCTTGAGCTTCTCGCTCATATCGTTGACGGCGTCCGCGAGAGAGGCTATCTCGTCGTTGGATGTGACCCGGATCGGGTCGAAAGTGCCGCGCGCGATCTGCTCGGTGCTTCGAATGACATGGCCCAGCGGACGCGTGATTGTGCGGGTGATAATGAGAGCCAGCGTAACCGCGATCAGTAGAGTGCCAAGAGTGAGTAGAAGAGCAACATTGACCGAGCTTTGGGTGGTGTTTTCCACGGTTGCCATGGCGGCATCAATGGATGACTGATTGATGCGGATAAAGCGATCGAGCATCGTTCGGGCGCTGTCCAGTCGCACAGGGGTCCGCATGTCCGTTTCGGTGGAAGTGCCTGGAGCGAAGCGTCTCCGCGCCAGCCCGTCAGCAAAGCCATTATGGACGCGCTGGACATTTGCAAGAAGATCCAACTCTTCCTGGGCGAACGGTATAGCCGTCAATGAATCCATGTCTTCGTTGAACCGTCGCGTCCGCTCATCCAGCATGGCGTAGTACACATCATCGTAGGCGATGAGGAACTTCTGAGCATACGCTTCCTCTTCATAGAACAACGTCTGGAGTTGTTTTGCAAGGTCGATGGCCTGCACATTGGACGTGAGAGTAACTTTTGTCTTGTCCGAGACGGCATACAATTCGAACAACATGTATGCGTTTCCAATGGTCAAGATCAGAATGATGATGGTAAACCCGATCATCATCTTGTTGTAGATTGTCAGCTTCACACGTCCTTCTCCTCGATAACGACCATTGCAACAACATGACTCTCTGAATGGGAAAGAGAGACGAAGACCATCGCGTCGGCAAGATGGTCTTTCAGGGTGTCATGGAGGGTGATCCGCGGCTGGCCAGAAGCATCATTCATGACCTCCACATTCTTCCAACGAAATTCTCCCCGCCACCCGGTTGACAGGGCCTTGCCGACAGCTTCCTTCGCGGCAAACCGGGCGGCGAAGTGCTGGTGCATGTTGTGCTTGGATTTGCAATACGCGATCTCACGGGGCGTGAAGACCTTTTCCAGGAACTCATCTCCCGCCGATTCGATGCTCTGTCGGATGCGCGAAATCTCGATGATATCAACACCAATGCCCCGGACCATCTGCGCTATCCTGTCCGGACGAGAGAGTTCTCCACATCCACCACGTTCAATAACTCTGAGACGTCATCGATATCGTACTTGGCATTGGTCTCGACAGTGCCAAATGTGTCGCCGTACCGGGCGAACACCGTGGTAATTCCCACCTTCGCAGCTCCAACCATATCGCGCTCTGCCCAATCGCCCACCATCAGTGTTTCATGCGGCAGGATACCCATCAACTGCAGGGCGCGCTGAAACGGGGCAGGACTCGGCTTCCGTTCACCTGTATCTTCAAACGTGACGACGTAATCAAAAATATGATGAAAATTGAGATAGCAAAGACGGAGCCAGGCTTCTCGACCTGGTGCGTCCGATACGACTGTGAGTTTGAGACCACGCTTGAGCAGAGCCACGAGTGTTATGTTCACATGTGGGTAAGGGACAAGCGCTGCTTCACGTGCTCGACGGTATGCAATGACCCCCGCTGAAAGGATTTTGTAGTCAACCTTCTGGAACACATCGTAAAGCAATTGATCGAAAACGTTCTGAAACTCGATGCCCCTTTCTTTGTAAATGGCATCTATCCGTTCCTGCGCCTCGATCGGTGCCAGCTTTAGTCCCGCGTCGATCATGGAGTTGATCGCGGCGGCGATCGCCTGGCGCTTCATCGCCATGAAGTCTACCAACGTGTTATCAAGATCGAATATGACGCCCTTGATCATACTATGCCTATGGGCGTGCGGCACGGAGCGTACGAGCGACCTCATCTTCAATATACTCCCTGACGACGGGCTTGATAAAGAGGTTTTCGAGACCGATCTCATGAAGGGCCACGGCCAGGACCGAAGCTCTGCGTCCGGGTATCAACCGTTTGTTGACAAGCAAAATTCTCGCGTCCCGCAAGATGCAGTACCCTCCTTCGAAGTCCCCCTTCTCATAACGGATGGTGACGCCAAGCTGTGGGGCCAGGGCTTCCAGCTCTACCAGCAATTCTTCCTGCTTCACGGTGTGTTTGGGAGCGGTTTCTTGAATGGTTGAAAAATCACAAGGCCGATGATCGTATAGTAGCAAAGGAGCGCAATAAGCGGAACGCCCGCCAGTGCCCCCACCCGGGCGACGAAGAGCTCACGGAAAACTTCATTGCTAGCAGTGGTAAAGAACGTTTCGTAGACCATCCGGGCATCGAGATACATCGTATAGAGTTCCACCGGAACAAACGCATAGAACAGTATTGCACTCATCAACAGCCATCCATGCTCTTTCACGCGGAACGGCGACGAGACAAGAAAGACAACGCTACCCACCAGAACGCTGAGGTAGCCAGCCATCGTCACCAGAGAGCCGTAAGAGATCATTCGATAAATTTCGCTCTCTGCCTCGGGGGCGATATACTCTTCAAACTCAAGCGTCCCCGCCTTGAGCAAGTCATTTCCGGTGATCGCGCGGATGTTCACGCCGCCCAGCCAGAGGATGCTGCCGACCACAATGACGAAGAGCGCAATACGCCAAATCGGTGAGAGTAACGGGGAACGCATACTTCAATGTACCAATTTTTCGTCCCCTTTTCAATCCACGCGCCTGGCTATGGTGTATTACGTGGATCATCTGGATGATCGATCAACCAGTTCTTATACCATGCAAGGTCAGAAAAAAGGTCAAGCAGGTTCTGCAATGAGTCACTTGTGAGATGGAGATAGGTGACAGTGATGTGATGCTGCAACTCGGGGGAAGTCTCCCCGATCAGGGACCGCAACAGACCGGAAGCCCGCTCCATTCCATCGGTGAACTCGCGCCGGAGATTCTCATAGCCTTCTCCGTCCTTGCCAATGCGCATCATTATCTTTCGGGCCCGAATTACGAACTTGGCGTGGAAGCTCAAATCCGCGAGGATGCCATGCTTGCCCGTCTGCTGGGCAGCGTCAACCAGCCCGGCGAGGTCGTTAGGTCGGGCCAACGTATGTCCCGAGAAAACATCGAGGTCCTTAAGAAGCTGCGTTGTTTCGGGGCTGAAAGAAGTCATGGGCGATGCGGTGCGTAGGCTTAATAATATAGATGAATGCCAATGGAGATTCAACATGGCATGCAACTATTTGCAGGTCACTATCTATTAATACACCGTGGGCGTTGAGCGCGTTGATTCTCACGCCGTGAATCGGTAACTTTTCAGTAAGGATTCCTGTGAACCTCAACATTCTCGCGGGTCATTGATTGCATGCACTTTTTCCGACGGCTTCCCATTTCACGTAAGATTCTTCTGGGCATTCTGCCGCTCTTCCTTCTTTTCATTTCTCTCAGTGTCGCTCTGCAGAATCATTTTCAAGAACAAGAGATGATGGAGCAGGCGCAGCTCTCTGCACATACATATGCCGACATTATCAAAGAATCCCTTGTCAGCATGATGGTGAACAATTACAAGGTCGACGAGAGTTTTCTTGAACGGGTGAAAGAGGTTCAGCAGTTTGATACGGTGCATATTCTCGTCAACGACCTCCGGCTCCGGGAGGAACTGCTGACGCCGGAACGTATCAAGCGGCTTGAAACAAAATACAAGACCCTGCGCCCTCATGACGGGGTCGAAGCGAGTGTCCTCGATACTGGTCAACCCGTGTTCAGCCGTGAGGGAGACCGCTTTCGCGGGGTGATCCCGTTTACAGCAACAGACGTGTGCCAGAAGTGCCATGCCGTCCCGGTCGGCTATACGTTGGGAGCCACGGATCTTCATATTTCCTTCGAGCGTTTCTCGCGGGCAGCCGAGGGAAACTGGAAACGGTCGTTCCTCATCTTTGTCCTGTTTACGGGAGTGGCGATTACCGTTGCGACGCTTACGTTCACGCGGTTTATTTCAAAACCGGTGGACCGCCTTGTGGCTGCGACGCGTGAGATCAGCACGGGGAATCTCAACTATGCCATCCCGGGGCTGCCTCCCGCTGCCGATCGCGACCCCCGGGAAGAACGATCACGGCCGGAGGACGAGTTGGTATTTCTGACCGTCAAGTTCGACGAGATGCGTTCCTCCCTTAAGGAAAAGATCGCCCAACTCGACAGAGTCAACGTCAGCCTTTCGGAACGGAACAAGGAGGTGGAAGAGGCCCTGCGGCAGCTCCGGCAGGCACAGGAGGAACTCGTGCGAAGTGAGCGCCTTGCTGTTACTGGAAAAATGACGGCACAACTCTCACATGAAATCAACAACCCGATCCATAACATTCAGAGTTTGTTGGAATCTTCACTCCGGAAAATCAATGGCAATATTCAGGCTCGGGAACTGATCACGGTGGCTCTCGAAGAAGTGACGCGTATGGCCAAGCTGACACGGCACATGCTCGAGTTCTATCGCGGGTCCGTGGTGGAGATGGAGAAAGAGCCGATCGACATTGCCAGTCTTCTTGATGACATTGCAAGAACAAACCGGGCGCCACTCCACAGCCACGGCATACAACTTGTAATGGACAAGCCCGCGATTTTTCCTTGTGTCCAAGGGTCAAGAGATAAACTCAAACAGGTTTTTCTCAATCTGATCCTGAATGCGCGTGACGCGATGCCCAACGGCGGAATGATTACCATCCGAGTTGTTGCCATTCATGGACAACTGAACATCGAAATCGCAGACACAGGAGTAGGAATCCCACCTGAACACATGGGGCGTATCTTTGAAGCCTTCTTTACGACAAAGAAAGAGGTCAGCGGTGTTGGCCTCGGGCTCGCGGTAACGTACGGCATCATTCAGCAGCACCAGGGGACAATAACAGTAAAGAGTACGGTGGGCAAAGGGACAACGTTTACCATCCAGCTCCCGCTCACGATTCAACAGAATGGCGAACAACATGACTCCGATAGAACAGCCCAAACATCCCGTGCGTGAAAACATCCTCGTCGTCGATGACGACAAGGCCTTCCGTGTTGCCACACAGACTGTGCTGGAGGACGAAGGATATCGCGTGACGCTTGCAACCAACGGCGCGGAAGCACTTGCGTTCCTGGAAAGGAATGAATTCGATTTGCTCCTCTCCGACATGGTCATGGAGAAAATGAGCGGTATCGTCTTGCTCCAACAAGCACGTGTCCGGTGGCCGGAGCTCCCGGTGGTGATGGTGACTGGTTTCGGTTCCATCCAAACCGCAGTGGAGGCCATGCGTCTCGGTGCGGTTGATTATTTGACGAAACCGACCAACAATGATGAGTTGCTTATTAAGATCCGCCGGGTGCTGGATATCCGGATCAAGGACCGCGAGCTGAAAATGCTCAGGGAGGAACTCCGCGGCACCTACAGTTTCAGCAACATGATTACGCGCAGCGACAAGATGAAAGACGTCATCACTCAGATCCGTCAGGTTGCCGATACGGACGTCACCATTCTGATCCAGGGGGAGAGTGGAACGGGAAAGGAATTAGTGGCGCACGCGTTGCATTTCAACAGCAAACGGCGGGGGCACCCCTTTGTGGCGGTCAACTGCTCCGCGATTCCAGAGAACCTCCTTGAGAGCGAGTTGTTTGGATATGAAAAAGGAGCCTTTACCGGCGCATCGAAACAACGGTCAGGCAAGTTCGAAGAGGCGCACTTGGGAACGCTGTTCCTTGACGAGATCGGCGACATTTCTCCGTCCGTGCAGACGAAGCTCTTGCGCGTGATCCAGGAGAAGGCGTTCGAACGAGTCGGCGGGAACAATACAGTCACTGTTGACACGCGCGTGGTTGCGGCCACCAATCGCAACCTTGAAATGATGGCCCATCAGGGGGACTTCCGCGAGGACTTATTCTACCGACTGAACGTGTTTCCGATTACGCTTCCCCCGCTTCGCGAACGGCTGGAGGACCTTCCTTTGCTTGCGGAGTATTTTCTTCAGCGTCACGCAGACCTTGCAGGTGGGCGCGTCAAGGTCATTGCTCCGAACGTTATCAGTGACATGATGAACTATGCATGGCGCGGCAACATCCGTGAACTCGAGAACCTGATGAAACGGGCAATGATAAAGACATTGGGTGATACCATCACGGGGATCGAGTTGCCGACCAATAAACAACGTCCGGTACAGCCGGCAGCGATCGATCCCACGGCGGCAGTGAATCTTAATACCCCGTACAAAGAGTACCTCGGCACCATTCTACGCGACGCCGAAGAAAAATACCTCCTCAGAATGCTCAGGCTGTACAAGGGCAACATCAACCAGATCGCCCGCCTGATGGATGTTGATCGAAAAACCATCTATCGAAAGATGACGGACTACTCGATCGACCCCTCCTCTTTCCGCGACTGAAGCACCTGAATCCTGCAGCCGGCCGTCGTTTCTTGTGGCATTGGTGCTACAGGGGCTAACAGGCAGGCCTTTCTCCATGTAGCATGCTTTCCCCACAAGGTTCGTCTCACATCTGAAAATCAACACCTGCCGCGTGATTGTTGCCTGTTTCTCCATGTCTGAGTGTGGCATGATGCTTGACCTTTGTTAGCCAGCCTAACACTTCATCCATCACTCCGTCAGCTGATCACATGGCGACAGACTCGTTGTTCGAACGTGAAGCGCTTACTCATCTCGATGCGCTTCACCATTTTGCTTTCCAGCTCTGCCGGGATGAACAGTCATCACATGACCTTGTGCAGGAAACCATGTTGAAGGCACTCCGCTACTTCCACACGTACAAGGAGGGGACCAACTGTCGTGCATGGCTGTACCAGATCTGCAAGAACTCCTTCATCAATAACTATCATCGCAAACAACACGAGCCTACGGCAGTCGATTTTCAGGAAATGCGTTACCTGGGCGGCACAGGTCACGACACCGGGCGAGGGATACACATCGATGCGAACGATGGGCCCGTTTATCATATGAAGGTGGGCTACCTCAGCGATGAAGTTGCTTCTGCACTTGACACGATTCCGCCGAACTACCAGACCGTGCTTATCCTCAGTGACATCGAAGGATACACATACGAAGAAGTCGCCGAGTTTCTCCACTCCCCGATCGGGACAATCCGTTCCCGGATTCATCGTGGACGAAAATTACTGGCGGACCGATTGGCAACATTTGCACAGCGCGAAGGCTATCGCTCGTGCACACGTTCCATGCAGAGATCGCACGGGGAGGTTCCATGCAAGTGACCCCTATTTGGATTGTCAGTGCCCTGGTGTCCGGCACCGGCTGTCATGATGGAAATGCCGGAATGTATCTGGATGCAGAACGAAATTGCCAGAACCTCGTCGGCGTGGCGGCGAACGCGGGTTGCACATCGGAGCAAAGAGTTGAGCGGGGGAATTCCTCATCAAGTGTCTTGGTCAAAAGAATCTCGGGCACGGCGTGCGGCACACAAATGCCGAAGAAGAGACAGCCTCTTTCGGCGGACGTGATACAAATGATTGCTGCGTGGATCGATCATGGAGGCGAAAACAACTGATGCTGCCGGTAATGGACGTCATGTCGACATATGAACAGGCGCTGCATGCTGAACGAAAGGAGAGATTTGACGAGGCGTACACCTTGTTTCTTGCGTGTGCGGGTCATCCGGACTGTGATACGGGGGAAGTCTTCTTTCACTCAGGATGGTGCCTTGAGCAGTTGCCGCACGGGGATCGCAACGAAGTAGTCCGATTGTACCATAAAGCAATACTGGCTGCTGCAACGCCATCGTGCAAGATGAACAGTCTTTTCCGCGCCGGCTGGGTACTTATGCAAGAAAAGGAACACGCCAAAGCTGCGGATCTTTTTCGCCAGACAATAGAGTACTGCGCGTTTGTTGGGATGGAGACCGAGACCTATCACCAGGCGATGTTCTGGTATGCTGTTTGTCTCGAGGTCCGGTCGTGGTACCTTGATGCGTTGAAATGGTACCGCTGTGTTGAGTCTCTTGTCTCCTCCCTTAATCCTGAGAGTCGCTACCGTCAGATCATTTGCTTGAACCAAGTTGGCCTTTATGAGGAGGCGATCAACGTTTGCCATAGTTTTGAGCGTCCCCCGCCGACTGGGTTCAACTCCGGTCGGTATGGTGAACTGCAATCGCTGGCCCGTCATGAACGTGATCTCCTCCGAGCGTGCCTTCACCCCGCCATGATGAAAGGAGCCGCTTCCCATGTTGGTGGTTGATCACACATCATCACTTCCAACGGCTCTCACGGATGCAATTGAGCTGCAGGAACTTGAATACATCGCGTTCTCCGGTCAGCATGATATTGCCCATGGGATTTTCCGGAGTATCCCAAGAGGTGAACGGATACGGTTTGCCAATAAATATATCCTGAGCGAAGTCGTTTATGGTGGCGTTGAAAAGCTGAGAAAGTTCCTGAGCGCTTCGGCCGAGGAGCATGCGAGGGAAGAGAAGGAGTTTGTCGACGATACAGTCGGGCTTTTCATAAGAAGTGCACGGGCTTCACGGTCGTTTCCGCGTGAGCTCTTCGAGACGCTGCTTCTATGGGGCGATGAGCTCACGCGACTGTCACTTTTGCAAGAGGCCCTCAGATATTATGAGGAGGCGTCAGAGATGGGGGTAAATCGTTACCCCGATCTCTCTTCCCGCACCCTTGTCGCGAAAGCCGGTGTGCTGACGACCCTGGGAAAATTTCGCGAAGCACAAATACTTCTTGCGTCGTTGGCAGAACGGCCATATATCATCACCGACCGGAACATCGTTCCTGAAGTGATCTTTCACCTGGGAAGAGAATCACTTCTCAAGGGAGACATCGACTACTATAAGGCGTTGTTGTTCCGAGGACTGCGTCATTTCTATATGAATATCGACGACCGACGGCTGTTCGTGGAGCAAATCAGGAAGACCTATCGGCGTTCATGGAAAATCCTCGTTGCACGCAATGTGCCAGCGGCGGACAAAGTTCTCTATGCACTTCACCGCCTGTATTTCGGTCTGCATGGCGTGAAGGCGATTCGCTCCACGCAGGTGCCGGCGATGTTCAAACTGGGACTGCTTGGCTATGTATATTGGCTGACGTACTTACGGCACGAAACCATTGTACAGCGATCTCCCCGACAATCCGCACCATCTGTCTCGCTCCTTGTTGCCGGGAACGGGAGGGCCGACAGGCCGGTGGTTATGGAAACGCGCCGGCGGCGGAACATCCTGGTTACGCGCGCGATGGGTGGCATCGGCGACCTGCTGATGATGACTCCCGGATTTCACGCGCTCAAACAGAAGTACCCGCACGACGAAATACATCTTGCTATTCCACGCCGGTACTTCCCGGTGTTCGAAGGAAACGAGGACGTGCATTTGATCGATATTGAACGCAACATATTCCAGCACACGGACTATCGCAAGTGGTTTAATTTCACCGATTGTCCTGCGTCGAGGGTGGAAAGTAGAACTGCACCTAAAGTACGCAGAGGGAGGATCGATGTGTTCGCTGGGTCGCTTGGCATCGGGGCACTACGCCGACAGCGAATGGATCGAAATCCGCGGTACTTCGTCTCGAAGGAAGAAAGAGAATTCCAGGCGGACTTCTGGCACGAACATGGCCTGACGGCGAAGCGCGTTATTGGCGTACAGCTCCATTCAGATGAAGTCTACAGAAACTATCCGCACATGCAGCAATTAGTGAAGCTCCTCGTCCTTGAATATCATGTGCTGGTTTTTGACGCGGAGGCCATTCACGGCTTTGACGATGAAAGAGTGACGAAAGTGGCCGGAATGCCGCTTCGGCGCGCATTCGCGCTGGCTGCCGGCTGCGATGCAATTGTGGCTCCAGACTCTGCGTTCGTCCATGTTGCCGCAGCATTGAGAATCCCGTGTGTGGCGCTGTACGGCCCGATCGACGGAAAAGTGAGAACAGAGCACTATCCCCACTGTGTGTATCTCGATGCCCGCAAGACGCTAGGTTGCGTCCCCTGCTGGAGGAACGACCGCATCCCCTGTAAACTCACCAACATGCGGACCAGCATCTGCATGGGGGATATCGCGCCAGGCGACATTCGTCGAGCGCTGCAAACAATGCTTACCATCAAGGAGTGCGCATGAAAGTTTCGAGCAAGATCTGCGACGCGGCAGATTGGTTCCATCCGGAGATCAACGCGATCATCCGGGAAGAATTGAGAGAAATCCCCCGTTTCCACCGGAAGCAATGGGAGTTTGCGATGATCTTTCATGTCCTGCGCGAGAGAGGATTGCTCAGACCCGATTCACTGGGTCTTTCCATGGGTGGCGGGAAGGAATTGCTTCTCTACGCCATCGCATCGCATATCAGGCAGCTTGTGGTGACAGATCTGTACGATACGCAAACAACATGGGACTGCGCGAAGACAAACGATCCTGACGAATTCATCAGAGCCGGTAAACCATTCCCCGTGGACGACAATAAGGTGAAGGCTCTCCGCATGGACATGCGGGCACTGGAATTTGAGGAGAACACATTCGATTTCTGTTACTCATCATGCTCGATCGAGCATATCGGCACACGAGACGACTTCCTTCTCCACCTGAATGAAGCAAGCCGTGTGCTGAAGGATGGCGGAATTTATGTCCTGACGACGGAACTTGGATACGGCGAGGAGATCATTGAGCATCCGAACAACTATGTCTTCACTCGATCGTATCTGAACGACCTGTTCGAGGAATGCGGCCTCACGCCGGAGACAGAATGTAATGGCTCGATCGTACCCCATAAAGTCAATTATCCGATTCCCGCAAACATGAAGGGTCTTTGTCATACCAACGGAGAGGCACTATCAACATCGCTCTTTCAGGAATACACGCACGTCCAGTTGCTGCGTGGGAAACATCCATATACATCTGCCCTGTTCGTACTGCGCAAGGAGTCGAAGTCCAACGTTCGGTCCCGCATGATATTCAGCGGTATCGAGGCATCACGCTCGTTTCTTGCCGCGGGGATTCAGGAGTATCGCAGCCTGCTGGATACGACGCGGGTAACTCTCCATCCGTTCTCATTTCTTCCCCGGGAAGTGTCCCCCTTCTTTGCCGACCATGCAGATTTTTTTGCCGCGATGAACCAGAAGCCTGACCGCGACGGGACGCTATTTCACACCGACTACTACTGGTTCGGCTCGGGCACACGCACGTTTTCGATGAAGCTGGCATCCTACAGAGCCGACGAGGAAAGCCTTCTCGAACTCAGGCTCCATCGCTATCGCACTGCCGGACCAGTTGCTGTAGAGTGTGTTAAGTCAATGCATTGTGTTGTGTCCGGTGAGGCCGGCAAGTCGGTATTCATGACAGTGGATGTGAATGACGAGTATACCTATGCGCTGCTGGCGAAAGTGGTGAGCGGTTCCTGTGTGATGAAGTCTGTTGAGATCACCAGTTGGGCCGGAACAGCACCGTCTCAGGTGTCAAAGGCAACTGGCCCCGCGCTGATCGGTGATGCAAACCCCGTGCGCCTTGAAGTGCGCGGTGTCGCGTGCTCATTAAAACGATTGCTCCACCTGTAAACAACCGAACCTGTGGGTGGATGAAAGGAAAACAATGGACATCGCTGCACAACGCTTCACCTGGCTCTATGCAAAGAGTCTGCTGAAACTGAAATACCGCTACACGTCGCTGGGTTTTCTCTGGAACTTCCTTGAACCCGCCCTCTTTCTTACGGTCCTCAGTGTGGTATTTTCAGTTGTTAACCGGATGGACACCTCTGACTACGCAGTGTTCCTGTTTGGCGCTCTCGTTCCCTGGCGGTACTTTGAAAAAGTTGTTACCACCTGCATGGACTCCATTGCCGGTGGGGAATGGCTCCTGAAGAAAATGTACGTTTCCCCGTTCGCCCTTCCCCTCACCCGTTGGATTGTTGCGAGTGTGGAGTTCCTGTTCTCTCTCGTCATTGTGTTTGCGCTCTTCGCCATGCTCAAAGACAACTGGACGGTACACCTGCTGATTCTTCCACTCGCGATTCTGCCGTGGGCAATGCTTGGACTTGGCATAGGGCTCGTCTGCGCCGTCGTGTACACGTTCTTTCGAGACATCCGCACGATCGTCCAGATGGTTCTCATGCTGGCGTTCTTTTCATCCCCCATTCTTTTCAAGGCGGATCTCTTTCACGACCATTCGCTCCAATCGTTGATCGTCAGATATCATCCCATCACCTACTTTGCCGCGCTCTTCCAGAAACCGGTGTACTACGGCATGTGGCCAGGCATTGATGATTGGCTTGTGACGACGACGGTCGGGACAGTAAGTCTCCTGGTAGGGCTGGGGTTGGTGAACAAATACAAAGACAAATTCTATTTCTATCTCTGAGAACATGGGCACAGTATTTCGACTTCTCAATATCGGCGTCAGTTTCGAGAAGCATGCCGTCACACAGCGGAGCTTCAAGTCCTTCCTGTCGGGTTTTCTGGACGGGAATGGGCGCCCGCAATTCCACGCGCTTGCCGATGTGAGCTTGACGATACAAGAAGGAGAACATGTGGGAATTATCGGGCGCAACGGGGCGGGGAAGTCAACGCTCCTCCGCGTCCTTTCGAGGATTATCACGCCGCAGCGCGGAAGTCTCTACGTCAATGGAAGCATGCGCATCGTCCCCCTGCTTGAACTTGGCATCGGTTTTCAACCAGACCTGACGGGAAGAGAGAACTGCTATCTTGCCGGCGTGTTGATGGGATACTCGCAGGAGGAAGTCCGCACGAAGATTGATGACATCAAAGAGTTTGCCGGGCTGGGAGAATTCTTTGATGAGCCTGTGAAGACGTATTCCTCGGGCATGTTTGCACGGCTGGCATTTGCACTGGCCACTGACGTGGAGCCGGACATTCTGCTGGTGGACGAAGTGTTTGGAGTGGGGGATGAGTTCTTCATGAGAAAGAGCATTGTGAGGATGCAGCGCCTCATGCAAGCGGGTAGCACAACCGTATTTGTTTCACATAACCTTGATTTCCTTGTAGCGCAGTGCAGCCGTCTGATCTGGCTGGACAATGGTCGGGTGATCCTGGACGGCACGCCGGACACAGTGGCAACAGCATACCGGGCGCAGGGGGGCCTCGACTGATGAACGGTGAACAAGACGCCGGCCGCAAGGGCGATGACATCAACGTGGTGGTCGTCAACGCCACGAACCTCGGCAGCATTCTCGATGGCATCGGGATCTATACCTTGAACATTGTGCGAGAACTCGCGCATACCCGGACGTCCCATTCATTTATTCTTTATATGAATCGGACAGCACAGGTGCATTTTCAGGATACTCACTTCCCGCCGCATTGCGCAGTCCATTGGGTATCGGCCAAACTCTCGCCGGATCATGGCTTTCGTGGTCATTTGCTTCGCCTGGCGTATGCGAACTATCTCGGCATAAAGCACTGGCGACATCTGCTCTTTGGTACAAGCCAGCTCGAAGCAGTCTTGTTCCGCAGAAACCAGATCCTCATGATCCACGACCTGATTCCATTTCTCTTTAAACGCTGTCACAAGAAGCAGTACTACTACTACGGATACATTCTCATACACGCGCTGAGATATGCCCGACGCATCATCACGCCATCTCATCATACAAAAGGATTGTTAGAACAATGCTTTGGAGTGCAGCCGGAACGGGTCCGGGTGATTCACCATGGGACATTGGGAGAAGCGGTGGTGAGACGTCAACCCGTGCTATCTCCACTTGTACCGTTCATCCTGTACTCAGGCCGGATCGTCCGGATGAAGAATATCACCGGTGTGCTCAAGGCATTTGCGCGGATTCAGGATCGAGTGCCGCACCGATTGGTTGTTACGGGACATGGGCGTCATCAGTTCGACAGAGTGTTTGATACGGTAAGACTTGTACGGTACGGTGTTGATCCGCACAGGGTGGAGTTTAAAGGGCATGTGTCCACAGAGGAACTTGTGGGCCTGTTGCACCAGGCGTCGTTACTTGTGTTCCCCTCTTTCTACGAAGGCTTTGGTCTCCCGCCGCTGGAGGCGATGGCGTGCGGATGTCCTTCGGTTGTTTCCCACGTGGCCAGCCTGCCGGAGGTCTGCGGGGACGCGGCCTATTATGTGGATCCGTACGATGTGGGAGCAATTGCCGAAGGAATGTATACAGTCCTTACAAACGAGAATCTCAGGCGGTCTCTTGTCGCGCGCGGGTTGAAACGCGCTTCCCAGTTTCGCTGGACACATTCGCTGCAGGCGCACTTGGAGGTGTTCAACGAACTACTCCAACCGTCTGTGGCAGCACGGGCTCGGAGCGAGAGGGAGAGATTTCCGCGCGTTCATTCAACGGGTGAATTGAGCGGACAGGCAATGTTCCAGATGCCGCGTACGTCACTCAGGTGACTGGAAATTGTTCGCGCGTGAAAGAGTGTGGAAGGCAAGTTCTTTGGTATACTCAGAGGCTGAGGAGGGCGAGAACAGTGAAGGCTTTACTTGTGTCCTTGATGGTTCTGACCTCCCTGACGACGATTCACGCGCAGGGGTGGCGACAGCAGCAAAGCGGCGTCCAGTATGCGCTGAACTCCGTTACGTTCTCTGATTCGTTGAATGGCTGGGCCGTTGGCAACGGCCTTGCAATCCTCCATACCACCAACGGTGGGATAACATGGGGTCAGTTATATTTGTCGCCCAGCTCCTCCCCTTCTTACTACATGGCCAAAATCCTATTCACCACGGCGAGCGAAGGGTGGATCTTCGGTCGAGAAGGCTCTGCATACCGAACGACGAATACGGGAGTTGATTGGCGTACAGTCAGCACCGGCACAGCCGAGGACTTGTATGGTGCTTTCTTCGCATCACCTGAGCGGGGGTGGGTGGTGGGGGACCACGGGCTGATCATTGCAACGACTGATCAGGGAGCAACGTGGCTTCAGCAGACCGTCGACTCCTGTGACTGGCTGTACGGCATCCATTTCGTTGATTCGTTGTGCGGTTGGGCAGTTGGCGATTCTGGAATCATTCTGAAAACAATCGATGGGGGTGCTCAGTGGTTCGCCGTTGCTCGCGGGATCGGCGGTTGGCTGGGGGATGTGGAGTTTGTGGATCGATCGAAGGGATGGGTCACGGGAGATTCTGCATCGGTCTGGTACACGGCTGATGGGGGAGCGACGTGGGAGCGGCAGACGATGGGAACAGCACTCACCGCGTGGGACATCGAGTTCACCAATAGTCTGCACGGATGGATCGCTGGTGGAACTCCCCCCGGTGGTTCACTCCCTCCTGTTGGGTTGATACTGAGGACGACCGACGCAGGTCGGACATGGATTACGCAGAATAGCGGCACCACGGTTTGTCTCTTTGGACTTTCATTCCTCGACTCGTTGACGGGATGGGCGGTTGGGGAATCCGGCACAATTCTGCATACATCCAATGGTGGCATTACATATGTTTCGCCATCCGATAGCGATAGGTCTCTCCCCACTGCCATTCTTGATCAGAACTATCCCAACCCATTCAACCCGCAAACGATCATAAAGTATCACTTGGCCTCGGCCAGTGACGTCTCACTCAAGGTCTACGACGTTCTTGGCAAAGAGGTGGCAAGACTCGTTGATGAAAGGAAAACTTCGGGGTTCCACGAGGTGACGTTGGATGCAACAAGGCTTGCTGGCGGAGTTTACTTCTACCAGCTCAGGGTGGAAGGAGCCGTGCAAACCATGCCGATGGTTTTGTTGAAATAGAAAAATGAGACATTCTTGTCCCATGACGCTTAGCGGTCGCGGCCCAATGTAGCTGCTTGGCTTCATGTTTCCTCTGCACCACATCGAATCCCCCGAAACAAGCATCGAATCACCATGTCGGTGCCACGCTCCGGTGGTACAGAGTTTGCAATTCCCCCAGACATATTGTTGTCACACACATCCACTATTTGACGTCATCATGAAAAACGTACTTGTCACGGGTATCGGCGGCCCGGCGGGACGGGCCACAGTGTCGTTCTTCAAAGAGCGGGAGTTCAGAGTGATCGGTACCGACATCGTCCAGTCGGTGACACCGGTTGATGAATTTCATCTCGTTCCTCGCGGTGATGATCCGGCGTTCATCGGAACTCTGGTTGGTCTATTAAGCAGGACGCTACCGATGTTGCTTGTCCCAACTGTCTCAGAAGAACTCCCCGCTGTGTCCCGGTTGAAGCGGACCGTGCGCGAACTGGGCGTTCAGATGTTCATCCCCGATCCTGGCGCCACAGACATGGCCAACGACAAACTGCTCACGGCCAATAAGCTTCGTTCGCTTGGTATAGCTGTCCCGCTGACGATCTCTTACAAAGAAGTGACTTCTCCGCTTGATGCAGGCAAGGCGCTGGGATACCCGTTCCTGGCGAAACCAAGAGTCGGGCGGGGAGGACGCGGGGTGACCGTGTTTCGGGATCCCAAGGAGGCTGCAGAAGAACGCCGGACGGACATCGTCTTTCAGGAGTTCATGCCAGGAGAGGAGTGCGACGTGAACCTCTTTGCACATCCGGCGGGGTACGTGCGGTCTGTTGCAGTTCTTCAGAAGACGGCAATGAAAGAAGGGATCGTCGGAAACGCGGTGCATGTCCAACGGGTGATCCGGAGAGATGTTGCGGAAGTGGCAATCGTTGCAGCGCGGAAACTCCATCTCGAAGGCCCCATCGACATGGATATCCGGCGAGACAGGAACGGTGTCCCACGCATTCTGGAAATAAACGCGCGTGTCGGTGCAAACATTCTCTCCACAGTTGAAGTCTTTGAAACTCTGCTTGTCACTGTAATGGAAAGGGCTAACGATGGTACGTATCCACCTTGCACTTCTGCTTCTAGTGAGTACCTTGCTGCACGCGCAGCAACCACCTTCACGCCCGGTTCCGCAGCAGGATCGTGATGCGGCAGCATCCCATCGTCTGCACGGGGATGTCCTGAGGGATGAAGGCGACCTCACAGGCGCACTGACAGAATACCGCGTTGCCTCGCGCCTTGTCGGAGGCAGTGATCCGGACCTGTTGAAATCGATGGCGACGGTTCACAAGTGGCGGCGCGACTACAGTGGTGCCCGTGAACTCCTTGCCCGCGCGATTGAAGAACGACCCGGAGACGCGGAAGCACGAGAGGATCTGGAGGCCCTTCTCATGCAACGGGGTGTTCATTTTGCGGGATCCTACGGTGGCTGGGAAGTGGACTATTCTCGGAACGTGTACGACCTGAACGTCTTTGCGGGCGCTGCAGACTGGCTTGATCTGAGGGGAGGCTACTCCAAAAGTGATCGGGTTTTCTATGAGCGTTCGAACATCTGGCTCGATGCCTATCTCTTTCCTTCGTACAACCTCTGCGTTCGGCTCGGGGCTCAGCGCAAGGAGTATCTGTACCCCCGCTCTTTCGTGTCACCCGATGACAACGCGTATGCGGTGGTTCCATCCTTCCAGTTCGAAGCAAACTATACCTACCACACGGACAACTACATTTCTCTCGAAGCGGAGTATTTCACCCCTTCCTTCTATTGGCAAAGGAACCAGCGTGCGCACAACGCCAAAGTCGGCGTGACGCTGCGAAATTGGCTCGTGCGTCCGGTGTACGCGAAGCTCTTTGGCGCCATCCTGCGCGACCCCGATCCTGGCTCTTTTGTCATGGATCCCGTTATTGGTGGAATTGATGCGTTCAGGTACGCTCGGCAATCGCTGGTGGGTGGGGCGGTGGGGATGGACGCGGCCCGCTGGAACGCGGAAATCAAAGTTGTCCCGGACCGGGACCTCGACCGTTCCATCGACTGGTCACTATTCGGACGCGTGCGATATGTTGCGGGCGCCGCTCTGCTCCAGTACGACTTTCTGTACGACGTGTATCCTCTGTCGCCGTCGCGTCAGGTGGGATCATCCAAGGTCCACATGTTCACCGTTGGACT
>DASRUE010000264.1:0-4365 GCA_035687895.1 Bacteroidota bacterium | reverse complement strand
TCTATGTAATGATCACAGTGACTGTGCCTCTAGGCAAGTTACCAGAATATCACGCATTGGCGGAAAAAGAGTTGATTCCTCTACAGGAGAAATCCGGCTACCGCTTTGTTGCAGGCTGGCAGACGATCATCGGCGATATTGAAGAGACGATCCGAGTTGCCGAGTTCGATAATATCGAAGCCTTTCTTAAAGCGAGAGCCAGCTTATTGGGCAGTCCCGAATGGAAAGCACTAGCTGACAAATTTGACCCTATGATGAGGGGAGTTCAGACAAGAGTGTTGTCAGCCTCACCATATATCAAGATGAAGTAAGTGCTCTTTTGTACCCGCGTTTGTTTGTGTCGACAACAGGGCACTTACAGCGGTAGCAACGACGCTCACATCATTATGATAAGGCTAAGAAAAACGCAGTTGAGTGAACAGAAAAGAGTTCGCTCAATGAGCCGCCTTCACAAGAAAATTGATCGTTAATAGTTCGACGGCGCACTGAGTTGCTACCGCAGACGATTTACGACCTCAATAAATGGAGTCTTCCATGAAACGATCCATCCTTGCGCTTTTGGCCCTGTCCCTATGGTGTAATCCGTCATTTGGCCAGACAAAGACAAGTCCGACGGCTACGCTCACCTTCAATCACCAGGCACTTTTCGTCCGCAGCCTTGACACGAGTGCAAGGTTCTACTCTGAAATCCTGGGGCTGAAAGAAATCGAGAACAAGACCAAGCTTCCCATCATCAGATGGTTTTCGATGGGGAATGGAACGGAGCTGCACCTGATTGCTGGTGACAACAAGGGGATCGTTCTGAAGAAGGCAATCCATTTTGCACTGGCAACTTCGGATTTCGATGGGTTCATGAAACACCTCAACGCAAACAGAATCGAGTATTCAGATTGGCCGGGCGAGGTCCGGCAATTCAACACGAGAGCCGATGGCGTGCGTCAGATCTATCTGCAGGATCCCGATGGATACTGGGTAGAGATCAATGACGCGTCAGCTAAATAATGCTTGTTCGCTTCACTCATTCACCAAACTCACACACACAACAAAAGGAGTCTCCCATGCAACGATTCAATCTCGCTCTTCCCGCCCTGCTCATAACTCTCTGCCTTTGTCTCGCGGCGGGTCCCGTGCAGGCGCAGGATGCCCCCAAGTCCCAGCTTCTTTCTGTCCACGAGGACAACGTCATCCCGTCGAAGGTAGAGGAATACGAGAAGGCAGCCTTGGGACTCGTCGACGCAATAAAAAAGAATAAGGTGTCCTCCATCTCCTATACCGCCGCAAGCATGGACGACTACACCTATATCTACTTCACTCCGGTGGAAAATCTCGGCGCCGTCGACAAGATGAACGCAAGTTTCGGTGAATTGGAAGAGAAAATGGGAAAGGACGCGTTCGGAGCTATGATGAAAAAGTTTGATGCATGCTATCCAACCCATCGCAATTATCTGACAAGACTCCGCCCTGACCTTTCCTACAAACCCGAGTACGGTGCCCAGATTTCTGATGGACTGAATTTCCGCCACTGGGACTATTATCACATCCATCCCGGCATGGAGGACGAGGCGGATGCGATTGCGAAGGAGTGGGTGGCGCTCAATGAGAAGATCAAGTCACCCGAAGGGTACCGACTCTATGAGAATTCGTACGGCCTCGAAGGCCCGGTCTTTACCGTCGTCTCATCCGCAAAGAGTGCTGCCGACTTCTACACCAGTAACGAGACTTGGATGAAGAGAGCAGGCGATGCAGGACAAGCTCTTATGAAGAGGACAATGAAAGTGGTCAGAAAATTTGAATCGAAGGATGGAATGATCCGGCCCGAGTTGTCCGTGTCACCTCAGCCTGTCATAAAGGGGAAGTAGAGACATAACAACAGCATGGAAAGCGGTAACCTTTTCCCCAACTCCGGATTCGCATGAAAAAAAGAAAATCCCAAGAAGATATCAACCACCAGACAACTCGCAGCCCGGAGAACAAGTTTGAACTAGACACCACGGGATACCCGACAGGGAAAGATGGCACCGTTTGGGCGACATACGATCTGCGGCAAGCAGAGATAATCCGGAACGCGCTTCTGACTCAGCACATTGGCTGCAAGTTAAAAGAAATAAGGCTCGCTGGCAAAGCGCTGCATTTCCTTCACGTTGCTGGTGAGAAGGAGTTGGAGGAGGCAATGGGATTTATCTGGAGAGACGCCAGTGGACTGCGGCTCAAACCGGATTGGAGTTACGCCGATGGAGAAGTCAACAAGAGTTTTGAGTTGTGGTTAAGCGGGCACTGAGTCTTAAACACATTCATTCACAACCAACGAGGAGCTATTGCTATGAAACTACTAACTCACACAATTCTCAAAGCGGGTTCTCTGTTTCTCATGATTGCAGTTGTCTTGACTGTAGGGTGCCAGCCGCAGCCGGATTACTCCAAAGACCTGAAACCCCTTGTTGATAAATATAACGGAGCCTGGGAAAGTGGAAACGTGGAGGGGTTGGATGGGATCTTTGACCCGAAATTTGTCAGACACTCGGACGCCGCTACGTCTGCTCAAGGTTTGGACAATCTGAAAAAAATAATTACAGGTTTCAAAACCGCTTATCCGGATATCAAGGTGGTTTCGAACGAAGAGATCTACACCGAGAACAGATTTGCAGGCCGCTGGACATTGACAGGTACGAATACGGGCCCTGGCGAACTGCCTCCCACTGGAAAGGCAATTACAATGTGGGGGATAAACATCATTCATTTCGAGAATGGAAAGATGGTTGAGGAATGGGATTCGTTCGACAACGTGCCATCTATGCAACAGCTTGGATTTGCGATGACTCCTCCAACAGAATCAAAGTAATCGATTCAAGTTGAGGACGTGGCTACCCGCCTGCCGGACGGGCAGGTAGCCCCGACCTTTCCTGCTCGCCGCAGCAAAGCGTAGGCGAGAGGTCGGGGATATGAAAACCCCAACAAAACTATTAAGGGCTTTAGCCCTGTCCTCTTCAGGAGGTCACTTGAGTAACAAAGAAACCAACAAATCGAGTTTGAGCATTTCTCAAACTATAACTAACCATTCTCTAAACAACCTCAAAGGAGGGTAGTGTTATGAAACAGATACTTTCAATACTTACCGTTCTCTTTGCTGTGTCGCTCTTACCCGGAAACAGCTTTGCTCAGGACGCAGTAAAAGCTGATCCTAAGCATTACAAAGTTGAATTTGAAAACGACAAGATCCGTGTGTTGAGAATTACTTATGGCCCAGGTGAAAAATCCGTTATGCACGGACATCCCGATGCTTTTGCTGTGTTCTTGACTGATGTGCAAGGAAAATTCACCTTGCCTGACGGAAAGACGATGGAACTCTCTCAAACAGCCGGCACGACCATGTGGACTCCCGCGGGAAAGCACTTGCCCGAGAATACCGGAGATAAATCTTTTGAACTCATTCTGGTTGAAATGAAAACCAAGAAGAAATGACAGAGCTATGCCGCCCACAATCATCATTATTCAACTACCAACCGTAAACGGGAGGTAACATGTACATCATCGTCGAACACGAGATCTCCAATCCCAAGACGTTTTGGGAAGACGCAAAATCCGGACTGGCTGATCTGCCATCGAATCTGAAGTTGCACCAGAGCCTTCCCAACCGGGAAGGTACGAAGGCGGTCTGCCTCTGGGAAGCCGCAAGCGTGAATGAAGTGCGGGAGTTTGTAGAAGGAGCGGTGGGTGCAGTCAGCAACAATGCTTATTTCGCTGTTGAGGCCGGGAACGCTATGGGGCTGCCCAATGCTCTCAAAGCAGCAGTGACAGCATAACCACTACTGCACGGGACGAAAGACCGGACGATCCTGCTTCGTTCGGCCCTTCGTGTTGGTGGGAGACTTCGTTGCGACGCGACGAATGACGTTGATGAAGTAAGATAGATGGCCGAACAAACAGGCGGAGTTCAGGCTTCGCCTGATTATTCCAACCACTTAAGCAGAACAGCTGTAGTCTCCGGGTACTTATGTCTTCATGTGATACCGCAGGGAGGAACAATGGTGGTTGAGAATGGAAGGGCGAGCATCATCATGGTGAAGCAGAGCGGGAAGTGGCTGACGACGCACATGCATTTCTCAAAGCTGTTATGAAGCTCAATCGAAAAGTGACGGTATTGATATTTAAGGCCTATTTGTCTACAATGAGAGTGATTCTATGACCGTTCTTTCTATCCGTTTCTTTCTAGTTGTAGCAGATCGGCTGTCTCACCATCTTATGAACTACTCCGGGGGTATGGGATCTGCTGTTCTCACCGAGTGTTCCACCCGTGCGCCTTTGCACACGTGTGGTGCCACGCTTTTTTCTCCATTCCCTTCCTCTCCAACCCGAAATCCAGATTCG
>DASRUE010000263.1:0-3905 GCA_035687895.1 Bacteroidota bacterium | reverse complement strand
GCCGGCAGCCAATCCATCAAGCTGACCCCGGCAGGAGAGAAATTCTCCGTCTACTTTAACGACGATAACGGGACAGGAAAAATCCGCGGGGTCTATCTCCAGGGAAACGACGCTGTCCGCCCAATCTTCCGGAAGTGGTTGCATGCAATCGACGATCCGCTTGCAAAGACACTGACGCTCTCAAACACCGGGAGCACGGACCATCAGGCGTTTGATGCCATCGGATTGCCTGGATTCCAGTTCATCCAGGATGACATCGAGTACTTCAACCGCACCTGGCACTCGACCATGGACCTTTACGATCGGGCCATCGAAGGAGACCTCAAGCAAACGGTCATCATCATGACCATGTTTGCCTATCACGCTGCCATGCGCGACGATCGTATCCCGCGGAAACCCACCAGTATGCAATGAACTACAACCAACTCACACCAACGTCGATCGCTCATCTTGCGTCCATCGTCGGGGCTTCCAATATCTTCACGGACAGAGAAGCAAGGGGCCGCTACAGCACGGACGAAACGGAAGACCTCTCCTTCCTTCCGGACGTTGTTGTCACCCCCATGAACACGCAACAGGTCGCAGAGGTGCTGCGTCTTGCCAACCGGGAGTTGATTCCCGTGACACCGCGCGGCGGCGGCACGGGGCTTTCGGGTGGTGCGCTTCCCATTCATGGCGGCATTACCCTTTCAATGGAGAAGTTCAATCGCATTCTGGAGATTGACGAGAAGAACTTCCAGGCAGTGGTTGAGCCGGGAGTGATCACGCAGAAATTTCAGGAAGAACTCGAGAGCCGCGGCTTGTTCTATCCTCCTGATCCGGCCTCGCGAGGAAGCTGCCACCTCGGCGGCAACCTCGCCGAGTGCGCCGGCGGTCCGCGGGCAGTCAAGTACGGGGTGACGAAGGACTATGTGCTCGGACTGGAGGCAGTCCTTCCATCCGGGCAAATCATCAACATCGGCGGGCGCGTGCTCAAGAACGTCACCGGCTACAACCTCACGCAGCTCATTATCGGTAGCGAAGGAACTCTCGCGGTCATCACGAAGATCATCTTCCGGTTGATCTCCTTGCCGAAGTTCAGAAAAGTGCTTCTAATTGCCTTCCCTTCCATCGAGGATGCCGCAGCCTCCGTTGCGGAAATCTTCCAGGAGGGGGTCACCCCGTCTGCACTGGAGTTCATGGAACGATCCGCTGTAAAGGCCTCGGAGGAAAAGCTGGGAAAGAAGTTTCCCAATGGGGATGTGGCGGCACAACTGCTGGTAGAAGTCGATGGGAACCATGAGGACGGGCTGACGCAAGAGATCGAAGCAATCGCCCGGGTGGTGGAGCGGCATCAGGCGCTCGATGTTCTTCTTGCAGAGGATCGACAGAAGATGGCAGACGTCTGGTCGTTGCGACAAGGGATGGGTGAAGCGGTGAAGTCGATTTCACCGTACAAGGAGGAAGACACGGTTGTTCCGCGCGCCAAGCTGCCCGAACTGGTGAACGGTGTCAAGGAAATATGTGCGAAGTATGGGATCACCTCGATCTGCTACGGACACGCGGGGGACGGGAATGTCCACGTCAATATTCTGAAGGACCAGCTTGATGATGCTTCGTGGGAGAACCATGTTGACGAGGCAGTTCGGGAAATCTTCCGGTTCACGGTTTCGCTTGGCGGCACGATTTCCGGGGAGCACGGGATCGGGTATTCTCAGAAGTCATATCTCCCCATCGCTCTTTCAAACGCGGAGATTACCCTGATGAAAGAAATCAAGAAGACGTTCGATCCGAACAACATTCTGAACCCCGGAAAGATGTTCCCGGAGTAGCGATAGCGCTTGCAATCACTTCCGTTGCCTTTTCCTCTTCCCTCCCCCTTTGTTCTTCATCTGCCACAGCATACGCCAGTACGCGGTGGTAACGGCCTCTTCCTCGGTGGGCCCGGTGATTTCGATCTTCTTCGTGGCTGTTGGGTTTCCCGGAAGTCCACGCAGAGCCCACATCTGGTCGATGATGCTTCCCGAGTAGTTCCGCACACAATACCGTCGTTCACCGGTTGCCAGGTACAGGACTCTGGTCACTTCGGCGTACCCCCATGCCTTTTCAAGCTCCCGCAGCTTTTCTTCCCGCGTCAACCTGACGCGCTTCGGGGGTTTGCCCCCTTCATTCGTGGAGGATGGTGGATGTTTCATTGGTGGAGAATGGATGAGTTGGAATCAATGGAGGTCGATATGAGGCAAGCGCAGGTAACGAAGTCCGGGGCCGGCGTCAGTCGGCAACCAGGTGCGAACCGAAACAGAGAGTAATCGTATCACGTTCGTCCCATGATGGGGAGGACAGTGAATTGCCGTGACGATCGGTGTACGGATCGCCGCGAAGTGAAAAGAGCAGGTGTTAATTTGCTGCTGCGCGAAGGTGGAACCTCGGGATGGTGATGCGGAAACGATCCCCATTCTCCCGTCGCATCAGGTATGTTCCTTCCATGTGTCCTTCAAACGTCTCCAACACACAGAAGCTGTTATACTCGTGAGCCTCGCCGGGTTGAATCACCGGTTGCTTGCCGATAACTCCCTCTCCCTCGACCTCTTTCACTCCACCCTTTCCGTTGTGGATGTACCAATGTCGTCGGAGGAGTTGGACGGGCCCATCGCTGTTGTTCTCGATCCGGATGTAATAGGCAAACACGAATTTCTTTTCGATGATATTGGACTGCCCATCAAGGTAGAGGGGTTGTGCAGTGACGGTGATATTTTCCGTGGTTGAAGTATAGGCTGTCATCGGCTCCGATTCATTCTTTCTACAATCTCCCCGCCCATTGTTCGATCACTGACTTTGCAATGTGAACGTCGTCTCCCACGACGCGGCTGGGAATGGGGTCGGGATAGTACTTTGCGCAACAGGCATAGGCCTCCATCGTCAACATATCCCACCGCGAAGGACATTGAGCACAGAGGATTTGGGTCCCATTCAGCTTGAATCGCGATGACCCGCAGTGTTCGCTTACGCTGATAGCGGTCACCAGCTTGCCGTTGGGGGCAACATACGCAAGCACGGGGCGTGTTGTGGTTTTGGTCTTGTACTCAAAACGGACAAGTCTGCTTCGCTTCAGCTCGGCCAGCGGGAAAACGAGTTCATCCCCCTCATCTCGTACGACAATGTCCACCATCTCGATGTCGACCGTGTCGTACGCGATGGCCTCTTCCACCTTCGGCTGATCTCCGATAACGGAATGCTCGGAGGGATTTACGTAGACGAAGAAGATCCCGAGCCCTGCCGCGATGACGATGGGAAAAAGGATCCTCCCAACACGACGCGTGGGAGCCTTGGGCTGCTCTGCTATTACGGTCTGTGCTCCTTCCGAGCGCGCATCGACAGGGGTGCCGCAGGACGGGCAGAATTTCGGCGATCCTGTCAGGATGTTCCCACATTGTGAACATTGAGCCATAGTTTTCGGGCTTTCTTTTGGAGATGAAGTACCGAGACAATATAGCAACCTTCGCGAAGAGGAGCAACCGCTATCGGCAATGGCAGCAGGGGCAATGCTACCCGTTCTTCGTGATCGCATCGTCCGGATTCTCGTTCGTACATGAAATGCGTCTATAGGTCTTGCATCTGGTGAAATCTCTTTAGTATATTGCAGATGGTACACCCTGCCCCTTGCATATCAGAGGCTTCCGTACCAACTCGCTGCACGATCTTGACCGACCAACCGTGCCACTACACAAGGAGAGTTCCACGAAACGTCTGTTCATGTATCTGCTTTTTCCTCACACTTCTTAGAGCGAAAGGACAAGTGCGAGGCGTGAAGAGAGAGGTTGAACCACAGGCCTTGTTGAGTTACGTTGCAGGCAGATGATGCTGTGAACAAATCAAGAATTTTTTAGGAGAAACGCACAAGATAACGCACGACAAATCACTCCCCT
>DASRUE010000262.1:0-20985 GCA_035687895.1 Bacteroidota bacterium | reverse complement strand
CCTGCCAGAGGGTGGCATAGTGCTGTTGAAATGATTTGTACAATGGTGGGCGCGGCACACGGTCCCTCTTCTCACGAAAAATGAAACGACGCAGTTCCTCCCGGTCCGTAGAGACACCTCGCCGTTTTACCGCGGCTGCGAACAACTCTCCCACAAGAAATGATGAGAAGGAAAGATCGTCGATTGGCGAATCAAGGAACCGGAGAAGCGCGAGGATCTCACCGGTCACCGGGCGTGTGCGAATATCGAGGCTACTGTAAGACAGAAACTCGATTCTTGCATCATTCAACCATCCACTCACCCGGATGACGTCCGCGTTGTTAGGCGTAAGGATCGCAATATCATTCCACGCATAGCCCCGTTGTATACAGTCGTTGATTATCCCGAGCAATTGTTCCCGCTCCGGATCTTCTGCACCTTCCTGGTCGATTAACGCCACTTCCACATAGCCTTGCTCCTCGGAGCCAGGTCGGACAGCCTGAGCGACATGTGCTAACCCGCTTAGCTCTGCAGCCCTTGCATAATCCGTTCGGGGAACCATCTCCTCAAAGACCTCGCGGGTGAAGCCGATAATACGTTGACGGCTTCGCCAGTTGGTCCTGAGCTCATGCTTCACAGGTTGTGCGGAAGGAAAAGCGTTTTCGCTCATCAACCTTGCCATGATCTGCCAGTCGGCCCCACGGAAACTATAAATTGATTGTTTGGTATCCCCGACGATGAAGAGCGAGCCCCACGGTTCGGCGAGGGCATTGCCAATCAATGGCTGGAGGTTTGCCCACTGAATTGGGGAGGTATCCTGGAATTCATCGATCAGATAGTGATAGATTCTATTGCCCAGGCGAAAGTAAATGTCTGGCACGTCCTCCGCGGTGAGATGCTCATTAAGAATTTTGTTCACATCTTCTATAAAGACCTGGCCGTTTTGTCGCTTTAGGCGCGTCAGGGTGTTCGTCATGACTCCAACCGCCGCCAGATAGGGCTGGTAGTACATCCGGGCGGAACAAAGAACGTATTGACGAAGCAATTCATTCCACCGGGAAAGGGACTCGGCAATCTCTCCTTCCCATCGGGCGAACGACGCTTCTTCGTCTTGTGTCCTCGGCTTCAGAACAGCCTTCTGCTTGAACGTCCTCTGGACCGCCATATCCACTCTCCCAGACGCAGCGGTAGTGAGATCGTTTCGCAAGAACATGTAGACGTTTAGTCCGCTTCTCTCCAATAACGCAAGGAAAACTTGCGCGTGTGCAATAATCTCGCTCTTGAGAGTTTCGAGTTGATTACTCAGATCCATCAGGCGGGGTGTGCTCGAACGTGAGGCGAGGAGTCGGTAGAGGTTTTTCACTTCCCTGGCGATGTGGCTGTAAGGATCCCACAGAAACGACACACGTTCTCCCCTCGTCTGATCAAGCAGCTCAACGGAAGATTGCAGCACGTCGAGGGCATGCCGATCCTGTCCGAGTTCACGAGAAATCACTTCGAACGCTTCGTCAATCAGGGTGTCTCCCGTCAGCAAAACTTCCACATTCGGCGAATACCCCAGCTCGATGGCGGAAGCTCGGAATACCGTGGCCATAAAACTGTCGATCGTCATTACCTGGAAGTCAGCATACTGCTCGAAGATTCGATCGACCAACACGCGTGCAACCGATTGAAGAGTTTCCTCGCTCGCATCCACAAGTGCCGCAATAGCTTCAAGTGCCTCCGGTTCACCGAGGGCGATCCGCTTGAGGAGTGTGAGTACGCGCTGGCGCATTTCCTGCGCGGCATTGTTGGTGAAGGTAATGGCAAGAATATTGGGGAGGGCGTTCTGCTCGATCCGTTGTGACAGGAGAAATTGCACGAGCCGCATGGTAAGTGCCCGCGTTTTCCCTGACCCCGCCGAGGCCGTGACAATCGTGAAGCTCGGGAATTCGAGTGCGCTGTCTTTTTTGAAATTGGCTGGCATCAAAGAGGGGTGAATCAACCGGTATCGGATTCTGGGTGTTGTTCCTGCGCGGGATACGCTACGCACAACCATCGCCGAAATGCCCGACGAATCCCGTGCCGTTCCTGATCACCAGCGCCGTGCAGTTGGTTGCTTCAATTCTAGGCTTCCTTGTGGTGAATGTCAAGGGTCGCACGAAAATAGATCGCCCTCGCAGGTCCCGCCCGCTGTTTTCCAGCGAGCCCACCTTCCCGCGAGGGCTGAGTCGATCATGCAAATGTCATTCTGCCTGGAGCCGCTCCACAATCGCAACGGGCCGCTGCTTGAAGGGAAGCTTCCCCGCCCAGAGAACTTGCTTGAACAACGCCGGGACTTTCTTTTTCAATCCCTCAACGTACGTATACACAACCGGCACAAGCACCAGCGTGAGAAGCGTCGAGCTGGTGAGCCCGCCGATGATCACGACAGCCATGCTCTGGCGCATCTCGGAGCCGGCACCGAGTGCGAGCGCGAGAGGCATCATGCCGAAAATCATTGTCGCCGTCGTCATGATGATCGGGCGGAGGCGGGTTTTGCCTGCTTCAAGGAGCGCTTCCCGCATCCCCATCCCCCTCCCGCGCAATGTGTTCGTGAAATCCACGAGCAGGATCGCGTTCTTCGTCACGAGACCCATCAACATGATAATCCCGATCATGCTGAACATGCTGAGAGTCATCCCCGTAAGAGCCAACGCGCCGAGCGCCCCCACCAGTGCAACCGGAAGCGAGAACATGATCGTGAATGGATGGATGTAGGATTCGAAAAGGCTGACCATAATCATGTAGACGAACAGGATCGCCAGCGTCAACGCAATGCTCATGTCGCTGAACATGTCACGCATGTTTTCCGCGTCGCCGCCGAAAAAGATCTTGATGCCGTTTGGAATCCCTTCCGCCTTTACCGCCTGCTCCACTGCCGCGGTCACCTGGCCCAGGGCAATCTCACCTGAGAGGTTGGACGCAACAGTTACCAAGCGCTCGCGATCCTTCCGCTGGATCTCAGATGGGCCCTTTCCGTATGACACATTCGCCACTTGGCTTAACTGCACGACTTGTCCGTACCTGTTAAGAAGCGTGATCTTTCCGACATCCTCCGTCTTTACGCGGTTGGCCTTGTTTAACACCACGCGGGTGTCGTACTCTGTATCTCCTTCCTGGTACTTTGTCGCCACATCTCCTTCCAGCGCGGTCCGGACCGCAAGACCGACCTCGACAAGCGTCAGCCCCATCTTTGCGGTTTTCTCACGGTCAACGGCGATCTGAACCTCCGGTTTCCCCTCCTCCCACGAACTGACCACATCCACGGTCCCTTTCGTCCCGACAACGATCGCAGAGACGCGGTCGGCGAACTTCGTCACCTCTGCAAGGTCGCTGCCGATGATCTCGATCTGAAGCGGTGCCATGTTTGCGGAGCCCCACATACTCATTGTGGCGTAGCTGGTTTTTAAACCGGGGATGGCTGCAACCTGCTCCTGAATTGCAAGCATCATGTCTTTTGTCGACCTCTTGCGTTCAGACTTGCCCGCCAGCTTCACCTGTACCTGACCCAGGTTTGACTGCTCGGCGTTCTTCCATTGGCTCTGCTGTTTCCCGATCGTCGAGAGATACCTGTCCACCTCTGGCATGGCAGCAATGATGGCTTCTACTTTGTGCACCGCTTCGTCCGTCTTTTCGATGGTAGTCCCGAGCGGCATGTCAATATTCACCGCAAATTCACCGCGGTCCGACTCAGTCATGAATTCACTTCCGATCAAACCAAGTGGCACCAGCGCAAGACTTGCTACAAGCAACGCGCCGCTTCCCATCAAGATGGTCTTGCGATGATCGAGCGCCCAGGAAAGCCCGTTGTGGTAACGCTCGGCAAGCCGGTCCTGCCAGGCCTCGATCGCAGAGATGAACCGTCCGAGCCATGACTCACGTGCGTGATGCACCAGCCGCGACCACTTGGCCGCAAGCATCGGCGTGAGCGTGAACGAGACAAAGAGCGAGAGGAGTGTCGACACGACGACGGTGATACCAAACTCACTGAAAATGCGCCCTACCAAACCGCCGACCATGGAGATCGGGAGGAACACGACCACGTCTACAAGGGTGATAGCCACTGCCGCAAAGCCAATTTCCGAACGTCCCTCGATGGCCGCGGTAACTGGATTCTTCCCTCGCTCGAGATGGCGGTGGATATTCTCCAGCACCACGATGGAGTCGTCCACCAGGATACCAATCACCAGTGCGAGTGCCATCAGCGACATCAGGTTCAGTGTGTACCCAAAAAGGTACATGAAGAAAAACGTTGTGATCAGCGACGTGGGAATGGAGAGCAAGACGATCAACGAGTTCCGGAAGCTGTGAAGGAACAGGAACAATACACCGGCGACCATCAGGATGGCAAGGAAGAGATCACGTTGGACCTCGGACAACGAATGCCGCGTGAAGTCTGTGATGTCCTGAGCGACGGTAAACTTGATGCGCCCGCCATTGTCTTTTTCCATTTTCGCCATTGCCGTCTGAAGACGATCGCTGGTCTTGACGGAATTGGCGTCCGACTGCTTCTGGATGGCAAGTGCAATCGAGGATTCCCCGTTCAGGCGGCTGATGGTGTGGTTTTCTTTGTACGTGTCCTTCACCTCGGCGATGTCCTTAAGGTACACCACTCCAGAGGGAGACGAGACGACCACCATGTTACGAATCTGGTCGAGACTCTTGAACTTTCCTGCCAGCCGGACGATGTACTGGTTGACCTGCTCATCGATCTTGCCGGTCGGAAAGTCCAGGTTTTCTCGTCCCAGTGCTTGCGAGACCTGAAGGATGGAGATGCCATATGCCTGAAGCTTCTGGTTATCAACCTCGACGCGGATCTCCCGCTCCTGTCCGCCGAGTATCGTCACCGCCGATACACCTTCCACCTGTTCGAGTTCCGTCTTCACTTTGTCTTTGGTGAACTGGTACAGTTCCCGCGGATCCATCTGGCCGGTGAGTGAGACCCGAAGAATCGGGAACGCATTCAAGTCCGACTTCGAGATCTTGGGGACTTCAGCATCGTCCGGAAGCTGGGAACGAATCTGTTCCACCTTTCGCTGCACTTCATTCGTAACCTCGTCCACGCTGGCAGAGAATTCGAACTGCGCCAGCACCACAGAGACACCTTCATACGAGTACGAGCGGACGTTGTCCAAACTGCTGACCGCACTGACGGCTTCCTCGATCGGCTTCGACACGAGGGACTCAACTTCCTTGGGTCCTGCACCGGGATACACTGTCAAAATCGAGACGATGGGCCAGTCCATTTTGGGAAGGAGATCGACACCCATGCGCGAGTAACCGAAGATCCCCAACACTGCAAGCGCCACGAAAACCATGGTCAGGAACGCCGGGCGCTTGATCGCAACTTCTGTCAGTTTCATTGTGTGTCCAGAGTATTGTTAAGAGAGTCTGATTTACTGTTTGAACTTGACGAGCGATCCGTCCTTCAATTGTTTCTGGCCGAACGAAATCACCAGGTCCCCTGCGCGGAGGCCTTCGAGCACCTGGATGCGATCGCCGGACCGTACGCCGAGCTTCAACGGCCTGATGCGTGCAATGTTGCTCTCAGCAACAAAGACCTTCGGTACCGTATCCTCGTCGAGCAGCGATTCCTTCGAAATGGTCATCGCATCCGCGACGGCGCTTGCCTTGATCTCAACACGCGCGAACATGCCTGCCTTCAAGAGGCTGATGTCCTTGTTCTCGACTACCACCTCGACCGGATAAGTGTGGCCCATTGGCGATTCGGTCTTGGAACCAACGGTGTGGACGAACGCCTGGAACACGTCGTCCGGCGCAGAGTCAACATGCAAGGCTGCTTCCTGATGCACGCGCACCTTGGAGATCTCCTCCTCAGGAATGCTGAGCTTCACCTTCACACTGCTCATGTCCACAACGTTGGCAACCCGATCCCCCATCCTGAGCATTTCGCCGACCTCAATGTTCTTTGAAGCAACGTAGCCGGAAATCGGCGACTTGATCCTCGCATCGTCGAGTGCCCGCTGCGCAATTCTCAGATTGACAAGGGCTCCCTTATGTTGCGCTTCCGCCGACCGATAGCCGAGACGGTAGGACTCCAGTTCTGCATCCGAAATGTCCTTTGTGGAAAACAGGCTTTCGGCGCGTTCGAAGTCCTTCAGGGCTTTCCTGAAACTGGTTTCGGCAGCAAGCACCTGTACTTCTGCCTGATCAACGGCAATGGACTTCAGCTCATCATCCACCCGGACCAATGTCTGGCCCTGTCGTACGAAATCCCCCACCTTTACAAGAACCCGGGTCACCCGCCCGACTGTCTCAGAGCTGACCACCACATCTCGAACCGCCGAGATTGTGCCTACTGCGGAAATACTCTCTGTCAGTGTTGATGAAGCTACCGGAGTGACTTCGACAGCAACCGGCGTCACAGCTACAGTTTTTTCCGCATGTCCACTGGACGTCATTCGGAGAGTAATGAGGGCAATGAGAGCAACAACTGTCCCAACTCCTGCGATAACCTTCGTTCGTGCCTTCATGGATAAGTCCTTACTGGTGTGATTGTTCATGAGAATCGTGTAGTTTTCATTTTGTGGAGCTACCGCGAGACATTGCCTGTTGCCCGGGCAAGCTGGACTTCGGCAATGTAGTTGTCATACACAGCTGTGACGAAATTCGTTTTTGCCGAAGTATAAGCGGTCTGAACATCGATCACATCTACATTCGATGCGTTCCCTGCATCGTAGCGACGGGCAACAGAGTTCAGCACGTCCGTGGCCTGCTGTAGACCAATCTTTGCAATGTCAATTCTTTTGCGGGTAGCCTTGAGCGTCAACTCGGCATTTGTCGCTTGCATCAACAGTCCGCGTCTGAAACTTTCCACTTGCTCGCGGGTTTTGTCAAAATCGGCATGCGCACGCTGGAGATTCGTGTAATCACCGAACCCGTTGAAAATGGGGAAGCTGACCGAAAGCGAGACCGCCCACGGCTTAATTCCGTCGAGCCTAAACGTATTGTTTCTCTCCCATCCATATTGAAAGGCAAGGTTCACCCGTGGCTGAAAATTGATCCAAGACTTATCGATGTTGATGCCTGCAAGACGGAGGTTGGCCTCCATCGAGCGCATCGAAGGATGGTGTTGCAGAAAACTCTCATTCACCTTTCCAGTCACCAAGCCGGATTGGAGCGACGCAAACTGCATGATCGGTGTCGTCGTTGCACTTACAGCAAGCAGCGAATCCGTGTTGATGATTTCTTCCAGCTCATAGGCTTTGTTCAGGTCCTCGCCCATCACTTCATTCAACTGGAGTCGTGCTGAGGCGAGGTAGTTTTCCGCGTTCACAATGTTCCCTTCATCCTCTGCCAGTTGCACTTCAAATCTCAGGACGTCGGTCTGGGTCCGGCTGCCGAGTTCAGCACGTCGTTTGGTCATCTCCAGCCATCGGCGTGTCCTCTCTGCAGATTCTTGTGCGAGGGAAACAAGCGCCTGAGACTTGAGGACTGTGAAGTACGCCGCCTTGACACGCGCCACCACATCCTGCTCAGAATCCTGATATGAGTATTCACTTCTCTCCTGCAGGGCGTCTGCAGCTCGGAGACCGACGATCTCTGCACCACCATTGTAGATCGGCTGAACAAGGATCAGGCTGGTGTTGTATTCGTCCCGGTACGCGAACGGCCGGATGTCCGCAAGGAGCGTCTGTGGAATGCCAAGGTTGCCGGCCGCCGCTTTGATAAAATCGACCGAGGCGTTCGCCCGGCGCTCAGTTTCGGGATCGATGCGGGTGATGCTCGACGCTATCTCCACTTTGGGAAGAAACGAAGTCATCGCGTTCTTTTTTCCCCATTGCGCTGATTCCAGATCGTGAAACGCGCCGTGCAATGTGTGGTTTTGTTCTAAGCCAAGTCCCACCGCGCGATCCAATGTCAGTCGTTCCTGTGCAAGCAGTGCAATCGGCAACAGTCCGGTCACTAGCAATACAATCCCTCTCGTCATCATTGCTTTCATATCCTCTTGAGTTAAGTGTGTTCTATGCATGTGCCGGGCGGGAATGGGGCGGCGTCAGGAGCCCTTTCTTCTTCCCTTCTTCGGTCATCATTCCCTCGAGCAGGAATTGATACGACTTCCTGAGTGCAGCCTCCAGGTTAACGCCCATCTTCTGATGCCAGTAATTGTCTTCCCGGTCCATTTGTCGCATCAACGCGTTCCCGCTGGACCAGAGAATAATGGACGCCTCCAGCGGATCCAGATCGGACTCCAACAGACCCTCCTTTTTTCCCTTCTTGATCAAGTCAATGACAAGGTTCCAAATCTTCATGTCGTTGCCCGAGCAGGTGTTGAGCATTTCTTCAGAGACCTGACGGTGGAATTGTGGGTTCTCGAAGAAGAGATACATACGGAAGTAGTTTGTGTGTTGTCGGAAGAATTGGTAGTAGGCCTCACCGAGGTTCACGAGGGCTTGAATCGTGTTCTCGGACGTCGTGGAGGCTTCGAGGAACATTTGATACATGATTTCAGAGCCACGCATCATGACGGCGAGGTAGAGATCCTCTTTGCTCTTGTAGTAGAGGTAAAGTGTCCCTTTGCTCAGTTCGGCTGCTTCTGCAATTTCGTCCATGGTTGCTGCCGGGAGTCCCTTCTCAAAAAACACCTTTTGAGCAGCGGTGATGATTTCCTCCCGACGCTGCTCTTTCTCTCTATCTTTTCGCTCTTGAATGCCCATTTCCTGCCTCTACTTGGGTTAATGACTGATAGTCATTTATTGGGTGATAATATAACTATTCAAATACGGTTTGTCAATATCCCAGTAGATTAAATTTTACTTAGACTAAATTATTGACTCATGGTCAGCTTACGGGGTGGACATGGATAAGTTTCAGGGTGGCGGAAATTTCCTGCAACGCCTTGTAAATCAACGAGGTAGTGGTCCGGAAGAAGGTTTGGTAGGAGTCAAGGAGGAAAGGCCCCGTCGGGCGATGGAGTCTGAATTACACGGAGATCGTCATCTCGTTCATGAGTTGGAGAAGTTACATTCTCATAGGTCTGATGATCAGCATCGGGGTTGGAGCTCCGTTTATAAGGCCCTTAGCACCTGAAAACCTCGGCACCGTCTATCTTGTGATGGGTACCCTCATCTTTTCTTCAATCCACTTTTTGCGTAAAGGGCTCAGTACACACATTTCACAGGAGATAGCCAAGAATTCAGACTCTGGTAAAGATTAAAATAGCGCGGATGATCATTGAAAAAAAGAGTAGCCAATGATCTGAAATTTGTGTATATTAAGGCATATTTGGGCCGAGGTTTTTCCCAACTTATTTTTCCATGGCTCGGGGAAACCGACTTGGCTTGAGGATTGTTCTATAAGTTATGAATGCCCAACCAATAGAGGGGCGGTAATTACATGCAAATGCTGAAAGGACGTGACATCGTGAAGAAGGTGGTATCCAACGTATGCCGGGATTGCTCGAATGAGTTTCGCGGTCCCAGTGGGTCATATCGTTGCCCTGAGTGCCGTAAGAAGGAGGCACAATACAAGGAGCAGCGCGAGCGAATGAGGCGCAGTCTTCCGTTCTATCTCAAGACGGATATCTGATATCGACTGAACCATTCTTCCAACGCCTCCTTGGGACTTTCCCAGGAGGCGTTGGTCTTTATTCGACCTGCATCGAAGACTAAAATCTCCGTTCCTCTCTCAATCTCCACAACACGAAGGAAGAGATCACACCGCGAGGAAAAAGTCCAAGGGTCCTTGTCAAGTAAAGGACGAGAAACGGAAGCGCCATCGTCCCCGCCCGGTTGATGAGGGTAGCGGTGGAGAGTATCCAGACTTCCTTCGGCAAAGTGCCGAGTCCGCGCCAGGGATTCACGATGGAGATGCAACGTGCGTATGATTGGGAACCACGATCAGCACACCAACGTCTTCGGTTCTCCCGGTTGGAGCTCTGTTACGCGCCTCTTCATCGGCATTGGTAATTGTCTCCGGAGTTCGGCGGGCGTTTCAGTCAGCGCGGGAAATGTGTCGTAGTGTAGACCAAGGATGCACTTGGGAAGCAGCAGGGCACATGCCATAGCCACCTCTCGTGGTCCCATTGTATAAGGAAAAAGAACCTGGTTTTCAAAAAGACGATGCCTCTACGGCAACGACTTCACCAGTACCAGCTCCCGACGATCCCTCTCTCGAACACCATCGAGAAAACTCTGCAACTCTGCGTATCGACTTGACGGAACTTCCTCTCCCGAAAGTGTGAAGGCCGAAGAGATATTCATCGAGCGCCCATGAGCACTCCATTGCCATGTGGCCATGCCATATAATGAATGGAGCGAATCATTCACTTCGGGATTTGCGACGGCCCAGCCTTCTGGAATGTGGATCGTCAATTCCAGGTCGGAAGTCGCACCAAATCGGAATCGCACCGGATGAAGACGGCTGGACGAGCTGAAATACTCCGGGAGATCGGACATTGTGATCTCTCCCGGTCTCAGGCTTAGCTCCGTTCCTCGCCGCATTGCAAGGGTTCTCGCCCGAAACGCATACGAAATTTTCAACGGATCGCTGACCGGGTCATCACCGGCGATCTCAAACGAATCCACTTTCGCGCCTGAACACCGTGATGCAATGTAGGCCTCTACCCATTGGCGCCGGCGATCTGCGGACATATACATCAATTGTTCACGAAGTTCAGCGGCAGGAGATCCCCACACGTTTGTCTCCCCTTGAACCCTGCCGGATTGATCGGGCTCAAGCCTAACATCCCATCGCAGCAGAGTTCGGTTTTGCATCGCGCCTCGTCGGGGGGTTATCTTGATTTGATTTTCCCCCTTCGCATCCACGACGAGCACGGGTAATCCCTGGTCATACCAGGGAAGCTCACCAAAAGGACATCCCTTCTCCGTTGCATCCATCCACGTCCCTCCATCTCCGATGGAAGGAGCATAAGCAATAGCATGATTGAATTGCAGCGGCGATGGGAAGCTCGTGTCAGGTTTACCATTGGGCCATGTGCTGACCAGAACCTGACATACTTCAAGTCCTGCTTCCTGTGCCAGAGCACAAAGAATCGTCGTCATGTCCTTGCAATCACCATACAGGTTCGTAAACACATCATCGGCAGGATGCGGTTGGAAGCCTCCTATCCCGATCTCGACAGCAACATAGCGAATCCTGTCCCTCACCCACTCGTAAATTCGTCTCAGCCTCTCCTCATTCGAAGTCGCGCCCGCCGTGAGCTGCTGCACCAACGCCTTCGCGTCAGCACCACAAACCATCTGAGGAGCCGAGAGACGATGATACCATTGTGACACATCCCTCCATGTCTTGAACCCCAGCGGCGCAATTGCCAGCCGTGACGTTTGTTCGATGCGGGACGGCATCCCGACCTCCAATGGGACCGGAGCAATGTCCCGCGCCTCCCATAGATGCAACGATTTGAATCCTGCGGGGGGGCTTGTTACCTTCGGCTCCAGTTTCATCCCATAGATGCGAAACGGCGCCTCCCACTCGGATGGTTTCACAAGTGTAAAACGAGAGCGGACAGTCGGCACATCATGTTGAAAAGTCCACGAGTGCCAGAAGGTGCGGTTGTGGATGCTGATCTGGTAGCGGTATTCAACGACCGAACCGTTCTTTACTCCCGGAAGAGTGAAGATCTTTGCGCGTTGATCGGAGAAGAAAACGAAGTTCGGATAGAGACTGACATCAAAGACATTACTTTCATTCAGTACGGTTATCCTACCCTCCGGCGAAATGGTGCGCGCCTGGATTTCATCAACTGTACTACTTGATCCATAAGGAATGACAACATTCGCGTACCGGTGACCCTGTGGTGCCAGGATTTTGATGATGCTGTGTTGTTCGTACACACTGAATCCCAACTCGCCGCTCCCGAAGATCTCCATCGAGCCTTCATCCAGGAGTATAACCGCCCCCGCATCGGGGTATTCCTTCCGTCCGGGGAGGTTTGCAAGCTCAAAGTCCTTCCAGGCAACAGTCCTCTCCCACTCTGACTGGTGCGAACAAGAAAGAAAGCAACTGAGAAGAAACGTGAGGAGAAAACGATGCCACGAGAAAGTCTTCATCTGGATCGGGTTGGGAAACAACTGTTCAAGGATTGTGGGTAGGTCAGGCTGCGGGAGCCAGGGATTGATTCAACAGCGCTTCGAACTCCTCCCGGGGCACAACGCGAATGTTGCGCCGGTTCCTCCCGTCGCGGAGATACCGAAGGAGAATCTTGTAACTGTCATAGTCGAATCGGTGCATGCTCTTCAGATGATGTTCATGACCGATGTCCGAATACTTGAAACCGGAAACGAGCCGCCATTGGTCGATCAGAAAAACTTCCCCCGCGTTCTCTTGACTTCGCTCATCGATCACAATTCCACCCTTGAATGGCCATGCCTTGACCCGTCGGTCGACAAACGCTCTATCAAATCGTACGTTATGCGACTCCGGAGCCTCTTCTCCCATGCAGGCACCATGACACTGATGCAGATGGTAGGGGAAGCAATGCCCCCGCGTGCGCTCCAGTCCGAGGAGTTTGCGGCAGAGCTGACGTTGCCGTGCAATTTTCAACAGGAACTCCTTTGCCTGTTTGATCGACTTAAACATTCCAACAATCGGAAGTGACCCATCCAGATCGACGTGGTCAATTTCTTCGAGGACCACCGTCGCATATCCTTCCTTCGTCAATTCACGCCGTGCCACAATGATGTTTCGCTTTCTGCGTGATGCCTGATTGTACAGTGGCTGCAGTTCTTTGATCAACTGAGACTCAAGCAGCAAAGCACCCAATTCCCCCGCGGTCTGCCGGAACTCGATCCTGCACACCTGTCCGTGCATCTGGCGCTCGTTGCTTGCCGAAAAATGTCCCAACACCCGTTCACGGATATTCTTGCTCTTACCGACATACAGCAGCTCGCCACCTTCCCCGTAGAAGAAATACACTCCTGGCGTCTCCGGGAGCGCGTCAATCATCTCCCTATCAAGATGGGATGGGAGTGTGTTAGTCTTCAGAATGGAGGCAACCGCGGCATCAATCCTATCACGACCGTGGTCATGCTGCGCCAGTGCTAGGAAGTCCTTCACAGCATGCGCATCCCCGAGTGCACGGTGGCGATCAACGCAAATAATGTCGTGACGCTGAATGACGCTGCTCAGGTCGTGCCGACGGAATTCAGGATACAATTTCCTGGAAAGCTTCACCGTGCAGAGACACTTTGCCTCATACCGTATCGAATGCCGGGCAAACTCTGCCCGCAGGAAGCCATAATCAAACCGGGCATTGTGTGCAACGAAAACCGCTCCGTCGAGGATCTCCAAAATGTTATCTGCTACAGAGCGAAACCTGGGAGCCGTTGCCACATCCTCATTGCGGATGCCGGTCAAGTGTTCGATGGTGGGGGGAATGAACCGCTCCGGGTGGACAAGGGACTGATATGTGCGGACGACCCTCCCCTGTTCTATGCGGATGACGGCAATCTCAATAATCCGATTGTACACCGGATTGCCGCCGGTCGTTTCGATGTCGACGATGGCGAGGGGGAGTTCGCTCAGGTGCATCAAGTCGGTGATTCAGTGATTCATGGGCCGTGGTTGAATCTACCGATCAGCGTGGTGAGATGCAAGATGACATCATACTCACTCTCGCTGCAGGGCCGGGGTATTCTCAGCACACCAGTCGTGCTGCGAGCCGTGTCGAGTGGGACTGTGCGCCCAGGATGCCTTCATCGGATCGACGGCCGCACTCGGCTCCATCCTGATACACAATCATATCCACGCGGTAGTGCTCGTCCGGTCCAGGATTCCCGCCAAGAATGGTAGCGAGGCAGTCAAGGATGCTGCCGTCGTTCTCTCCGTTTGGCCGGGGCAACGGATAGATGTCTGGAGCCTGGTCGGTATTGATCCCCTCTCCCAGTTTTCGCTTCCCCCTCCCTTTCTTGTCCCATAGAACGAGGGCGTAGGCCCCCACCTGGACGTACCCGAACGTGATCTCTACTGTAACAGGCCCGCCGTTACGGTTGAAACGGATCTCGTGGAGCGGCATTGAGTTTCCTCCGGTTGGTTCAGAAACTATGAACTATGCTATAAGAATGTCTCCGGGGGAACCGCGCGGACATTCCGAAAAAAGTTAGAGGAAACGCAGGACAGATGCAATGCGGTGGTGTATTATGACTGCATCAGAAAAGAAGGAATAGCAAGGGGAATCCTGGAAAGCAGGTTCGGAACGTGGCAGAGACGTGCTATTCTGCTGCCTGCCTCACCGGAGCTTCGATACGGCGGATATTCTTTAACAACTCATCAGGGAAGGCTGTGTCGATTCCCCAGATACTCAGGTGCGTTGTATGAGAGCAAGACCTCGCCAAACCTTTTGCATCAAACTCCCAAACAGATTCTCCAACTCTTTTTCCGACTCCCTTCCCGACTGCGTCGGGACAAGCTGATTCGCCCTCAGCCAGGTTCCATAACGTTCCATCAATGCCCCACCTTGATGTAGCCCCACCCCTGCTGTTGCTTCAAGACGAGTTCGTAGATACCATCCGGCACCGTTTGCACTTCTTTCAGAAGCTGGCTCTTGTCCGTCTTGTTGTTCTTCAAGGCAATCTCGCACGCCCTGAACGTCACGTTCGGGTTCTTCATTGCATCTTGCACATCAGCAATGACCGCGGATTTTTCCGGCATCACCAATTCGAACCCTTTGGCGTACATGACCACCTCCATCTGTGCTTTGGGATTCGAAGCGGTTATCTCCCTGATCCATCGCATCACCGCCTTCTGATCCAGGCTATCCCTGCTGGTCAGGTCGAAGACAACCCTGTACGATTGATCCTGAGCCTGTGCAAGCCCGAAGCTCAGGAGCGTGAGCCACGAAACAAAGAGAATGCGTTTCATGATGGTTCCTCCAGTTGGTTAGATATATCTTGTTGCGCCCTGAATACCGGCGCCACTCACTGAACAAGCTCTCCTTTAAACGCCCTCTGCACTTGCCCTGAGCGAGTCCCGATGCTTCTTGTCGGGACGAGTCGAAGGATCAAACTCCCAAACAAATTCTCCAGCTCTTTTTCTAACTCCCTTTGCTTCGCCCGCAACCCCTTGACCTCGAACGCTCCCTTCATCGCTCAGAGGTAATCAGGAGTTTCAACAACTCGCTCTTTGCTAAAGGCATCTGACGAACTCGGGATCAGCCTACCATCAGCGAGGCGGGCAGCGGGCAGATAGGGTTCCGCTTGCGAGTTTTTTATTCGCTCGAAAACATCGGAGTGAATACGCTGGTTGTCCATGATGACCCTGTTCATCTTGCCAACGAAAATGCGACGCGCGAACTCACCGATTAGCCAGAACTTCTGGAGAAATTCACCGTATGAGTCGCGTTCACGGCCAATGGCATCTCAGCATACCAGCCTTGAATATACTCTTTCTTCGTCGGCAACCCGGCTTCTACTGCCTTCGAGACGACCCAGGCGAGAGCAATATTTGAAAGACCTTCTTCCGCGTAGCCACCGCCAACGTTCGTGTGCACTCCGGGGAACCACACCTCATCCACTCCCTGGCCCCTGCCCGTGGATTCCCAATATTCAGGTTTGAAAGCGCCTCGTCGCTCATCCAGAGCCAATGCATGCGCGACGTGATTGACGTTTTCAGGCGAGATCAAATGGAAACTGCTGAGGATACCTCCGAAGGCCAATGCACCTACAGTGTCCCACAGACCTAGGAAGTCCACCTGCGCGTTCCGCCCCAGAGAAGGGCCGTAGGTTGCAGCCCCCCGTTCTCGATATAATCGGAAGTAGTCTTCCAGTTCTTCTTCGCCCAATACTCGGGGCACCTTAGGCAGTCCTATATACTGCAGAAAGCCAGCGAGACTACGGGCCGCAAATGCTCCCCGGCTAAATCCAAATGCGAAGATCCGATCCCCAGAGACATGTCTTTCGGCCAAGAACCGATATGCATCCATGATCCTCTCCGATGTGCCGGTCCCGGTTGCACCCGCCCAAGCTTTGTTCACGACAGTGCCAGAGCTGCCGACTCCGTTCAGATAAAGAACTTCTCCAAGACTGTCCGACGCGCTAAACGAAGCGCAGAGGGGACGCACCATGCCGTAATGGACTGGCACATTTCCCGTGTGGAGAATTCCGGTGAGAAAACGATATATGCGCAGAACATTGGTCTCACTGACTCGCTCACTCTCCTCGATTGGATCAATGTCCCTCTGCCCCGGATGATTCCAGGTTCCGTCCATGCAGACGACGTATGTTCTCATGTTCCTATTTCCTTTTGCTTGTAGTTTGGCTCGACCACTGTCAACTTTGTCCTCTTGCCAAGGGAGTCCGCGATGAGATAAACCCCCGCGGCATCAAGTCATGATATTTCAAACAGATCCTCTACTGATCCGAGGGAGCTTGATTGCCTTGCAAGTCTCTCCTTGTTGATGCGGTAAGAATCCATACGTGCTTTCGCCTTCGGATTGGCCTTAAGATCAGCTTCGGTCAGAGTTTCCATCGTTACATCGACGCTCACCCGAATCGGATTCAGCGATGGGTCGAACATTTGCTCGGATACGGTGAGTTCCAGCACACGGACGGGAACAACACGTTGCGTACCCCAGATAAACACCACAAAGGAGCTGCTCGGCTGTGACAACCATGAAAGGAGGCCTTGAAAAAAGCCACCAGTGTTTTCCCGTGGCTGCACAAGAAGTTCCAACGCCGAAAGCGCAGGATACAGTCCGAGGCGGGTAGCTGTCTGATCAACACGTTCCAACGCATCGTTCGCATCAAGTTCGAGTGTGAACCTGATTGTCTCTTTTGGTTGGAGGCCACCTTCGATAGGTGTGATGGTTCGCTTGAGTAACTCGGGATTGTACTGAAACGTTATCACATTCCCTTCGGCCGTACCAGAGCCATAGTAAACAAAACCGCCTTTCAGAAGTCTGGGTGCGTTCATGATCTGCTGCCCTCACTGTGCGGGTTCTGTAAAGGACGGTTCCTGAGGCTCGGACACCTCGTAGTCACGTTCCCATCCCTCGTTGACCAAAACGATCTTCTGGATAGCAACGGCTGCTCCGTTGGCGTCCAATGTGGGCAAGGCCTGAAATTCAGATACCCAGCACCGGTATATTTTGTAAGCGATAACAACCTGCCCGGCCTCGTTATAGAGTTCAATGATTATGTCCTTACGAAAATCTTTTAGCGACACTTCATTACCCAATCCCGAACCATAGTTCCACACCTTGTTTGCCCATTTCTCGAATTCCAGATCATGCGTGACGCCTCTTTCCAGGGTAATGGCATCATACTCTGTTCGGCCCGGAGACTTCCTGCTGCTGCTCGGATCTCCGCCTTCACGGTGGCGGACGACTTCCGTCCTCCTTGTGAGTTCACCAATCTTGCTGACACCCGCGACATATTTGCCGTCCCACTTCACGCGGAACTTAAAGTTTTTGTAAGGATCGAACCTTTGTGGGTTGACAGTGAACTGTGGCATATTTCCTCCGTATTATTCTGTCATACTTGTTTCAAGAGGTGTCTTCATCCCACCAGCTCCCCCTTGAACGCCCTCTGCATCAAACCCACTGTCATTGCGAGCGTTTTGTGCGAAGCAATCTCTCTCATGTTCAGATTGCTTCGTCGCTGGGAAGCGCTCCTCGCAATGACGTTATCCAATGAGCTCTCCTCTGAATGCTCTCTGCATAACACTGTTGAACAAATTCTCCAACTCCCTCTCACTCTCCCTCTGCTTCACCCTCAGCCCCGCCTGCCTCAGTGAATTCTCCGAGGCGGGCAGGCCCTCCACCTTCTCGACTAAGGCGGCAAACTGCTGTTGACGGTCATTCGGTGGCTTCATTATTCGTAGCGACTTGATGTCGTCAAAATTCAAACCGGATTTCACACCCTGTCTATCCAGTTTTCTGATCTGGCTTGCTCCACCCTCTGAAGCGATGAAGGCCGATAAATAAACCGGGTTGATGCTCTTCGTTCTCAAGATGGAGAGGTGCTGGTTGATGAAAGCGGTACCGAAATCCTTTGGTATCACGCACGTCCGACCGAGATCGGCAGTAATACTCAGAAGAACATCTCCTGCCTGGACTTTTGTTCTGTTTGCCTCAGTACCATTTGGAGCATCAACAAAAGCAATGTCATCAAGGAGCAAAGCGTTCCTTCCCACATTCTGAATTCTCAGGAACTTGTCCCCAGATTCTGAATAGTACTTTGCCCAACCTCTTGAGCCACTTGTCAAAAACGTAAGCAAGTTAGCCAAGCTCACAGTTTCCCACCCCTTCGGATTCGTCACCGGATCCCCAAACATCTCCAGAAACGCCGACTGCAAGAACTGCTCGGTGAGTTGGTTGGCTTGCCGACGTTTCTCCCGTGCCGCATCGGCTTTCTCCAATATGGCTGCGATTTGCTTTTGGATGGGAAGTGGGGGAAAGACGATCTTCTTCTCGTAAGCATCGTTTCGATTCAAGCCGGGAACCGCAGACGACTTATTTAGCTCTGTCAATCGGAGAGAGCGAAGGATGTAGTAGAGCCATTTCAGATTACATTCGCGCTTCGTCCCCGATATGTAGTAAGTCGTGTCTATTGGGAAGCAGGGACCACCTGAATAGTGTACCTCGCCAATTGAACCCTTACGTCCAACGATGATTGTTTCACCTTGGGTAACACTTTGAGAATGATAACCAACAATACCGTTTGACCCGTAAACAGGTACAGGGCCGGGAATACGAATCCGCTCAGGAAGACTGTCACCATACCTGAACTCACAAAGTTCGCCAAGTGTGATTTGTTTGGTGCTCATTTCCCTAGCAAGTCTGTAATGACTGCAATTTCGTTCCCGATCTCTCTCTCCAACTCCACCACCTTCTTCATTGTTTCCTCCCAGCACTCAGTTTCTTCTGCGTCTCTTTCAGTTCACGAACGAGACTCTTCTCATCCGGCAGCGCAAGCTTGTATTCCGCCGCCAGCACTTTGTTGGGCAATCCTTCGAGAGCATACTTCGCAACTGCACTGTCTTTCTCCGCACAGAGGATCAATCCAACGGGAGGGTTCTCGCCTGTGTTCACCCAATGCTCACGTGCGTAGTTGAGATACAAATGCATTTGCCCCGCATCGGCGTGCGTGAACTTCCCAACCTTCAAGTCGATCACCACCAAACAACGGAGCTTGCGATGGAAGAAGAGCAGATCAATTCTGTACCACTCGTTGCCAATCCTCAAACGTTTCTGTCTGCCGATGAACGCAAAGTCGCCGCCAAGCTCCAACAGGAATCTCTCCAGGTGCTGGATGAGCGCTTCTTCAAGATCGTTCTCGGAATACTCATCCTTCAGTCCAAGAAACTCCAGCACGTACGGCTCTTTGATCTCTTCTTCCGCTGTCGGGACTTCTCCGGCCAGTGGCTTCTCACCTTTCTTCAACATTGCCGCCTTGTTCTTCGAGAGAGCCGTCCGTTCGAAGAACTGTGTCGCAATCTGCCGATCCAATTGCCGCACCGACCAACCGCCGCGGATGGCTTCGGTTTGGTAGAAGGCGCGGGCTTGAGGATTATCTACGGACAGCAATCGCACATAGTGGGACCAAGGAAGTGGAAAGGCTTGGCCAAGATCGGAGAGACTGAATTTACGCAACGGTGTCGCGGATATTGCAGACGCTGTCTGCACAATGCCGGATTTGCCAGACGGTGTCTGTCGAATTCCAGATTTCGCCGACACTGTCGGCGGAATTGGCTCCTCAGAAATTGCAGACAGTGTCTGCAATTTTCCCCCATCCGAGTCACTTAATGAAATTGCAGACGGCGTCTGCAAAATGTGAGGATATGCAAGATAAAAAGACCTCATTTGGAAGATGTTGCGCCAACCGAACCCGCGACCAAAACGGGACGTCAGATCCAGCGCGAGGCGTTTCAAGAGTACTTCGCCGTATTCCGCTTTCCTATTTCCAGTCTGTTCAAACTCAACAATCCTCCTCCCAACCTCCCAATACGTTGCCGTCATGACGGCGTTCACCACCCGCGCTGACGTTCGCCGTGCCTGCTCCAGCAACTCGCTGACGTAGGATAAGAGTCCATCGTATTGACGGCCGACTGTAACCTGTTTTGTTTTCTTCTTTGCCATTGACCCTTGTGTGAAAACGTCATTGCGAGACCCCATGTCGTTGGGGGTCGAAGCAATCTGCATCTCTCAATCAGAGATTGCTTCGTCGTTGAGAAGCACTCCTCACAATGACTAAGGTTTGCCGATCATTGCTCTGATTTCGCCCACGTCCTTCGCTATCTCACGTTCCAACGCCATGACCTTCTCCATGATCATCCCCGGCCTCTCATACTCAATCTCCTTATGCTCGATCTGCTTGTACCGTGAGATGGAGAGGTCGGCACGAGGGTGGATGGCGGAGTTTGGAAGGCGGAAGGAGATTGTCCTTTCATTTTCCGACTTCAACCTTCCGAAATCCAAAATCTGCTAAGTGGCGTTCCCCTCACTGGGGAGCGTTCGGGTCGGGCTGCTCCAGGCTCCGCTATCGCTTCGGCCCCGGCAAAAAGCGGCGGGTCTGGCTCGCCTGCCCGCCATCTTTCTGGCGGGCTTCGCTCGCCACCTTCCGCATCCCTAACGCGAGTTCAAAGGCTCTTCTATGTGAAGCTACAAAAGGGCTTTGGCATCATTAAGAACGACATCGATCTGAATCCTAGCTTTTTCAATATCTGATCGGCTCCAGGTATCAGGGTTCGTCCAATAGTTTCCTTTATTGAAGCATCGTTCGGCCAAGTCATAGTCAAATGTTCGCAAGGCGACTGAAGCGCTTGTCCACAATTGGGCCAACTTCGCTTCTGCATTGTAGTCCCGCTTTTGTCTATCAGATCGAGCCAAGTGTGCAAGGTAGACTTTCGTTTCAGTGAGTGCAGAGATGCTCTTTACCCCTCAGTTGAGACAATTTCTTGGATAGCTAAAGTGGGTTCTTTTTTATGAAATTCAGCTTCTTTCTCACAGGGTGTACAGTACCCCAATGAGGAGTGAAGCCGTTTTGTGTTATAGACGATCTCGATGAA
>DASRUE010000261.1:0-17663 GCA_035687895.1 Bacteroidota bacterium | reverse complement strand
GAGATCTACAATGCACAGAAGTTCGAGCAGAACTTGCGCGGAAACGAGGCTCAGTCGGACGTGGCATCGCTCTATTATGACAACGGTTACTTGAAGTTCAACCTCGAACCCGTGGAAACAAGGGTGGCCGAGGACAGCCTGGATATCGCAATCAAGGTGTACGAGTTCAACCAGTTCAAGATCGGCCAGGTAAACATCAAGGGGAACACAAAGACGCAGGAGAAGGTAATCCGGCGGGAACTGTACACGCGCCCCGGCGATTATTTCAGCCGCGCAGCAATCGTCAGGAGCGCCCGGCAGCTTGCACAGTTGAACTACTTCAATCCGGAAAAGATCAAGCCGGACTACAACCTTGTAGATGATAAAACAGTGGCCCTGACGTACGAGGTGGAGGAAAAATCCAGCGACAACATCAACGCTTCCATCGGTTACAGTGGTGCGTTCGGCGTGACAGGAGCCCTCGGGTTCACGATCAACAACTTTTCGATCAGCGAACCTCTTTCCGGTGGGGCCGGGCAGATACTCAATTTTGAATGGCAGTTCGGGACCGGCACGCAGTACCGGACATTCACGATCGGATTTACAGAGCCATGGCTTTATGATACACCCACGCTGCTCGGGGTCAGCCTGTTCGATACGCGGCAGGTGTACACCTACGACCTCGCGCAACGCGGCGGTTCTATCCGTGTGGGGCGGCGCTTCAAATGGCCGGATGATTATTTCCGTGGCGACTGGATCCTGAACGCGCAGCATAACGATGTGAACGACGGTCGGGGAATCTACCGCGAGGGGAAATCGACCCAGGTGAGCGTCACGCAGATCATTTCGAGGAACAGTATCAGCGATCCCGTCTTTCCGACGTACGGTTCCAACATTTCTCTTTCTGTTGAAATGTCCGGAGGTCCACTCCTTCCCGGATCAGTGGACTTCCACAAGTGGGTCTTCACTTCGGACTGGTATGTGCCATTGTTCGGGAGCAGTCGCGTTGCGCTCTACCTGAGTTCGCAGTATGGCTACGTGGCCGACTTCTATTCTGTCTCCAACGTCTCGCCCATCGAGTTGTTCTTTATGGGGGGGACCGGACTGGGCTACGTGGCCACGACGCCGTTGCGTGGCTATGAAGATCAGGCCATCGGTCCTCGCAACACCTCCAATGATATCACCGGAGGCAAGGCCATGACAAAGCAAACCATGGAACTCCGGTTTGCCCTTGCCATTAACCCGATTCCCATCTACGTGCTGGGTTTTGCCGAAGGAGGGAATGTGTACGAGTCGCTGTCAAAGGCGGACTTTTTCGATCTGAAACGTTCCGCCGGGCTTGGTGCGCGACTCCAGATCAACCCCATTGGATTGCTCGGGTTCGATTACGGGTATGGATTTGATGATGTTGAGCCGCGTGATGGAAAGCCGGACGGGTGGCGCTTCCATTTCGTCTTCGGGCGCGGGTTTTAGTAGTTATACTCTCTGTTCCATTCTTCCACCAATTACTCATAGAGGTACTTGTGAAGCAAATCGTCGTTGCTCTGAGCGCCCTGATCGCGTTTGCATTCCAGAATGCCGACGCGCAGGCGCAGAAAATAGGATACGTGAACTCAACCAAGATCTTTCAGGAACTCCCGGAGGCCCAGGAAGCCCAGCGAAGGATTGACGGAATGACCAGGCCCTTCCAGGACTCGCTTGCCGCGATGGAAAAAGACCTGACCACCAAGATCGAAGAGTATCAGAAGAAAGAGGCTCTGATGAATGACGCCGCCAAGAAAGCGGCCCAGCAGGAATTTGCCGACCTCCGGCGCCGCTACGAGGAATTCCGCGTGGAGAAGTTCGGTAATGATGGCGAGCTGGCCAAACAGACCGACAGGATCATCAACCCTCTCAAGGAGAAAATTCTGAAGGCTATCGAGCAAGTGGCGAAGCAGGAGAAATATACATTCGTGTTCGACCAGACGGACCAGGTGCGCGTGCTCCTCTACGGGGACACGAAGGAGGACCTGACCAACCGTGTCATCGACAAGCTGAAGCGTGGCAAGTAACCAGAAACGGAGCGACGGACAATGAAACACAGTGTGCTGGTGGTGATCGCGTTGCTGGTCGCGGGTCTGGCGTCCGCGCAATCGAAGATCGGCCATATCAACTCTGAGACAATCATGCAGGCGCTTCCGGAAGCGGTCGATGCACAGCGATCGCTGGATGGTATGGTGGCGCAATGGGAATCGGAATTGCAGAAGATGCAGTCGGACTGGAAGAAAAAATTCGACGAGTATGACAAGAAGAAACTGATCCTGACCGACCAGGCTCGCGCGGATGCGGAAAAGGAACTGCGCGAACTTGACCAAAGCATCGCCGATTTCCGGAACAAGAAGTTTGGCCAGAGCGGAGAATTGTTCCAGAAGCAGAATGAGGTGATGAAACCCATCCAGAACAAGATCTTCAAGGTTCTGGAGGACATCGCCAAGGAAGATGGGTACGACTACGTGTTCGACCGGAGCGGGGAGATCCTGCTTCTCTATGCTAATGACAAGAACGATCTGACGCAGAAGGTGCTCGCGCGTATGCAGTCGTTCGGCAAGTAATGCCGCCAGGGCTATCATGAAGCTCCGTGAAATCGCCGCAATGCTGAACGCGGAGGTTGAGGGTAACGATGCGGTTGACATTCAGCGCGTGGCCAAGATCGAGGAGGCGGGGGAGGGCGACATCACCTTCCTTGCCAACCCGAAGTACATCCGATTTCTGGGAACGACCGGTGCCTCATCCGTCATCGTTGCGCGCAACCTGGAAACCGTCGCCAGTGATGCGACCGGTCCGCGTCCTGTCCTCCTCCGCGTTGATGATCCCTACACTGCATTCCTGAAAATTCTCGTTACCTTCAATCCCCCGAGTGACCCGTTGCCACCCGGCATTCACTCCACCGCAGTTATCGCACCCTCTGTCACGCTCGGCCGCAACGTGCGCGTGGGTGCCCATGCCGTTATCGGTGATCGATGCGCGATTGGTGATGGTGCGATGATCGGCCATGGAGTGGTTCTCGGTGAGCAGGTGACGGTCGGGAATGAAACCTTGCTGCATGCCAACGTCACGGTGCGGGAGGGATGCAGGATCGGCGCGCGGGTGATCATCCATTCTGGAGCAGTGGTGGGGAGCGATGGGTTTGGATTCGCGCCAAAACCTGACGGCACGTTTGAGAAAATTCCGCAACTCGGAATTGTGGTGATAGAGGACGACGTGGAGATTGGGGCGAATTGTACACTCGACCGGGCCACCCTGGGAGAGACTCGTATAAAGAAGGGAGCAAAGCTCGACAACCTGATTCAAATTGCACACAATGTGGTGATCGGTGAGAATACCGTGATCGCTGCGCAGGCGGGTATTTCAGGCAGCACAAGGCTCGGGAAGAACAACATGATTGGCGGACAGGTGGGGATCACCGGCCATCTTGAGATTGCCGACGGGACGAAGATCGGCGCCCAGTCGGGCATCCACCGTTCGATTGCAAAACCCGGACAAACGTACTTCGGCTATCCGGCACAGCCGCACAGAGAGGCATTCCGCATTCAGGGCGCTGTGCTTCGGCTCCCTGAACTCCTCACAACAGTAAGGGCATTGCAGCAAAAAATTGATCAACTGGAAAAGGGACTGACTGCACGGGACGGCAATCCCATGAAAGCCGCGGCTCCTACCCGCCTCAGAAGACTCAAAGAGACAGGCGGGCGAAATGCGAAACCCAAGATGCGAAATCCGAAATCAAAGAAGTAACCCCACCATCTCTTTGGAGTTGTTATGCTCGTTCAACAGCGTACCATCAAGCAACCGGTTTCGATGAGTGGAATCGGGCTCCACACCGGAAGCATCTCCACGATGACGTTCAAACCGGCGCCTGAGAACTACGGTATCCGGTTCCGGCGAATTGATCTCGGTGGATCTCCGGAGGTGCCGGCTGATGTTGACCACGTCGTTGATATTTCGCGTGGCACTACTATTGCAATTGGCGAGGCAAGGATCCACACCGTTGAGCACGTGATGGCTGCTCTGGTAGGTCTGCAGGTGGACAACGTTTTGATCGAGCTTGATGCCAACGAGCCGCCCATCGGGGACGGAAGCGCCAAGCCGTACGTGGACGTCTTGATGAAAGCCGGTTTCGAGAAGCAAAACGCGCCGAAGGACTACCTTATCATCGACCAGACTGTCCATTACCATAATGAAGAGAAGGGTGTGGATATCGTCGCGCTTCCCACGGACGACTATCGCATCACTGTGATGGTGGACTATCACAACCCGGCGCTTGGCAGCCAGCATACCGGATTGTTCAACCTGGAAAAGGAGTTCGTTACCGACTTCGCGCCGTGCCGAACCTTCTGCTTCCTTCATGAAGTCGAGATGCTCCACAGTCAGGGGTTGATACGCGGCGGCACTCTGGACAATGCCATCGTGATTGTTGATAGGGACCTGAACGATGCGGAACTCAAACGGATCAGTGACAAACTCGGCATCAGGTCTTCGGTAATCCTCGGAAGCAATGGCGTTCTCAACAACCGTCCGCTCTACTTCCCGAACGAACCGGCCAGGCACAAACTCCTGGACATGATGGGTGACCTGGCTCTCATTGGCGTGCCACTGAAGGCGCAAATCCTCGCTGCCCGCCCCGGACACGCGAGCAACATCGAGTTCGCCAGGAAAATCAGGAAACTCTACCAGCAAAAGAAACTCGTCCGCAAGTACCAGCACGAGCGGAAGGCAGGAGTGGTCTTCGACATCAATGCGATCAAGAAGATTCTCCCGCACCGTTCCCCGTTCCTGTTTGTGGACAAGATCATCGATTTCAAGATCGACGAGAGCATTGTCGGCGTCAAGAATGTGACCACGAATGAACCATTCTTCGAGGGGCACTTCCCGGGGCAACCAGTGATGCCGGGTGTGCTGATTATTGAAGGGATGGCACAAACTGGAGGCATTCTCCTTCTCAACGGCGTCGAGAACCCGGGCGACAAGCTGGTCTACTTCATGTCCATCAACAATGTCAAGTTCCGGAAGCCGGTTCTTCCAGGCGACCAGCTTGTGTTCGAACTGACGTTGGTGAGCCGCAAGAGCAAGATATGCGTGATGAAAGGGAAAGCCTTCGTCAGCGGCGACCTCGTGGCCGAAGCAGAAATGATGGCATCCATCATCGACAGGGTCGATACCCGGGGACAGATGCCGGGCGGCAACGGCAGTCAGACCCGTTCCGTTCCCACGGACATGCAAAACAATAATTAGGCTCTTCGTCCTTAGGGTCTGTTGTATGGGCACTCACGATGTTCGTTTGCATGTTGTATGCCTTTGAAGCCGCCGGCGGTTTCGTCCGCGCCTGAAGTCAAATCCGTTCCTTCTGTTGTCTCCCTCTCCATCTCGGCGTTCCACATAATCCAGACAACTCAGCAGGCATTTCATGCTCCAGATCCGCGTGTACCGTCTCGTTCCACTGCTCCTATGTAGGATGTTCCTGTTCGGGAATGTCTCTGCCGGTGAAGCACCTTCAAGCATCTCTCTGATGCCCATTCCTGAAAACATTATGTTCACTGAGCTGGCCTTTCGGGTGGACACATCGTTCCGGATTGTCATCCAGGGGAACGCACACGAGCGCCTGTATTCCGCTGCGACGAGGATGTTGCGACGTCTCTCTGAAAGGACAGGCCTCTTTCTGCCGCAAGACTTCATCGTCCCCGATGCTGAGGTGGAATCCCCTTCACTCACCATTACCACACAGCGCGCGGGAAACATCGAACTTGGCGAAGATGAATCGTACGTCCTCGTGGTCTCATCGAGAGGCATCGGCCTGAATGCTGAGACCGATCTTGGCGCGCTTCGGGGTATGGAAACGATGCTGCAATTGCTGACTGCAGATGCTCAGGGCTTCTACCTGCCCGGCGTAAGAATTGAAGACCGCCCTCGATTTCCATGGCGTGGTTTGATGATCGACGCGGCGCGCCATTTCATGCCGATGGATGTGATCAAGCGGAACATCGACGGCATGGCGGCGGTGAAGATGAACGTGTTCCACTGGCATTTGTGCGATGACCAGGGATTTCGTGTGGAGAGCAAGGAATTTCCAAAGCTGCATAAGATCGGATCGGATGGACTCTATTATACACAGAGTCAGATCAAAGAAGTCGTGGAGTATGCTGACAACCGGGGAATACGAGTCGTTCCCGAGTTCGACGTACCGGGCCATGCGACGGCATTGATTGCGGCGTACCCGGAACTCTCAAGTGCGCCTGGCACCGTCACGGTCGAGCGGAAGTGGGGAATATTCTATCCGGTTTTGAATCCGGCCAGCGAATACACCTACGAGTTTCTCGACAGGCTGTTCGGTGAGATGGCGGACCTGTTCCCCGATCCCTTCTTCCACATCGGAGGAGATGAGGTTGAGCATACCGGGCACAGTGCCGAACACTGGGATAACAATCCGGACATCCAGCGCTTCAAAGCTGAGAACAATATCCAGGATAACGGTACCCTTCAAAGCTATTTCAACAAAAGACTCCTTGCGATCGTGACGAAACACAAGAAGGTCATGATTGGATGGGATGAAATCCTCCACGAAGCAATGCCGACCAATGTTGTCATCCATTCCTGGCGGGGAAGGGGGGCGATGGAGCGCGCTGCGAAGCTGGGGTACCGCAGCATTCTCTCGAACGGGTATTATATAGATCTCATCCAACCCACCGACATTCACTATCTCAATGATCCGCTTCCTGAAGATGTGCAACTCTCCGATGAGGGGAAAGGGAACATCCTTGGCGGAGAGGCGACGATGTGGGCGGAGTTTGTCTCTCCGGAGACCATCGACTCCCGGATCTGGCCAAGGACCGCGGCGATTGCCGAGCGGCTCTGGTCACCCCGGACGGTCGTGAATGTCGATGACATGTATCGCCGTCTCGACCGAATTAGTCTGCAACTGGAAGAGCATGGCCTTACTCACGAAAAAAACTATGAGATGCTGCTGCGCCGTCTCACAGGCGACCGTGATATCGCAGCGTTGAAAACGCTCGTGGACGTGCTGGAACCTGTGAAGGGATATGTTCGCGGGAGATTGAAACCACATACGTCATACTCTCCGCTCACGCGAGTCGTGGATGCTGCCAGACCGGATGCTGTCGAAGCGCGGCGATTTCGAAGTGCAGTCGACCGGTATCTGGCTGGATTGGAAAGCGGGGACTCCCTTGCTAACAGCCTGATGTACATCCTCCGTGGCTGGAAGGAAAACCACCTGCATCTTTCGGTGATTATCACGAGGTCGCCCCCTCTTGCGGAGATCGCTTCCATGTCTGAAGATCTCAGCAGAGTGGCAGACATTGGCGTTGAGTCGCTTGGGTACATTCAAAGCGGGGTGAGGGGAGATGTGGCATGGGAGAAAGAGGCACTTGAAGCAATCGAAAGAGCAAAAGAACCGCGAGGCCAGACGGAGCTGATGATCCTCCCGGCCATTGAAAAACTTGTTGCCCGGGCGCTCGGCAACATTCCCACGAAATAGGAGGAAGGCCCATGCATTTGCTACACTGGCTGGATATTGCAGTCATCGCTGCCATGTTTCTCCTAACCTTCGGGGTTGCCGCGTACTATTCGCGCAAGGCGGGGAAGAACACCGAGGAGTTCTTTCTGTCGGGCCGGAATCTGCCGTGGTATGTGGCAGGGACAGCAATGGTGGCCACAACATTTGCCGCAGATACACCTCTGGCCGTTACAGAGTTGGTCGCACGAAACGGTATCGCCGGCAATTGGCTCTGGTGGAATATGGCGATCGGCGCGATGCTGACAGTGTTTTTCTTCGCGAAGCTCTGGCGACGGGCCGGAATCATGACGGATGTTGAGCTTGTTGAACTGCGCTATTCAGGCAAAGTGGCAGCCGTCCTTCGTGGATTGCGTGCGGTGTATCTCGGGCTGTTCATGAATGCCATTGTATTGGCGTGGGTGCATGCTGCTCTGCAGTCAATCTTCCAGGTGGTGCTGCCAGGACTTGATTCGTTTCTTCTTGTGGTAATCGTGGCCGCGGTTGTTGCAGTCTATGCTGCGGCGTCAGGGTTGGTCGGCACATCACGGACGGATGCCCTGCAGTTCGTCATTGCGATGATTGGCTGTATTGTCCTTGCCGTGGTCGTCGTTCAGTTGCCGGAGGTTGGTGGGGCGGCGAATTTCAAGAATATCCTGTCCGTGGAGGTTCTTAGCTTCGTGCCGAGAATTGGTGATGCGGGTCCAACGGGCATGGCTGCCGGTGTGCTTGCGCTGACAGTGGGATCGTTTGCGGCGTATGTCGGGCTGCAGTGGTGGTCAAGCTGGTACCCGGGCGCAGATCCCGGGGGTGGCGGGTACATTGCACAGCGCATGATGGCTGCCAAGGACGAGAGGCATAGCCTTTTTGCTGCACTCTGGTTTACCGTTGCGCACTACACGGTCCGGCCCTGGCCTTGGATCCTTGTGGCACTCGCTGCACTGGTTGTTCTTCCACGGGCAGAGAGTGTTGATGTCCTCAAGACAGAGAACCCACCCTTGTTTGCACAGGTGGAAGAAGCATATGCCAACAAAGCACTACTCTCCTCGGCTGATCCCGCGTATCATTCGGCAGAATTCCTTCACTTCTATGAAAAATACGAGAACACCGTAGCGCCGCGTCTGCTCTTTCCCAAAATGATGCTAAAGTTTCTCCCGCCCGGTCTGCTCGGTCTGCTCATCGCGGTGTTCCTTGCGGCGTACATGTCAACCATCTCGGCGCAACTGAATTGGGGGACATCGTACATAATTAATGACTTCTACCGGCGGTTCATAAGGAAATCTGCACCGGATAAGCACTACGTACTCATTTCCCGGATTGCCGTTGCAGTGCTTCTCATCTTCTCCCTTCTTATTGCGAGATACGTGCTTACAAGTATAGCGGGGGCATGGGAGTTTATTATTAACGCAAGTGCAGGGATGGGGGCTGTCCTTATTCTGCGCTGGTTCTGGTGGCGGATCAATGCCTGGACAGAGATCGCTGCACTTGTCACGCCGCTGATCATTTATCCGCTTGCTCTTGCTTATGGCCTGCAGTCGCCGATTACGCTCTACCCCACAGTGCTCGGAACGACCATCGTGTGGCTTATCGTGACCTTTCTTACCAGGCCGGTTGACCCGAAAGTGCTCCATACATTCTACCGGCGAGTCCATCCTGGTGGAATTGGGTGGAAGTCGATCGCGGCAGAGCTGCCGGATGTGAAAAGCGACAGTGGGTTCGGGCGGCTGGCAGTGGGTTGGGTGAGCGGCGTTGTTGTCGTCTATATGGCGCTGTTTGGGATGGGAAAACTCCTTCTCGGTGACTATGGAATGGGGCTGCTGTTTGTTGTCATTGGGATTGTGGCAGTTGTTGTTATGTCGAAATCAATCTCCGGGGAGAAGCCGGATGTGCCTGTAAAGCTAAGAAAATGATCCACTGGTTTCTTCGTTCAACTGCCGTTGCTTTCTGCTTATGATAAGGCCAGCCTTCAGCAACGGTTAGTCTGATTGCAATGCACGACGCAAACTCTTATCTTGTGCCAGCAACAGGCCTGTCCTTGCTGGTCGGAGTATTTTTTCCCGCCAGCTTCCGAATCCCAAATCGAACCTTGCATGAGCACCCTCATTGATTCCCGTGCACAGGTCAGCCCCAAGGCGCACCTTGGCGTGAATGTATCCATCGGCCCATTCACTGTAGTTGAAGAGGAGGCTGTCATCGGTGACGGCACGACCGTTGCATCCAACGCCCTTATCGCGACAGGAGCCCGCATTGGTAAAGAGTGCAAGATTCACCATGGCGCGATCGTTGGCCATGCACCGCAAGATTTGAAGTACGCGGGCGAAAAAACCACATGTGAAGTCGGTGATCGCACGGTGGTACGTGAGTATGCGACGCTGCACCGTGGTACGGGAGGAAATGGACGGACCGTCATTGGGTCTGACAACTACCTGATGGGGTACGTCCACATTGCACACGACTGCGTTCTCGGGCGTCACATCATCATGTCCAACGCAGCGATGCTTGCGGGCCACTGTCATGTGGCGGATTATGCGATCATCGGCGGTATCACGCCGGTGCATCAGTTTGTACACATCGGTGCCCATACCATGATTGGTGGCGGGTTGCGAGTGCCGAAGGATGTTCCCCCCTATATTCTCGCAGGAAAAGAACCGCTCGTGTTCCAAGGGCTCAACTCCGTCGGTCTTCGGCGGAGAGGTTTCTCTCCAGAAGCGATTGCGGCTCTGGACAAGGCATATCAGTGGATCTACAATTCGAAGCTGAACGTCTCTCAGGCCGTTGCAAAGATCAAGGAAGACGCATCACTCACAGCGTTCCCGGAAGTGCAGAACGTTCTCGCGTTCATCGCCAACAGTAAGAGAGGCATTATTGGTGGACCACGACCCTCAGCATAGTGAGCATTGAATGGTTTCCACCTGGCGATTCATGAACAGCGGTGTCAGGTCAGGCGCGTTCAACATGGGATGCGATGAGAAGCTTGCGCTGGAGTTGCTTGCAGGTACCGGTGCACCAACGCTGCGCCTCTACCAATGGAAACCGTGGGCGATTTCCCTCGGATATAACCAGAATGCCGCAGATATCGACTCAAGGAAGTGCGATCAGGACGGGATCGATATTGTGCGTCGCCCAACGGGTGGGCGGGCGATTCTCCATGCGCAGGAGCTGACCTACTCTATTGTTATGGGAGCAGGCCGTTCGGGCGTGCTGCAAGTCTACAACGATATCAGTAGGGCACTGGTGAGAGGACTGCAAATGTTTGGTGTCGATGTTACGCTTCAGAGACTGCAACCGAACTTTGCCGAGGTGTACAGGCATGCCTCCAGTATACCTTGCTTTACGAGCTCCGCACGTTATGAGATTGAGTACGAGGGCCGCAAGCTGGTCGGCAGCGCGCAACGTCGGTATAGTGACGGCGAGCAGGATGTTATTCTCCAGCATGGCTCGATCCTCTGCGGACCCGCGCATCAACGACTCGCAGACTACCTGGCGCTCGATGATGCGGCGACGAAGAAGCGAATCAGCGACGAGCTTCGAACCAAGACAGCAGACCTGGCCTCCCTGAGCGGAACGGAGCTTGACCTTGACAGTCTTGCTCTGTGCATCCGGAGAGGATTTGAAGAGGACTGGGGTATCACACTCACCGAATTCACTGAATCCGAAATCAATCACGACATGCGCAATGCCGAAATCATCCACACGCGTTAAGTCGACCACCCGGCCGAGGGTTGTTACGACGAAGACAGTCATGACGATGAAGAAGACGGGCGAGAAGATTGCCATGCTCACCGGTTATGATTTTCTTGTTGCCAAGTACCTCGATCAAGTGGGAACCGACATCATTCTTGTCGGTGACTCCCTGGCCAACGTTGTGCAGGGGCACGAGACGACACTTCCCGTAACGGTGGACGACATGATTTACCACGCCAAGGCAGTCAAGCGCGCGGTAAGGAATGCATTGATCGTGGTGGATATGCCATTCATGTCATATCAGAACAGCGTTGATGAAGCGGTGCGGAACTGCGGACGGGTGATGAAGGAGGTGGGTGTTGGAGCAGTGAAGCTGGAGGGTGGAGCGTATATCGCCGACGTCGTCAGGCATCTCGTCAAGATTGGCATTCCGGTGATGGGTCATCTGGGACTGACGCCGCAGGCCATCAACAAATTTGGCACGTACGAAGTGCGTGCGCAGGACAAGGAGGAAGCAGCGCAGGTGCTGCGTGATGCGAAGGTACTTGCAGATGCGGGAGTGTTTGCCATCGTACTGGAAAAGATACCCGCTTCCCTGGCGAAAAAAGTCACACGATCTATTTCCGTACCGACGATTGGCATTGGTGCAGGTCCGCACTGCGATGGGCAGGTGTTGGTCGTGTATGATATGCTCGGGCTGACCGAAGAATTCAAGCCGCGGTTCGTTCGAAGGTATGCGGAGCTCGCGCAAACGATGCGGAGTGCCTTTACACAATATATCGACGATGTGAAAGAGCAGCGCTTCCCCACGATGAAAGAGAGTTACTGACGATGTCTCCGGAATCTTCGGCACCACTGAACATCCTCATCTCCAACGACGACGGCATCGATGCGCCGGGTATTTTTGCGCTGGTGCAGGAGGTCAAGAAGATCGCCAACGTCACAGTGGTTGCGCCGGACAAACAGCAGAGCGCCGTGGGTCATGCAATCACGGTGAACTATCCCCTCAGGGCGGTGCCGTTCCGGAAAAACGACGAGGTGTTCGGCTACGCAGTGGAGGGGACACCCGCCGACGCGGTGAAACTGGGAGTCCGTTTTTTGATGAAATCCAAACCCGACATGATCATCTCGGGCATCAATCATGGATCCAATACCGCAATCAACATCATCTACTCCGGCACTGTGTCGGCAGCAACAGAGGGAACGGTGCTGGGCATTCCTTCCATTGCAGTCTCGCTGACGACGTATCAAGAGCCGGACTTTTCCTATGCCGCAAAGTTTGCAGTCAAGCTTGCGCTTCTTGTTGCGAGGCACGGCCTTCCGGAAGGGACACTGCTGAATGTTAACGTTCCCGCGGTTCCCGAGCATGAGATCAAGGGAATCATGTTGACGAAGCAAGGGAAGTCCTCATGGGATGATACGTTTGACGTACGTCGCGACCCTGCCAACAGAGAATATTTCTGGTTGACGGGCAAGATGAACGTCACTGATACCGAGCTCGACGCGGACCAGGTGGCAATAAGGAACAACTATATATCTGTCACCCCTATCCACTATGACCTGACCGACCGGGCAATGCTGGAGCGAATGAAGAATTGGCATATTGATCAGCTTCGATAACGGCGATTCATCAATTGCAAAAGAAAGAAGCCCATCCTGACTTTGTCGGGATGGCTTCTGACGTGAAAGGAAACCAACGTGTGCTACTCTTCCCCGTCCTTCTTTGGTGGTGTACTGAGGACCTTAAAGAAGAAGTAGACGGCGAATCCCGTTACGATTCCCATTGTCGTTATCATCGTAAGAATTGCTACTGCAGTCATGCGGGCCTCCCTTCCAATTTTCTCTTTCTATACGCGAGATATACCAGATAACAGATCCCGAGGAACACCGCGCTGAGGAGGATTCGAGCGCCTTCAATATAAGCGAGGCGCTCTTCGAGGGTGGCTTTTTGCAAAGGGTCAGTTGCGGCCGCGATTTGTTCACGCAATCCGGAATTGAAAAGCTGACGGATAATAGAGCCATTGTCCAGTGCCCAACCTTGACCGTTCATTAGGCTTGAGAGTGCCCCCGTCCAATCGCCATTCAGGGGAGAGAAAACTGATCCGATGAAGACAAACAGGAGAAACACCGGAGTAACGTACTTGATCACGAACTTATAGAAGTCAGGTACTTTCATGTCTGCGCCAGTCGTCAATTCCTTCCATCCCTTGTCAATTCCAAAAACCCAGGCGAATAGGACGGACTCGGCGAGTGCAAAAATGACGAGGGACACCGTGCCGGCCCAGTAGTCATACTCATCGAAGACGCCGTAGTTGAAGAGGAACACCGTCGGCAGGCCGAGGACGAGCACGATAAATCCAAACGACCAAGCCGACTTCTTTCTTCCCCACTTGAACTCATCCTCCATGAATCCCATCCATGGTGTTCCCATAGCGAGGGAGGAGGTGATTCCCGCGAAAAAAAGGAGTCCGAACCAGAAGACTCCGGCGAGCGTTGCGAGGAACGGCCCCCAGTTCTCGAACAAAAATGGCATGGTCTGGAATGCCATCCCGAATCCGGCGTTCTCTTTGACCCAATTCAAGCCGAGGTATCCAGCCGCAATCGGAATGACGATCAGACTGCCAAGCACCACCTCCACGAATTCATTCATCCATCCGGCCGACATGGCATTCAGCGCGACATCATCCTTTGCTTTGACATATGCCGCATAGCAATGGATTGTCCCCATACCGACGGAGAGCGTGAAGAAAATCTGTCCGGCGGCTGCGAGCCAAACCTTTGGATTCCAGAGAGAGTCGAATTGTGGTTCCCACAGGAAGTTGATCCCCGCCCAGGCATTTGCATCAGGGTGCGCTTCGGAGGCGCCTGAGGTGCCGAGCGTGAGTCCCCGTATCGCGAGAAAGATTCCAAATAAGATGAGGAGGGGCATCCCGATTTTGGCGGTTCTTTCCACGCCACCACTAAGTCCGCGCGAAAGAATCCACGTGTTTAAGAACAAACACAGGATGTAAAATATGACTGCTTCGTAAGGAATACCGGTTGTGGTGACAGTGATGTCGACATACTGCCGGAAAAAATCAGCGACCTGAATCTGCGTCATTCCATCGAAAGTCCGTCCGATCGAGTGCATCACGTACGACATCGTCCATGATTCGATGTAGCAGTAGTATGCTGCGACGGCGAGGTTCGTCCAGATGCCAAACACACCGAAGTACTTGAACCATCGCGCTTTGGCCATGGAATCCAGAATGTAAGGGGTGGAGTGGTTACCAGATTTTCCTCCAAACCGTCCCATGGACCATTCAATCCAGAGAAGAGGAATCCCCATAAGGAGAAATGATACGAGGTAGGGAATGATGAAAGCACCCCCTCCATTGTTTATAGCTTGGACAGGAAACCGAAGAAAATTTCCTAAGCCGACGGCATTGCCAGCCATGGCGAGGACCAGCCCTACGCGCGATCCCCAGGCTTCTTTCGATGAAGACATAGGCTCCTTTCTTTTAGTGTTGTACCGTACGAAGAGTCATTGCACTTGTGAAGAAATCATGTGCGACGTCATCAGAAGTGAAGAAATGGAGTAACCGTTGGTAAGTAAACACAAGGATGGAATCGAGAGATAGTGTCGAGGAGTGCACATCCTCCTGATGCTGAACAAGATATGATGGCCGACTCTCTGTGGTGTGGCGATGAACTATGAGAATGAGTATAACAAAAAAAGGGTAGATGTCAAAACGAGAAGTTGGCGCATGGGGTGATTCGTTGACTTTGAGGGGAGGCTTGAATACATTGAAAACCCAAACAGCGTTTTCACTTGATCATTACGAATCATGAAGAAAATTGGTGTGTTCACCAGCGGAGGGGATGCTCCGGGAATGAATGCATGTGTCCGGGCCGTCGTGCGAAGCGGCATTTATAATGGCTGCGAGGTTGTGGGCATCCAGTATGGGTACGAGGGGATGATCCAGGGCAGGTTTGTGGATCTCCAGGCTCGTTCGGTCTCCAACATCATTCAGCGCGGGGGAACGATTCTTCGAACAGCACGTTCCGAGCACTTCCGGACAAACGAGGGGCGCACTGAGGCAGCCAAGCATTTACGCGACGCGGGCATTGAGGGGTTGGTGGCAATTGGCGGAGATGGTACCTTTGAGGGAGCTGTGAAACTGAGTGAGGAGCACGCCATTGCAATCGTGGGTGTTCCGGGAACCATAGATAATGATCTTTATGGGACGGACTACACCATCGGGTATGACACCGCCGTCAATACCGCGATGGAGGCCATTGACAAGATCCGTGATACTGCCGCGTCACATGATCGGTTGTTCTATGTGGAAGTGATGGGCCGCGACGCTGGGTTCATCGCCCTTGATGTCGGCATCTCGAGCGGTTCGGAACACATAGCGATTCCTGAAGCGCATACGAACATCCAGGAATTGAAGGAAGAGCTCGAAGCATCTAAGCAACTAAAGTCGAGTGCCATAATTATCGTGGCAGAAGGTGAGAAAGAGGGTGGGGCCTTTAGCCTTGCAGAAAAGATAAAGGACGCTGCGGGATATGATTACAGAGTATGCGTTCTTGGACATATCCAGCGTGGGGGGAGTCCGACGGCGAGAGATAGACTATTGGCAAGTCGGTTGGGAGTTGCTGCCGTGGAGTCGCTGATTGAAGGGCAAACCGGCGTAATGGTGGGAGAAATTCACGGGAAGATATCATTTACGCCATTGAAAGAAACGTGGACGAATCGCAAGACCATAGACAAGGGGTTGTGGAAGCTTGCAGCGATTCTCTCGACGTAGAGCTTGACTCTTATATCCAGGTCTCGTATATTGACATCCACCTTCAATAGGTCCGCGCATTAAGCTGCAAGGAAAAAGTTAGAAACTCCCAATTAGTTCTTGACTTAACAGCGTTTCTTTGCTATATTTAAAGCCCGCCAATACAACGGCGTGTTGCGCTTAAGAGTGTTGTTCTTTGAAAATTAGTGTGCATAGCCATTAGTCAATCTTAGCAAGAGTGAAACCTTGGCTAAGTATCTTGCAACATGCAAGTAATGACGCCAAGCATCAAACTAGACGTTTGAAAGTTTGAATAGAACTTACAACGGAGAGTTTGATCCTGGCTCAGGACGAACGCTGGCGGCGTGCTTAACACATGCAAGTCTTACGAGAAAGGGGTAGCAATATCCCGAGTAAAGTGGCGCACGGGTGAGTAACACGTAGGCAATCTGCCTTTAGGACGGGGATAATCCAGCGAAAGTTGGACTAATACCCGATGATGCAGCGGCACCGCATGGTGACAGTTGTTAAATCCCGTAAGGGGCCTATTGACGAGCCTGCGTCTGATTAGCTAGTTGGTGAGGTAACGGCCCACCAAGGCTACGATCAGTAGCTGGTCTGAGAGGATGATCAGCCACACTGGAACTGAGACACGGTCCAGACTCCTACGGGAGGCAGCAGTGAGGAATATTGCGCAATGGCCGAAAGGCTGACGCAGCGACGCCGCGTGAAGGATGAAGTCCGTTAGGATGTAAACTTCTTTTGCAGGGGATGAATGTTCCGGTTTCCGGAATTGACCGTACCCTGCGAATAAGGATCGGCTAACTACGTGCCAGCAGCCGCGGTAATACGTAGGATCCGAGCGTTGTCCGGAATTACTGGGTGTAAAGGGCGTGTAGGTGGGTCTCTAAGTCGGTGGTGAAATCCTGCAGCTTAACTGCAGAATTGCCATCGATACTGGAGGTCTTGAGTACGGCAGAGGGAGATGGAATTCATGGTGTAGCGGTGAAATGTGTAGATATCATGAAGAACACCGGTAGCGAAGGCGGTCTCCTGGTCCGTAACTGACACTGAGGCGCGAAAGCGTGGGGAGCAAACAGGATTAGATACCCTGGTAGTCCACGCCTTAAACGATGGGTACTCGGTGCTGGTCCCGCTCGGTGCTTGCTGCTGAAGCGAGCCTCGAGCGGGATCAGTGCCAAAGCTAACGCATTAAGTACCCCACCTGGGGAGTACGATCGCAAGGTTGAAACTCAAAGGAATTGACGGGGGCCCGCACAAGCAGTGGAGCATGTGGTTCAATTCGATGCAACGCGAAGAACCTTACCCGGGTTTGAAAGGCCAGTGACAACCGATGAAAGTCGGTCTTGTAGCAATACACACTGGTACAGGTGCTGCATGGCTGTCGTCAGCTCGTGCCGTGAGGTGTTAGGTTAAGTCCTGCAACGAGCGCAACCCCTACATTTAGTTGCCATCAGGTCAAGCTGGGCACTCTAAATGGACTGCCTACGCAAGTAGTGAGGAAGGTGGGGATGACGTCAAGTCCTCATGGCCCTTATGTCCAGGGCAACACACGTGCTACAATGGCCGCTACAACGGGTTGCTAAAGCGCAAGCTGGAGCTAATCCTTTAAAGGCGGTCTCAGTTCGGATTGTGGGCTGCAACTCGCCCACATGAAGCTGGAATTG
>DASRUE010000260.1:0-3353 GCA_035687895.1 Bacteroidota bacterium | reverse complement strand
CGGCTCTTCTTCCAGTCGGGGAAGCGTTACACGCCCGGCCGGCTTGTTGGTTACAACGCAACGACCGGTCGCCCCGAATATATTGCCAATATCGATCAGGGTCTGGAGGCGATAGGAGACAATTGGTTCTACATTGATATCAACTTCGAGAAGTATTTCGATGTGGGAATAGGAAAGCTGATTGCCACTGTTGAAGTCGAGAATCTCCTCGACCGACAGAACTCTCAGATCATCAATCCGGTAACAGGGCAGGCGTATGAGTATGGAGACCCGACTCCCCCAAGCTACAATGATCCCCTGTATCCCCAACTGACGGGAGATATTTCACCATTCCCGTACAACCCGGCGAGGTATCTCAAACCAAGGACGATCCGGGTAAGCCTTGCATTCAGATTTTGAGATGGCAAAGAGACTTCTCACATATGTCCCTATCGTGGTTCTCAGCTTGCTGTTACCGGTCGGCAATTCAAGCTATGGACAGCTTGTGCCAAACCTTGGGGGGCAGCGCGCCGGTATCTCGGCCTTTCAGTTTCTCAAGCTTGGTGTTGGCGCGCGCGGGGTGGCCATGGGAGAGTCCTTTGTTGCCATTGCCAACGATGCATCGGCACTCCACTGGAATCCTGCCGGCCTTGTTCAGTTCCTGGATGACCAGGCAATTGCGTCACACACGGAGTATGTTGTCGACATCAAGCATGACTTTTTTGGTGTCGTCTACCATGTTTCGGATCAGGACGCGGTGGGAGCATCGTTTTCATCCCTCCACATGAAGGACATGGAGATCACCACCGAGACGCAGCCGTTTGGGACAGGACGGTACTTCAGTTTCGGTGACGTTGCCGTGGGGCTGACGTATTCGAAAAGGATGACCGACCAATTCAGTTTCGGGGCCACGGTCCGCTATGTCGAGGAGACACTGGATGTTCTCAAGATGCGGTCCGTGATGGTAGACCTTGGAACGTTTTACTGGACCGGACTTGGCTCAACTCGTTTTGCCGTTGTCATTTCCAACTTTGGTTCTGATGTGAAGCCAAAGGGTAGTGTCAATCAGTTTGGTGGTGCGAACGTCAGCGACTTTCAATCTTTTTCCCTCCCTACCGTGTTCAAGCTCGGTGTGGCAATGGAGGCCTACGAAGCAGAGGATCAGAAACTGACGGCCTCCATTCAATTGAATCACCCCAATGACAATTCGGAGCATTTTCGGTTGGGACTTGAGTATTCATATCAGAACATGTTCTTCCTTCGAGGCGGCGTGAAGCGGACTATCGGGCAGCCTTTGTTTGGGGCGGACGCCACTTCGGAAGAAGACCTTGCATTTGGCGCCGGGGTTATGGTGCAGGTTGGTTTCAGCACAGTCAATGCAGACTATGCGTTCGCCAGCTTCAATCGACTTGGCTCGGTACACAGAATATCAGTAGGTTTCACGTATTGACATGAAGCGGCAGATCTCCATATCACTCCTTTTGGTTCTTGCCTTATTCCTGGGGTGTGAGAAAAAATTCGACCTGGCAACGCTTCCCCGTCAGGACGATGCAGCCCTCGATACTTCCTACGTGGCACTCGACCCGCCGTTCACGGGGTTCACCGAGCCGCAAGACATCCTCATCGGCAACGACCAACTTCTCTTTGTGGCAGACACGAGGGCGAATCGCGTGGTGATGATGAATCGGGCAGGGCAGTTCCTGAGTGAACGAGTCATGCTCCATCCCGTTTCGCTTGCGCAGGATTCACGTCTGGACTTGCTGGTAGGGGGTGAGATGGTTGCAGCGAACGGGGACACCGTTGGAGCGATATTCCGGCTTCATCTCGTGTCGTCCTCCTCCGATTCAGCGCATCGCCTTGACCGGGCGCGCGTCGACACCATCTGGCGGGAGTTGGCGAAACCCGCACGACGGTTCCCCGGACTGACGACTTTCGGCGACAACGAGTGGCTTGCAGTGCGCACAGGACCTGACAACAGCAGCTTTGTGGACCCTGACGCACGCGTACTGCTGTTTAACAGGAATGACAACTTCATCACTCCTGTCCCCGCTCTTGTCACTCGCACGGGGAGCGGGATCTCGGACATCAACCGACCAACATCGATTGCTTCATTCCCGGGTGTGCGGGATTTTGTCCTCGGGCAGTCTTCTGAGGGAGTTGCGTATGGTGCCATCTGGCTGCGCTTTGAACAGAGCTCCGATTTTGAGGGTTGGTTGCCGCGTTTCGATCCTGCGAGGCCCGAAGACATTAGCGTGGATTTTATTCGGCCGAATCGCTACCTGCAGCCGGAAGCCATTACCATCGACCGCTCAAGGCGTGACGTGTTCATAGCCGATGCAGAACTTGATAGTGTCTTCAAGTTCAACAGCAGGGGGGCATTCAAACAAGAGTCGTTCGGAATCGCAAAAACGAGAGGGAGGATGTTACGTCCAACGGGTCTGGCATTCTTTGAGAGGATTCTGTATGTGCTGGATGGTACGCAAGGTCAGATACTCCGGTTCAGACTGACGACAGATGTTCCGCGCTAGAAGATGAGAGCGTGTATCGGGATTCATCCCGAGTCGGTGCGTTAGAGAAATCCGGGAAGTTGGAGGCAGCCAGGGTTTGTCCTGGCTGTTCTTCTTTTTGGCGTCAACCTAATGCTTGCGTTGATGCGACGGGCACGATTCTGTGCCAATACTCCCGGTGAATGTAGTGCGTAACGATCCCCGTGAACTCATGAACCAAAGCAGAAGGGAGCATCACTAACACCAATGAAGCCCGATCTCCCTGATCGGCCTTATGATCCAGCAACACGTTGTACTCCGTGAGTGCATCCTCGGAGTCCAGGCTCTCCCGATTCTCCCTCACCAATCCAAATACGATCCGTTGTTTTTCCGCATCGACGCCGACAATGTCCGGTGTGCGCGGCTTCCCGTCACCAAAGCCAGTATTGGCAATGGGAGGTGGACGCTTATACCCATCCAACAGTTGAGCGCCGTGGACCACGTATCGTTCGTGGAAGAATACGCCGACTAATTCCTGGATAAGTTGTTCGCGCAAAGGCGGGTTCTGTGTGCTTGAGGAATTCAACGTGTATGCTGAAATATATGCAGTTCTAACGCATAAAAAAAAGTCCCACCGTTGCTTGGTGAGGCGTAGTCTTGCGACCGACTACGCTCCCTTCGGAGCTTCGTCGGTTAGACCGACTTCACTTCTTGTCAGAGCTTGGCCGGTCATGATTCGCTTCTTCGGGATCGCTTTCCCCGAGCCAGTCTTGAAGTACTTCTCCAACTCTCTTGCCTTCCCCTCCGTTTGAACTGCAACATAGGCAACCAGCTGAAAAGGTTTATATGCCTTTGTGGATTTTACGAATCCAGAATTATGCTCCGTCA
>DASRUE010000259.1:0-3249 GCA_035687895.1 Bacteroidota bacterium | reverse complement strand
GCGCCATTCCGGTGGAAGGGACGAAAAAACTTCTTCCACACGGTTCTTATTCGTGACGTCGAGCTCCATTGTGTGGATATGGACGGCGTGGTCAGCGATCAGCCTTCTTGCAATTGTGTCGAGCCGATCCTTGCGGCGCGCTGAGAGGATGAGCCTGGCCCCTTCCCGGGCGAATGCCTGCGCACAGGCGGCCCCGATGCCGCTGCTGGCACCGGTGATGCAGACGATCTGATCTCGCAATGATATCATAGAATGCTCTTCGTTCGCGGTGGTGTCAGGGCTAATCGGGCCACAAATTCCCGAGCTCGTCGCGGCGACCGAGATACTCCCACCGGAGAAGCGCGATGGGAACGTTCCCGTTTCGCCAGAGATAGTTGTGAAGCTCCCGAAGGTTGAACTTCTCTTTCATTTGGATCTTGGCATCCGCAATCAACTTGATGATCTGAGTCTTGCCAATCTGGTATGTGATCGCCTGCCCTGGATTTGCGGCAAACGCAATGGCTTCCTCCTGTGCGGTTGCCTCGTCCATCGGTACGGTCTGCGCGAGATACCGTCCGGCATCTTCGATGGTGTATTCGCCACGTGCCAGTTTCACGTCCACATCAACTCGTAACGCGCGTAGACGCATGAATCGGTAAATGATCTCGCGCGTCCGAGGGGCGTCGTCGAACAATCCGTGCTGCAACATCATCTCCTCCGCGTAAAAACCGATCCCTTCAATGGGACCGGAGTCAACGTAGTGTCGGCGGATGAAATTCGGTTGTTCCCAAGAAAGGACGAGCTGCAGATAGTGTCCGGGAACCCCCTCGTGCACGATCAGTGGCCGCGGATCCTGGGCTGACGCCTTCCGGAAGAAGGAAAGGTTCGGCGACGGCTCCGGGATATAACTGACGCTGTTCTCGTCAAGCCGTGAAGGGGAGGTCAAGTCATCCACAACGCCGAGCCAGGTGAGCGGCTCCAGATATGGAGGCGTCTTCATGTTGCGGTAGTGTTGCACCCAACCGGGAACGTCGAGGATGTCTTTCTCAATCAGAAACCTCCGAATGGCGTCCTCCTGAATAGCTTCGATCCGGATTTGCTCATCGGCATCCGGAAACAAATGCGGGGGAGGGATGCTCGCATTGCGCAGTGACTCGTAATGGTCGAATGCCACCGATCGCTCCCATTCGATTCTTCCCATGCGAAGAACGTCGTCGCCAGTGAACGGCATGAGCGCAATCTCTTTGAGATATGCGTCATATGCTACGGCGCCAATGGCGAACGAGCCGTTCATATGTGAAAGGGAATCCTCGAGCCATCTACGGTACGATACGAGTGCTTTCGTCGACTTGATCACTGCCGAGATGAACCTCTTCTGATGGCCGAGGGGGAGGAGCTGGACGAGTTCGAGAGAAAACTTGTCCATCTGTTTCTGGATCTGTGCGAGATTGTCGATTGCGGTCTGCGCAAACGGTCTTACGGCTCCGGTCAGATTTGTTCGCGCATGTTCGAGCGTTGCCGGGATGGACTCAAGACGGAGGAGGAGCTCCTTGCTTCGCTCATACGGAAAGGGTGGGGGAGGGAGAAGCAATTCGTAGACGGCGCCGAGCGTCTGCTGGATGTAGAAGTTCGGGTTCTTCCGTGCGGAACGGACGACATTCAATTCATGATCGACACGGGCGATTGCTGCCCGAAGAACCAGATAGTCCACGCTGTCACTGATGGTCCATCCTTCCTTCGAGAGGGATGTCAGTCGTCGAGAGAATTCCTTCTGACGCGCATTGTACGAAGTGAGGGCTTTCGGGGACCAGTCGGGCACCCAACCTTCCGGCCGCTCGACGCGGTTCACATCGTCACCTGTGGCAGGTTGCGTTACGGCACGCCAGGTGAAGAACTCTCGCGCCAGGGACTGAAGCGCCGGCGCTTCTGCCCGCGCTACCTGCGCGCAAAAGGGGAAGAAAAGGACAACACCAACAAGGAGACGGTGGATCGTTCTTCCTGTCATGGTTTCGTTGTGAATCGCGGCTCGATGTCAACTGGCAGGTGTTTCATCCTGTCGAGTGTTCTCTGCATAACAGGACGAATGACAGAGTACTTATCAAGCATGACTTTGGCTTTCTCATAACTTCCCTGGGCTTGGATTGTCATGATCTCGCCTGTGAGTTTCCGGACGGCCGGCTTGATTTTCTCAAAGTCCACTTTGAACGTTCCCGCTTTTGCGTCGTGAACAAACGCTCCTTCGTCAATCAGGTAGTTAAACTGTAATGCCATGCCACGACCGTGTGCCTCGGTAATGCCAAACCTGATCGAGCGGAAGACTCCGGCGAGGAACGTTACATACATTTTCTTCTCGACTGATTTCTCCACCGTACCTTTATCAACCAGATATTGCAGAGCAAACAACCCGGAGATATCTGCTTTCGCTTCTTCGAATGCCGAGGAGAGTTCTTTCATCGCCTGGCGAACGGTTGTTTCCTTTCCGTCCACGGTGATGGAGTGGGGCCCCAGACCGTGGAGCAACTCGTGCGCGAGGATATGTGTGAAGAACGGCTCGAACGCGATCAGGTTCTGTTGGTCCTTCGCCACCGCGATGCGGGAGATGGGTGTGAGAATGCTCTTGAACTTTGCCTCCTGTACGTTCTTCAGCATCACCCGCTTGCTCCCCTTTTCCTTAGTCACCTTCTCGTCATTGGGGAGATTGAACGCGGCAGTCTGGACGCCTTCGCGTGCTTCTCCACCCACCACTACTTCATCCACAACACGGATGGGGGCCAGTGCGCCGAGTTTCGGATTCTTGAACCGGTCGTCAATGGGAAGGTTGTTCTCGATCTCCTGCAGCTCGCCGGAGAATTTTTCCAGCTTCTTCGTCTCCCCGTCACTGCGGAGTGTGATGAACGCTTCGAATGCCGCTTTGTAGTTGAAGAGCTCGTCCATGTATACTTCGTAGGGGCCAATGGTCGGCTCGATGGGACTGTCCAGGTCCATCCACGCCACGTCGCTCTCGTAGTAATCGTTGCTCAAGAAAGCATCTGCCCGGGTGGTGAGGAATTTCTTCAGGCTTGCGTTGTCCGTGAGTGCTGCTGCTTCGCGCAAAAGCTGTGCAGCAGGAACAAGCAGGTCCTTGTACTCTTCGTTATAGGGGACCAGCATGAGTTTGCCGGCGGCATTCCGTCGGATCGTGTGGAAGAAGCCGGTGGCTTTCCGTTGTTCGTTCTCCGGCAGCGTGGCCAGCCACGACGTGAAATCCTCCTTCGTCATGTCGTCAGGGTA
>DASRUE010000258.1:0-19400 GCA_035687895.1 Bacteroidota bacterium | reverse complement strand
CAACGGGTGCTGGTCTCTTCCTTTCACGGAAATTTTGGAGAACATGTCAAAAGTGACCCCGAAGTTCGTCTGGCAGAATGACTTGATTTCGGAGTCCGATCCAGGTTCCTGCCCGCCAAAATTGTCTGACGGAAACCCGAGTATCATGGAACTTCTTTCCTTGTATTTCTTGAACAATGCCCCTAACCCCTTGTATTGGGGCGTGTATCCGCATTGCGATGCAACATTAACGACAAGAAGAACCTTGCCACTATGCTTCCTGAGAGAGACTTCATTGCCGTCGATATCCTTCGCCGTGAAATCCAGTATACTCTGTGGAGGCTTTTCCGCTGCTATGGTGGTACTCATGATTCCTCCGGAAACGCTTGCTACCCACACGAGTTGGACCCACTGTCAGTGATGAAAAAATGCTCATTGAGTATCTCTTAAGACAAGAAGGAGCGTGAACTGTAGATACTCATACAGACGAGACCTTGGAAAAGGTTGCGGCATACGTTGTGTGTCGTTAGGATTCTTGATTCGAAATCGGATCATTGACAAAAATTGCATTGACTTTGTCTTCCAATCTTTTGTATGTTAGGAGGAAGAGGTCACCGTTAACACCCGCACGTTCTCGAGAGGGAGAGAAAGGATGTGAAGCTGGTCCTTTCGTCAAGGAGGTGGTTATGAAAAAGAGTAAACGAGCAATGCGGCGTATTATCCTCGGCAAGTTGTACGAACTCATGCAAGAAGACTATTCCATCGCTGTTCCCCGGGACACATTTCTCGAGGGCGAGTTCACACACCATGAACTCGATGCTATGCTCGCCTTCAAGAGCGATGCACAGGTGATGGAGCTTCGGATCGCACTGGACCGGTTGGAGGAAGGTACACTGGATGTATGCATCGGGTGCAAAGGGAGAATCGCTCAGGAAGTGTTGGATGCGGATCCCACCAGTCGCATCTGCGAGCGATGCGAACAAGAACTGAACCGTGTCGTAGCCCACAGTGTTGAGATTCCGTTGCATGCGTAGTTACGTCGCTTCCGGATTGTGAGCTGTCCGCTCACACGGACGGCTCTTCCGCGTTTCCTTCAAGAATCACCTTGGAATTTTCCTTGATGTTGTCTACATTTCCCTGCCCTTCTTGGGTCTATCCCGTCCGTTGATTACAGTCATTTCGGTCACGTTCTACAATCGCCAGCCATGAAACGCGATTTGATTTCATTTTCCCTTTGGTCCGCAGAGGAACTTGCTTCAATTTTCACGCTTGCCCGCCGCATCAAGGATGGCGAGCTGAAAAACTTCGCTCCTCTTACACAGAAAAGTGCTGCATTAATCTTCGAGAGAGAATCTCTGCGGACGCGTGTATCCTTTGAGGTATGCGTGGCACAACTTGGGGGGCATCCGATTTTCCTTCAGCAAGAAACAATTGGCATCGCCACCAGGGAATCGGTGCATGATATTGGCTCGGTCCTTTCGCACTACAACGAACTGATCATCGCACGGACCGTGAACCATCAGACACTTGTCCAATTGGCAGAAAGCGCAACGGTTCCCGTCATTAACGCCCTTACCGACCTCGTACATCCATGTCAGATTCTTGCCGATGTGTTCACCCTGCAGGAGATCGGCAAGTTCACTCCGTCCACGAAGGTGGTGTTTGTGGGGCACGGGAATAATATCGCAAATTCATGGCTCGAGCTTGCTGAGAAATTTCCAATGCAATTGGTGCTTTCTTGCCCTGTGGGATATGAACCCCACCCACAGATTCTCGACCAGGCAGAGTCCGCCCGCAAGAGCGACATCACATTCGTACAAGATCCTCAGCAGGCAGTACAAGGCGCCGATGTTATCTACACGGACGTCTGGCCAGCCAGCCAAGATGGAGATGAAACAATGAAGCAAAAAGTGTTCAAGCCATACCAGGTCAACGCGGCGCTTATGAAACGGGCAAAGCGAGACTGTGTGGTGATGCACCGACTGCCTGCAAACCGGGGAGAGGAAATCACGCGTGATGTTCTTGATGGGAAACAGTCCATTGTTCTTCATCAAGCGGAAAACAGGCTGCACGTGCAAAAAGGAATCATTGGCTTTCTGCTACAACGACCGGAGTAGTCTGCGGCTGTCGTGAATACTGTGCGAGTGCCTACGATTGTGGACGCCTCCCGGTCCGGGATGGTGAAAACACTGCCATCCAGGGCACTTTTTCTTTGGCATGCTCGTTGGAACATGATGAGTAGTGCCGTTCAATATCGAGAGGTGATGAGATGAAAAAGATTGCACTTGCTGTTGTGCTTCTTATGATTGCTGTTTCCACATCATCCGCCCACTATCTGCCACACGGATCAGTTGGGGTTTCATTCAACGTGTTTTATTCATCCCTCGGGGCGCATGGTGACTGGATTCCCATTGATGGTGGAATCTATGCCTGGAGACCTGTGGGTGTTGCTGTTGGCTGGCGCCCCTACACGGTGGGTCGGTGGGTATGGACTGATGACGGCTGGTATTGGGCGTCCGATGAGCCGTGGGGATGGGCAGCATATCACTATGGAAGATGGTACTACGATGACTTCTATGGATGGGTCTGGATCCCCGGCTATGACTGGGCACCGGCATGGGTGGAGTGGCGCTACGGCGGTGACTACATCGGGTGGGCTCCGCTCGGTCCGTACGCAGTGTTCCACATCAGCTTTGGCATCCATTATGCGCATCACTGGCTGACTCCGGCATACTATTGGGCCTTCGTGGACTGCCGCTATATTGCGGATCCCTACGTGCACAGGTACGTGTACCGTACCGAACATAATACACGCTACATTGGTCGCACGCGAACAATCGGCAACGTCCGTTACGACCGCGGCCGGATCATCTCCCGCGGGCCAGAGCGTGAGTATGTGGAACGACGCGGGAATATCCGCGTGCCGAGAGCTGAAGTTGTGGAAGTAAATGACCGGGCTGTTGAAAGACTAGTCCGTTCCGGCGATCGTGAAAGAATCGAAGTGTACCGTCCGCGCATCGAGGAACGATCAGCAAAAACCCCAGTGGATCGCCCGGATCGGGTGCGGGAAGGGGATCGGAAGATCGACTTGGATAGCAGGAAGTTTGATGTGCGAGCGCGGGAAGTGGAGCGTGAGGATGGCCGTGATGTCCGCCGCGCGGAGGAGTATCGGACCCGGGAAACACCGAGGACAAACGCTGACGTGCGACGTGAAGATAATCGTCCGGAGCGAGGCAACCGTGAAGGGTCCTACGAACAACGACGAAGAGAGCAAGATGGTGATGCCGTCCGCCGCAACGAGGAGCGACAATCTAATGAACGGCGCGAAGTGCGTCCGGAGCGCCAAGTGGAGCGCAGACCTGAAGTACAACTGGATCGCAAACGTGAGGACCGCCAAGTGGAACGGAAGCGGGAAGTGGGACAGGACCGCCAGCGCCCCGAGAAACAGGAGTTCCGGTCATCGAACCCTGAGCGAACAGTCCGGCGCCCCGAGGCGAGGCAAGAGCAGCCCCGATCATCCCCCCGGAATGACAGTGGCCGCCGTGAAGGGTCTTCCGGAAGTGAAGGCCGACGCCGTTAAGATATTCAACCTAGACATGTTGGGCCGGTTGCCGTGAGCTGCCGGCCCCACTTTCTTTTTTGGGCGTTTGGTTGTTGATAATGGATCGAGGCGACGAATCTGGCGGGGCGAAGTACGTCGTTTACTCAGGTGAAGAAGATGCTCCTGCTGAGATAAGAATTGGGCCAACTGGACAGCTCAACAAACACGAAGCCCGGGACAATGTGCCCGGGCTTCAGCGTTTCCATCCCATCTCTATGCGGCAGGAGGAAGAAGGTCTTTTTTTCTCTTCAGGATCTGTCCCGCCTTCCAGCTTTGTACCTTGAACCATTGCGATGATTGAGAGGTCTGCACGTAGTACCAGGTGCCTTCTTTGTTCCAGTAGAACCGGAACTGTGTTCCACCCACTTCAACAAGAGCTGTGAGCTTGGGGAGGGTGCTCACGGTTGAGTCGATGAACTCGTCAGTCTGGAAGCGAGAGAGGGATGTTAAGAAAGACTTTACTGTTGGCTGTGCCGCGGAATCTGCACCGATGCGCCAGAGACTGTCAGCGAGGGCTAACGTGAACGTTGTGTCCCCGTACTGGAATTTCACGCTTGTGATCTGCCCCTCGTCAAGGGCAAAGATCGCCTTGTCCCGCCAGTCGTTTGGCTGGCGAACGAATGTGTTGGTGAGAATGCCATCCGCTAGGTGGACCTCGTTGGTACCCTCGCGTCGTACGTATGTCTCCGTGAACGAACTACTCGGCTTCCCTACGCGGAATGCGGTCCGCTCAACACCCTTCTCAAACACCTTCACCAACGTCCCAGTGGAATCGACAAGAAAGAGTTTCTGTTTTTCCGGGTTGGTGGAGACGAGGCTCGTCAACTCCATTCTTCGTCCCTGACCCACGGCAGCGGTGACCGCTGAAACATCGGCTTTATATCGAAGCGGTGCTGCAAGCATCCATGTGCCTGCCTGCTTTTCCAGTGTAACGGTGCTGCTGGAGGTTATGATCTCGAGCTTATCCACCGCCATCGAATCATAGTAAACGAGCATCCCCCCCGTTCGTCCCGTAGTGCTTATTTCGCCCGGCTGCTGCATGACGAGGAACGCCGCAGCGGCAAGGACCGCGAGAATTACAACAAGTATCAGTGTGCTTCGTTTCATATCAGGTTCTTTCGTTCGACAATTCAGTCCGTCCTACTGAACGCTCATTGCCTTCCTTCGAGCCTTTCGCACGCGCCAGCGGAAGAGTCCATAACCAAGGATCAGCACCGGCGGGACAATGAGGTTGGCATACTTGATCAGTTTCTTTGTTCCGTCCGACACCTGGTCCAATAGCGGCATGGCAACATCCTTTGACCGGATGGTGATCAATCCCGCATCATCGACGAGATAATCCACCATGTTTGCCATGAATGTCAGGTTGTCCCGGTTCCCGAGGTATTGATCTCTGGCAAAATCTCCGTCACCCACCAATACGATTCGAGTGTCCGAACTGAGCACGATCTTGTTGCCCGCCAGTGCCACTGCGCTGGCGGCCGTATCCTGTGGGACAGGTTTGTCAGCGAACGCACTGGGGAAGCGTCCCCGTACGACCGCGGCGAGAGGGATCCCCTTTTCTGGAAAGTCCGCTTGCTGCCATTGTTGGAGTGGATCAAACATGAAGAATCCCGTTTGGCGTCCACTTTCCTTGGAGGAGTGCATGAAGATCTCCCCCGCAAGACTCTTCGCCGCAAGCCCGGCAGTGTCGACGGAGCTTGCAAAGAAAAGCACCACGCCTTGCAGATCCTTCACCATCATGTTATCCTTGTTGAACTCGGTCACCTGCGGGAGATAAGGAAAGGGAACTTGTGATTGGATATTGAATCCGAATTGCTGTTGCACGATGCTAATGTTTGCACACCGAGTATCACGCACCAGATCAGCGTTGATGCGTAAACCGTACGCTTCCAGCATGTCATCGAATCTTGCCTCTGACTCGCGCCCGATCCGCTGCTGCAGGTCTGCATTTACCTTGTTCAGCAGGAACGCTACCCTTCCGCCGCCCATGATGTACTGATCGATCTGGTATTTGTCCGTCTCAGGAAGCTGCGAAGTCGGAGCCATGATGACAAGTGCCCCGATGTCGGGGGGAACGGGTGTTCCTTTGCTGACATCGACCGTTGTCACTTCATATTGCTTTGCGAGGAGTTGCTGAATACGACCCAGCTCGTTGAGGGGTGGTTCACCGTGGCCTGTGAGGAAGCCGATTTTCTTCTGCGCACGGCTGGTTAACCGTTTGATGGTGCTGGTGAAGTCGTATTCGAGTGATGCGGTGTTCTGTACGACAGGGATCACCTCTTTCTTGTCCTCATAGAGAAAGACCATCCCCATGTAGGCGCGCTTCACCTCGAACTTGTCTTCCTTTACGACCTGCACCTGCACCGGTACGATTCCCTGTTGCTGCGCCTCCTGTTCTCCCTTTTCCCCTGCGGGATCGATGAACTCAAACTGCAGGTTCCCCTTGGCGTATGCCTTATACTCATTCAACTGGTCGAGGAGTGTGCGGCGGTTATTGTTGTATGGTGAAGGAAGGTCTTCCGTGAAGTAGGCCTTGATGGTCACCCTGTCGTCGAGGGAACCAACGATCTCCTTGCTTGCATCGGAGAGAGTGAAGAGCTTGTTTCCCGTGACATCGAGTCTTCCAAAGACACGGATGGAAACAATGTTAAGCAAAACGAGGATGCCGGCGATGATGCCGACCTTCAACAACGTCTGTGATTTCAGAGTGCGAGAGGCCATGGGTTGACTACCACTTGCGACGTTGGAGTGAGACTGTTGCCAGGAAGAGCGAGAAACCAAGGAGCGAACCGAAGTAGATAATGTTTCGTGAATCGATGACACCCCGCGCGATGTTCGAGAAATGATAATCGATGGCGAGGAACTCGATGGTAGAGGCGAACCCTTCGGGAACGTAGATCAGGATTTTGTCCATCATAAAAAGAGCGAACACGATCAGGAAGCTGAGGATGAACGCAACGATCTGATTCTCGGTAAGACTGGAGGCGAGCAGGCCGATCCCGATATAGACCGCACCCATCAACAAAAGACCCAGGTATCCGGTAAAGACGGGTCCCATGTCTATCTTGCCAATCGCCATGACGGAGACGAGGTACAAAACCGTTGGCGCGAGGCTTGCAGCAAGCAACGTCCAGGCGGCGAGGAACTTCCCCAGCACGATCTCCACATCGCGGACCGGTTTTGTGGTGAGGAGTTCCAGTGTGCCCGATTTCTTTTCCTCGGCCAGGAGACGCATGGTCACGGCCGGAACGAAGAACAGGAAAATGAGCGGGACCAGCTCGAAGACGATGCGGAGCGAGGCCACATTCATCAGAAACAGGTTGCTGGTGAAAAACCAGCCAATGATGGCCAGGAACACCACGATCACAACGTACGCCACCGGCGAATTGAAGTAGGATCGAAGCTCGCGGCGATAAATGGGAAGGACATTCGATAGTGCAATCATAAGTCTTGAGAGCTGTTATGTCGTAAGTTTATGGAAGACCTCTTCGAGGCTCGTGGTTTTTCGGTGCATTTCCAGCAAAACCCAGCCCTCAGCGACTGCTAACCTGAACGCTGCCTCCCGGACGTCAGCCCCTTTTTCAATGTGAAGAGTATACCGGCTGACAGAGTCCTTTTGCGAAACGAGCTCCACAACAGTTACCGAGCTAAGAGCACGGAGTTTGGGAGACACTTGGTCAACAGGATTCGCCACACCCGTCTTCAACTCGAGGGTTATGGATTCAGCACCCTGGAAATCCTGACGAAGCTGTTCTGGGGTCCCGTCAGCAACAATCTTTCCCTCGTTTATTATCAGGACACGATCGCAGGTGGCCTGAACTTCCGAGAGAATATGAGTGGAGAGAATGACGGTCTTTGCCCTTCCCAACTGGCGGATCAGATTGCGGATTTCGACGATCTGATTGGGGTCGAGGCCACTCGTCGGTTCATCGAGGATCAAGACATCCGGCTCGTGCACCATTGCCTGCGCAAGTCCCACGCGCTGACGGTATCCCTTGGAGAGTTCGCCGATATCCTTGTGTCGCACGTCCTCCAATCCGCAGACATGGGCCATCTCCTTGACACGATGCTTCATCTGCCCGCCCTTCAAGCCGTGGAGCTGTGCAGAGTATTCAATATAGTCAAGGACATTCATGTCGAGATAGAGAGGATTCATCTCCGGAAGATATCCGACCTTCTTTCGGACATCGAGGGAACTGCGCGAAATATCGAGTCCATCCACCTCCACGTGACCTGCAGAGGGAGGCATGTAGCAGGTCAGGATTTTCATGGTCGTTGTTTTCCCGGCACCATTCGGGCCCAGGAAGCCGAGGATTTCTCCCGTCTTTACATCGAACGAGATGTCATCGATTGCCTTCTGTTCACCATAGAATTTGGTGAGGTTACGGACTGCTATAGACATGATTGCTCTGTGAGTTGTTCTCGTGTCAACAGATTGGCGTTCGATTGCAGTACAACTAACTTAAGAAAATACACCAAGAAAATCAAGATGGAAATAGGTCAGGTGTAAAGGCTATTGCTTTCGTGGGATGATTGCCCACGCGACGAGATAGCCGAGAGTGAACGGAAGAAATCCTGTAATGATGGCAAGAATGACGACGACAAGACGGACAACCGTCGCGTCAACCGCGAGATAGTCGGCAATGCCGCCGCATACACCACCAATTTTCTTATCGGATGAGGAGAGGAAGAGTCGTTTCATTGTCTGATTGTTTCCTTGTTGAATGTGCTTTAAAAAAGGGGGCATCACATCCTTGGACGTCGCGTGTGCCAATCAGTTAGCGTTTGATAAGCGTGGGCCAGTTCGAGAACATTCGCTTCCCCCATCGGAGGGCCCATGATCTTCAGACCGATTGGAAGGCCATCCTTATTGAACCCGCATGGAACGGAGGCTGCAGGGAGTCCGAGCAAATTCTCGGCCGCCTCAATAGAATTGCCTCCTCGAAATATCGAGTCCATGTCCGCTTCTATGGATGGCGCGCATTGCAGTGTGCTAGACCCGAGAATGATATCATAACGGCTGAAGAGTAGAGCGAAATCCCGAGCAATGATGGTTCGCAGGCGCTGACACCTGAGATAGTCGACGGCGGTGATCAGCTGGCCGCCAAGTAATTCGCCTCTTCGGTAAGGATCGATGATACCATCGAGCTTGCCAGCGCGAACCAGTGGCTCGAAGGCCGACGCTTCCTCCGCAGCGATAATGATTCCAGCAATGGTTTCGTATGGATGTGAGGGTAGAAGGATCTCATTCGCAGTGATGCCAATGCCGCCAAGTGTCTGCAAGGCGCGGGAAAAGGCAGCGGCCACGTCGGATTCGCCCCATCGGGCGTAGTCCTCCTTGACGAACCCAACGCGTAGAGTGCGAACCTTCTCAGCCGGCTTTCCAAACGAAGGACGGAAAGGGGCTTCCACGGTGCATGTGTCATCGGGATCTTTTCCTTTCAGCGCATCAAAGACGATGGAGGAGTCACGCGCCGTCCGTGCAAGAATGCCAACCTTGTCCATAGTCCAGGAAAGCGCCATTACCCCCACCCTGCTGATGCGGCCGAAGGAAGGTCTCAAACCGGTGACTCCGCAAAAGGAAGCGGGAGTCATGATTGATCCCCATGTTTCAGTGCCGAGCGCAAACACAGCAAGGCCGGCAGCTACTGCTGCACCCGAGCCACTGGATGATCCACCCGACCAGCGTTGAAGGTCCCATGGCGTTCGACAAGCACCTGTTGCACTTGCTGTGGGTGGGCCACCGGCGATCTCGCTCATGGCACATTTGCCAAGAAGGATGGCCCCGGCGTCATTCAGCTTGCGAATAACGGCGGCATCTTCATCGAATATCTGATTTTGATATGGCCGTGCTCCCCACGTCGTTGGATATCCTTTGACGGCAAAGAGGTCTTTGGCGGCGAATGGAATTCCGTGCAAAGGTCCTCGACTGAGCCCTGCGTTCATTTCCTTGTCGGCCTGTGCTGCCTGCTTCAACGCAAGTTCCGGTGTCGTAGAGACAAATGCATTCAAACGCGGTGACAATTTCTCAATGCGGTCAAGGTACGCTTCGGTAAGGCGGACGGCAGTGACCTGTCGGCGTTTGATCAATCGAGAGAGTTCGGTGATCGGTGCAAACAGAATATCTTCTGTAATCATAATCGCGTTGAAAGCTCGCTGCCGTAGCAAAATGCAGGTGAAAGGCTGTTCGGAAGATCGTTTGAACGGAGGGAAGAGAGACTCTCCTCGTGCCTCGAAAGAAATCGCGCCATGAGTCTCTTCTCCTCCGGTGTAAGGAAGTGACCGGCAATGAAATCAGGGATAGTAGGATTAGAGGTTCTCTGTTCCGCCAGTGGTATTTCAGTACTGTCTCGTGAGGCTGGGAGAACAGCAGAGGTTATCAGAAGGGTTGTGAATGCTCGGCGAGTTAATCGCTCCATGGCGTCTCCGGTTGTTGATCGGCTTCGGTTCTGGCGTTGGAATGTTAGACAATTCTGTCCATAGTGGCAAGACGCAGGTGGGTTGCAAGCAGAATACGTACCTTTTTACCTCTCGCTGCTGCTAGAACGCAGAAAACATGATGAATTATCGCTTTCCAAGCTGAAATCTTTTCTCTTGACTTCGTCTTGCGAAAGCATATATTGATGCACGGCACGCGGTATGATCTTTGTGAATTACGTGATTTGCGTTACTTGAAATAGAGCCAACGGAAACAGGGGATCAGAAATGCTCTGGAAACTGCTTTTTCCTTTAGTTTTCCCCATTTGCCTGCTTGCACAACAGGAGTCCCCCATTTTGGCTCTTTCCCCATATGGCTCATATAGTGGGTATGGACCTTCACTTGGATTTCGCTCGTCTTTTGGTTATGGCCTTCACGTCATCTATTCGCCATTCCTCCACACAGCGGTAAGCGCCCGGATATCCGTCAGTAGAACCAGCGTCGAGTTTGACCTCATCAACGCACAAGACCGCATTGATGTTGGTGTCATATCCTATCAGCTTGGGATCCGGCAACAAATAGCAAGTGTGGGCTCACTATTCGATATCGACCTTTCAGGAAACGTGGGGATGATCAGCTTCGTGAGAGAGGCAAAAACAATCTCTCTTGGTGCTCTCGGCACCACCGTCATCCCAGAGAAAACAGATACACGTTCCATTTACAGCGTTGGCATGATACTTTCTCGCACAATAGGTTCGCAGGTTTCGATTGACGTCATGCCTGAGGTTCAGTTTATCTCTCCACTCTCGGAACGACAAGGGAACTATTCAATTTCTGGAGGGCTTGCCATTGGTATTCTCTAGACAACTCAGAATTGCGGCTGGCACTTTCATGTCGGTTTTGTGTCTTCTCTCCACTCAGCTGCATGCACAGGAAGTTCCTCAAGAACCCGTCGTGCAGGCACCACCGAAGAATCTCATTGACCTCAACGAAGGAGTGTCGTTTGAGATCGCACCTCACACAGGATTGATGGGGAGCAGCGGAACATTCGGACTGAAACTCTCGATGAACTACAGTGCGTTTACGCTTGAGCTCGCTGGCGAACAGGTGATTGGGAGGACAGCCAATCTCTACCCGATCTCGGTAAATGCACTCCTCAACTTGAGCACGAGGGGACAACTGATTCCGTACGGTACCGTTGGTGGCGGTCTCCTGCTGACAGTGCCGACGAATACAATTGGTGACCAAACTGTCTCGACATTGGGAGTGAATTTTGGCGGTGGCGCGAGGTACTACATTACGAAGACTTTTGGCTTCAGGGTTGAGGGGAAGCAATATGTTACCAGTGTTTCAAACGATCGCGAATCAAAAAATGAACTCCTTTTCTTTCAAGAAGTCAGCGTCGGTGTCACATTCATGTTACACTAAGTTAGGACAGGACGGAGACAGTCTATGACACACCGGTACCTCCTCTACATCACAATTGTTGGCAGCATGGCGTTTACCGCGCAAGAATCCGCACGCGCTCAACTCCGCTATGAAAACAGTCTGAGCCTTTCGGCCGGCGCCTATGCAGCGAGTGGATTCGGTACGAACCACTTCGTTGGGGTACGGTACAATTATTTCTTTCTCGGGGGGAGGTATTTCGTGGAAGGATCGCTGGGGTTTGGCAGTCTGCGCTCCAGAGTGTTGGAGAATGTTGCCAAGTCACAGGTGTTTAGTTCTGAGCGACTGTACGCATACGAATTTGTCTTCGCCTACGATGCATTCCCCTCCGGTTTTCTGCCGTTCTTTGCCTTCGGCGTTGCCGGTCTAAACCAGGGAGGAGAGTCCACGTTTGCCGGTGTCCTCGGACTCGGCAAGCGAATCCCCTTAGCTGGATTTCTTGGGACCAACCAACTTGGCGTCCGGTACGATATCCGTGACCAGATTTTCTCCCAGAGGATCAATGACAGCGATCCGTATATCGCACACAACCTGGTCTTCACCTTCGGGTTACAGTTCTATTTCTAATACAACGAGATACTTGCTACAGGTATGTCTCACAATCTCATGAGCTGAGGTCATATGAACGCACAAATGTTGGTGTGTCGACGTCTCCTATTCGGAGGCTCTTTTGCAGTGTTGGGGCTTGTGCTTGCCTCATGCGGCTCATCCCCCCCCGATGATATTCTTCAGAGATCTTCCGCAGCGCTCGTGTTTGTGAAGGAACCGAGCCAGCGTAACAACGGGAGCGGCCCGATGGAAAGCAACATTGATGAGTATTACCCCGGTACGGATCTGTACCTCCTCAGCCCAATTTCCAGTCAGGGTGAGCTGACAAATCTAACAGCTCAATACACCACCGCCGGTCAGTCCGATCCGCGTCGGTATGGCGCTGCCGTAGACCCCGAAGTTTCGCATGACGGGAGGAAGATACTCTTCTCGATGAAGAAAAACAGCGGCGACCGCTGGCACATCTATGAAATGAATGCGGACGGAAGCAACCTCAACCCTCTGACGGACCAGACGGGGAGCGACGATATGGATCCTACATATCTCCCCAATGGCCAGATCATGTTCACCTCAACACGCTCCGGTATCGTTGACGAATACGAGCGGCGATCTTCACCGTTGCTTCACGTAGGCGATCGTGGAGCCAACGGCAGGCTGACCAATATTCGACAAGTGTCGTTCAATCAGAGCCATGACACAAACCCAATTGTTCATTCCAGCGGAAAAATCTTCTACAGCCGGTGGGAGCACTTGGGCGACCCCAACAAGTTTCCCCTCTTTGTCATGAACCCCGACGGGACGAGGCCATTTGTTCTCTATGGCAACCATTCCCCGCGCGAGAGCGGAAGCCGTGTGTTCCTCGAACAGCGTGAACTCTCCGACGGTGGGATAGTCTGTTCGGTAATGGAACGGAATTCCCCGTTCGAGGGAGGCGCTATTGCTATCATCGATATTTCAAAGTCGGATGACAACCTGACTTTCATCACGCCTGCCACAGTCCCGTTCAACAACACGAATTCGCCAACAAGTGCATTATTCAAGACACCCCACCCGATCATCGATAGGAACGTTGAACGGATCATTGTCTCCATGTCACCGATTCCAATCAGCGGGATGGGAGAAGAGGAGGTTGACTACGGGCTGTATGTAATGAACAAAGACGGAAATAACGTCCAGCTCATCTATAACGATCCTGCATACAACGAGTACGATGCGGTGCCCGTCATGCCACGCGAGAATCTCCCTGGCGGTGTTCCCGCTATTATTCCCACGGACCCCAATGTTGCGGCGGCGATTGCGGCCGGCGTGCAAACGGGGATGTTTTTTGACGGTAACGTCTACGATCGGGCAACAACCGACGGACAGACACGACCATCGTCCGCGTTCGTCAATGCTGACGGCTCCGTGGGCCAGGCGAAGTACCTCCGCATCCTGGAGGCCATCCCCTTGCCGCGCAATAGCAGCATGCGTGGCGGTCCGATCGGAAATACAAACTTCGAGAAGCAACGCATGGTCGGGTATGCCCCCATCCGATCCGATGGTTCGTTCTCAGTCGAGGTACCTGCGAACAAGTCACTCCATATGCAGACTCTCGACCAGTACGGCATGATGCTTGTAAACCAGCTGACGTGGGTGCAAGTCATGCCGGGAGAACGACGACTCTGTACCGGCTGCCACGACTCTCATGACAGGGACCGGATCATTAGCGACCTTGAAGTCATGTCAAGTATGCAGGTCCGAAACAAAGCGACAGGCTCGATCTACAACTCCGGCTTCAACAACGCGGACGTGGCTACCGCTCACCCAGCGGCTCCTGCTCCTACTGACACTATGGATTTCTTTGACCGATACCGACCAAACCGAACCAACACGATCCAGGCAATCTTCGAATCTCGCTGCCAGTCGTGCCACGGTCTTTCGAATCCGGGCGGCCCTGCAGGCGGCCTTTCGCTGGAGAATCTAGCGATTGACAGGACTCCACCCCCACCGAACTCGAGTATGAGTGCGACCACCTCTGTGTACGATTCACTGATGGACGGGAGGTATCGAACCGCTACGAACCAAATGATCGATCATGTTTCTCCCTATGGTGCTCGACGCAGTCCACTGATGTGGGTAATGTATGGCAGGCAGCTCAATAGCTCCAGCAACACTGACTACCGCCCCTTGAGCTATGACCATACGCAACTCTGGACGCGGGACCAATACAACCGGATCGATCCATTCCTTCCGGCAAACAAACCGTTGCTGAACATCATTGAATGGTTGGATGCGGGGAGCCAGTACTCCAACACGATCGCGCGTTGAGGATGCGATGACGAAGCAATCTCTTGTCATTCTCTTTACAATGTGTGCACTCACCGCCAGAGTGTACGCACTGGGGCCGGAGTGGGTGGGAAAGCCTGCCCCCGGTTTCTCGCTACGCACCATGGACGGAACCGCCACACTTTCCCTTGGGCAGTTGCGGGGTCAGGTGGTCGTCGTTGATTTCTGGGCAAGCTGGTGCGCGCCGTGCAAGCGTTCGCTTCCCCAACTTGCGGCAATGGAGGCAAACCACCCCGGGCTGAAGGTTATCGCTATCAATATCGATGATGAACGACAAAAGGCCGTTGAGTTTCTGAGGAAAAACCGGGTCAAGCTGATCGCTCTCTATGATGAGAAGAAGGATGTGGTGACAACGTACGATGTACCGGTGATGCCATCGGCGTTGATCATCGACAGGAAAGGTGTTGTCCGGTACGTACATGTGGGGTACACCGACGACGACCTCGATCAGTTCAAAAGAGAAATCCAGGGACTATTATAGGAGGTGGTGTGGTGCGAACGTTCTTTGCATTCATTATTGTGGGGGCGGCTGCACTGTCCGCCGCCGGATGTGCCACAGTCAAAGCGTATGAGCGTGAGAAGTTGACCGATCCGATTATGATGCAGGACAATCAATTTGCCAAGCAGTCGCTTGAGCAGAAATTTTTCTCCACTCGCGAGGGGAGCATCGGCGGGGCAAGCGGCATCGGTGGGGGATGTGGGTGCGCGAAGTAGTGTATCGACTCAATATTCCATGAGCCTTGTATGCGACGTATAGCAAAGCCGGTTGCTGTCGTTCTCCTTCCCCTGATGACTCTATGGGCAGTTGCCCCGGTATATGCGGCAGGGGGAGATCAGATGGGATTTACGACATACTACTTCTCGGACAGCGGCGAAAACAGTGTCGTCACGACATCGTTCAGTCTGGCGAAGAAGCTTCTCCAGCAAACAGTTTTCCTAATTGATATTGAACTGGACAATGTCACTGTTCCCCCCGTTACCGCGATTACCGGTGCCACCCGGCCGCAGCGAAAAAAGAGCGAGCCGTTCGAGAAGAGTCGCGGGCAGGTGATAGTTGGAGTAGAGCAAGGGATTGGGGCAACGTCAACATTTGCGGCCAATTTCTATCGTAGCCAGGAAGTGGACTACACCTCCAGCGCAGTCATCGGCACCTTCAGTCAGGAGTTGAACAATAAGAACACCACGATCACGCTCCGGGGTCAGTACAATCACGATCTGGTGGGAAAAATCCAGGATGCTGGGGACCTCGTCAACAAAAGGAAGAAGACAATCACCGGCACGGTCAACATCAATCAACTCCTTTCACCAACAACAGTGCTCGACCTGAGCTATGACCATGTAGTTCTTTCCGGCTTCCTCAGCGATCCATACAGGCAAGTCCGGGTTACCGATCTTAGCGGGACAACGTTGACAGACGAATTGCATCCTTCAAAGCGGACGCGCCAGGCCGCCTCCGGCAAGATTAGTCAGATGATACCAACGATCAAAGCGTCGTTGATTGGCAGCTATCGGTATTATTTTGATACGTGGAAGGTCCGCTCTCACACCGGCGAGATCCGGTTCAATAAGTACATCATCAATGACCTGATTTTCGGTGTGGACTACCGGTATTATACACAGAATGCTGCGTACTTCACACAGAAGACATATACCGGGTCGGAATACCTGAATGGAGCGCTGCGGACTGCAGATTACAAACTGAAGAAATTCAGTTCCAACAACTTCGGGTTCAGTCTTGAATACCTCTTGCGTGGACTCGGGCGCTCCAACCCCGATCTGGACTTTTTGCAGAATTCATCCATTGAATTCATGTACTTCCGGTACTTTAACAATCTGGAGTTTTCAGCGGACATCCTCCAGGCGAGCTTGAAATTTTCGATCTAGCAGAAGATACACCGGCATTCATACTTGGGGAGGAGAATATGATACGATCTCTGCTGTTGCTGACTGTGATAAGTGTGCTCGGCATTACGGTAGGCTTTACAGGCGAGGTAAAGTCGCCGGAAGCTCTTGGAGCTCACTGGGCACGTGTTTCCGATGAGGCACAGATCCAGTTCGTAGTAGATGAACTGCGGGCTGTTGCCATGGGGCGAGGAAGCGAGAGAATTGTGCGGAAGCACGTAGCCCAGGGTGTTTCCCTGGCGTCGATCGTGAGCACCGATGAGTCCGCGACAAAACGGGCAGCCATTGCGTTGCGCAAAGCAGACGTGCGCGTCAACGGCAATGCGGCAACGGCGGAAGTCCGGCCCGGCGAACAACTCCAGTTTGAGAAACGGAACAACACCTGGATGGTAGTTGGTGGGAGAATGACGGTGTCGCCACAGCATGACGGTCAGCCCCGCTCGACGATTATGTCAAGTGCGGGCCCTTCTGTCGGGGAGACGTTCATTGCCACTCCGATCAGCAGGGATAACGGGATCGACAGACTATCGCGAGGCGTTACCCAGTCCATGATCGACCGGACTCTCTTCTCCACGCCGGAGAAAACTGCCTCATACTATCATGCTCATTATACTCAGACCGCTCCGTATGTCTCGGCCACATACATTCAGTTTGTTACCGATCCGTCCTGGAATCGGATTGTGTATGGCAATATGAACCGGTGGATCCGTGCGTATGACGTCGCCGGTCCTTCCGCAATTGCCGTGGATGCAGACGGTGACGTGTTTGTGGGAGAGTTGGAGAACAACCGCATCCTGGCCCTGCGGGTTGTCGGAGAAGGAAACGATGCACAACTCCAGCCCCGGTTTATCATACCGGATGTTGCCAACCCAACCGACATTGCGCTGGATGACAATGGTACACCACTCAACACTGCTGACGACGCGCTCTATGTCGCAGACGCATCACGGAATGTCGTCTTGAAGTATGCCATCGGCCCCGCGGGCGCAACGTTGGCAGCGACGTTCGATGGCTTCGACTCGCCGACGAGTGTCCTCGTGGGCAAGTGGAACGGCGCGGGCAATGGGCTCGTCTATGTTGTGGACAAGCTTGCCAAACGCATCCGCGTGTTTGATGATCTTGGTTCCGAGCTATCACTCATCAAGGAACTGAAAGGAAGTTATAGAGAGTACTTCAAGGCGATCAAAGCGGACCATTTTGGCAACGTGTACGTTGTCGACAATATCCACTCGCGCGTATTCAAGTATACGGCTGCGCTGGAGCTCCTTGATGCCCAGGGGAACGACGATACGTTTGCTGCCCTTGGCAATGTGGATGTCCCCTTTGGGAAGATTGTCGTGGACGGTCAGGGGACGTACTGGGCCGGGTTCGATCAGATGTTTGCGGTTGAACGCTGGTCGGATGCCAGCGGCGCACAAAGGCGAACGCTGGGTCTCGGTCTGAAGAATATCATCTTCCACGCGGATGAAGACATCGCGGCGATCGAGAACACATTCACGTTGACCGACTTTGGCAATGTGGGTGTCAGAATTTACGACGGCGCGGACAAACTTGTTCGCACGCTGAGTTCTTCCTGGATGGTATCCGGGGCGAAGAGTCTGGTGTGGGATCGCCGGAACGATGCAGGGGAACAGGTGCCCGCAGGAACGTATCGTTACGAAATCGGGGCTGTCCCTTCCTACAGGGATGAGCCGACCATTTCCAGGACCGAGTTCTACCTGCCACTATATTACTGGGAAAACAGTGGCAGCACGGTTGCGTCAGACGATGCGCACCTCGTTCAGGGAAGCGCCGTACGATGGGGTTCCGACCCCTCGCAGACGGCGAACGAGGATCCGTCGTCTGTGCGGTATCGGTTTAACGGCCTCAATCCGGAGAGCGAGTACATGGTTGCTGCCGAGTATGTCGCGCACGACAACATCCCGCGACAGCAGGACATGACCGTGAACGGGATGCGGCTCCATGAGACAGTGTCGGTAAGCAGCACGTCAACGAAGATTGACTACATCAAGCTGCCCAAGGACAGTTATGCCGGGGGAGAGGCAACCATCAGCATCAACAGTCAGGCTGGAGGTTCGGCAATCGTCTCACAGCTCTGGTTCAAAGAGACCGGTAGAGGATTTGCGCCGAAACAACTGGATGGCTCGTTGCCGACAGCATACAAACTTGAACAGAATTATCCCAATCCTTTCAATCCGTCCACTGTGATTCGCTACGCCGTTCCTGCGGACGGTTCGGTGTTGTTGAAAGTATATGATATCGCGGGTCGCGAGGTGGCCACGCTCGTAAACGATCAGCAAGCAGCAGGGACGTATGAGATCCGGTTCAATGGACAGAACTCTTCGGGCCGTGCGCTTGCATCGGGGGTATATTTCTATCAGATCAAGTCGGGCGGGTTCTCTGAAACCCGCAAGATGCTTCTGTTGAGATAGGGCAGAACGAATCGTACGACTGAAGAAGGTTGTCCTCCTCTCTTGACGCAAGTGAGGAGGACGAACCATTTTAATCGGCAAATCCATCCGCTCAATATGGGTAGGTTATTCCATACAGTTGTACTACTCATTATTGGCTGCGGCAGTTGTCGCGCAGCAGTCTTCGTAGCGCGCGCGGGCTTCGAAGACCACGGTCTTGCTCCGGTGAGATGATGCTACAACTTGATGACATATCGCGCAGGGTATCTATGAGCGTGCCCTGTTTCCCTTTGTGTTGCATTGAAAAATTCAACTTAGAATCATTGAGAGGGAAGGTTAAGGAAAATTCACATCACACACGTTGATTTTTGGGAAGAGAATCTTGTTCTTAACACCCCATGGCACATAGAATTTTTATAGCGTTTCTCTTTTTCATTACCATTGCTGCTGTGGTTGCCGTTGGGCTCAGGGGATTTGGCTATTACTTTACACCGGTCCATGAACGCCCCTTTCGGAGCGACTATGAAATGATGAAGACATCGGGGAACTACAGTCTCGGTCTCGGGATCATCGGAGCGACAATGATCATTGTCGGCGTAAGTACTTACTCCACCCGCAAGCGAGTTCGAGCACTATGGGATCTGGGGAAGCTCTCACGGTGGCTTGAATTCCACATCTTTCTGTGTCTTTTGGGCCCCGTCCTGGTGATCTTCCACACCACCTTCAAGACGGGTGGAGTTGCCGCAATTAGCTTATGGACAATGCT
>DASRUE010000257.1:0-2957 GCA_035687895.1 Bacteroidota bacterium | reverse complement strand
GCTATTCGCATCGTGCCAGTAATGGATGAATTTTCCTGTCGCCCGATCAAATCTGTCCAACCCGCCACCCGTTCCAATCCAGAGCGAGCCAGTTCCGTCTTCGTGGATTACATTGACTGCGTTGCTACTGATACTTCCCGGATCGGTGCTATCATGGAACAGACTTGTAAAGGCTTCGGTTGCTGGGTTGAGCAGGTGTAGTCCGCCGCCCGTGCCGACCAACAACGTGCCGTCATGATCTTCGTGAATTGCGTAGACCCAGTTGGTCCAGGCATGGGTGGGTTCTTTAGGGTTTGGCGTGTAGTGTCGAAATCTTCCTGACGAAGCTTCCACCTTGTCGAGTCCGCGGGAGGTGCCAAGCCACATGTTACCTGCTCTGTCCTCATACATGGTTTCAACCCAGGAGGCAACAGTGGAGTCCCCCGGTTGATGACTGAATAGTTCAAAGCTGTATCCATCATATCTTTCGGCACCGTTGACAGTGCCGAACCAGAGGTATCCCGTTCTATCTTGATAGATGCAAGGAATCCAAAGAGATGAGGTTGCCTCCCTGAGCAAGAAATGTTCAAAGGTGAGTTTCTTTGGCTGAGCAAGGATATCAGGGGAGAGAATGTGAAGGAGGGAAAGAAGTGCTGCAGCGATAGAGAATGATCGGCGGGCTATGTACGCGTGATGAGACACGCCATTCAATAGATAGGAGAACATTCAACCGCGCTCCAAGCGATGTGGGGGGCCTCGTGAAATGATCCGGAAATCCTGAGATCGGAGGGTTGGAGCAACAGCATGGTAGGTGAATCGAGTGCAATTGTCAACCAAGAGGCAAAAAGCAAATCCAGTCCCGACTTGGATCGAGAGGGGATTGACTACTGTGTTTAAGCCAGTCCACGTTACTTCAGTAAAGATGTAGGTCAGAGTCCGCAGGAGAAAGCCCTGCCCCTTCCAACAATCCCTTTTTCTTGCTACATTATTCCCGGCCACTTGTTCCTGCCGGTGCCCGACTTCAACTGCAGCTCCACGTTCTCAGCATTTATCCATTTTCCACAGCTAGGAATCCCATGCGCGCAAAGGTATTAATCCTCCCTCTCATTGTCATTCTCGCAGCAGCGTGTAGCCTCTCGCAGCAGAAAGCCATCACGATTCTTCACACGAACGACATGCATGCAAGCTTCATACCGCACGAGGCTGTATGGATCAAGTCGGAACCCAAGCCCATGGTCGGGGGGTTCAACGAACTTGTGTTCGCCGTGGATAGCATCAGGGCGGTGGTACCTGCGACGTTGTTGCTCGACGCGGGAGATGTCATGACGGGGAATCCCATTTCCGACATGAAGTACGGAGGCGCTGAAGGCGGGGCTCTTTTCGAGATGATGAACCGCATCGGTTACGATGCATCATGTCCGGGAAACCATGACCTTGACATCTCCCAGGACAACCTGCGCGCATTGGTCCGGATTGAGAAATTCCCTTCTCTCTCTGCAAACCTTGTCGACGACAACGGGAAATTCCCGCTCGGCAATCGTGACTACACGATCATCGAGCGCGGCGGGCTCAAGATTGGCGTCTTCGGTTTGATGCTCCAGAATCTTGCTGGAATGGTCAACCAGAACAATATAGTCGGGCTCAAGGTGCTCTCTCCCATAGAAACTGCCCAGAGACTCATCAGCGAGCTTGAGCCCAAAACGGATCTCATTATTGCCATCACTCACCAGGGTGTTGAAGAAGATTCCGATCTGGCGGCTAATGTGTCCGGACTGGACGTCATCGTTGGGGGGCACTCGCACACTCGACTGCAGAAACCCAAGCTCGTGAATGATGTCGTCATTGTGCAGGCCGGCTCGAATTGCGAGAACCTCGGCGTGCTCAGCCTGACGGTGGAGAACGACAAAGTGCTGGAGTATGACGGGAGGCTTCTACAGTTGTGGGCACATGATGGACGAACCACACGGCTGAGCCCGTTTATCGATTCCTTGAAAACGGACATCGACAAGGAGTACGCAGAAGTCATCGCTACGCTGAAAGAGGACTGGAAGCGAGGAAACGGCGAGACAAACGTGGGCAACTTTGTTGCAGGAGCCATGGCGGAAGCGGCAGGAGCAGAGATCGGCCTCACGAACACCCATGGACTCCGCAAGGACGTCTCGGCCGGTCCGTTGACCAAACGGGACCTGTACGAAGTTCTTCCCTTCAGAAATGTCCTTGTGACATTCCAACTCAGCGGGGAACAACTTCGCTCCATCATGAAGTACTATCTCACGAAGAAACCGGCCATCCAGTTAACAGGTGTGACGTGCGGTTGGAGACGAGCTGCAAAGAAAGAGGTCGAGATCGTGCGGTTGGAGGTCAATGGGAAGCCTGTGGATGACAACCAGAGGTACACATGCGCCACAAGCGATTTCTTCGCGGGACAGGCGAAGGGGTACATTGGCATGGAGATTGACCGTCCGGTCTTTTTGCAGAAGACCGTGTTCGAAGTTGCTGAGAATGCTGCACGAAAAGCGAAGACAGTCTACTCACCGGTGGAACACCGGATTAAAGAAGTGCATTAGGAATCATCACGAAGGAGATGGTCCCCCAATGGGTGCCGACAATTTCCCCATCCTTATCATCACCGGACGTCCGGCTGCAGGAAAGTCGGAAGTAATCGACTTCCTGAAGAAAGCTGATCCCCGCGAGCGCCTGCAACGATTTCATATTGCAGAGTTCGAAGAGCTCGACGACTTTGTGTACGTGTGGGAGACGTTCGAAATCGACGATATTCTCACACGTCACGGCAAGCCCCGCATCTGGACGGACGAGAAATACTGGTTCAAAGAGCCCTTCATCTGGAACCTGTACATCGAGCGGATCAATCTGGAGTACAGGAAAAAGATTGCACGGAACCCGAACTACCACGACACCAGGACAACGCTGGTCGAGTTTGCGCGGGGCGGTGAAAACGGTATTCACGAAGCACTGAG
>DASRUE010000256.1:0-12393 GCA_035687895.1 Bacteroidota bacterium | reverse complement strand
CGCTTTGCCAAACCAACGCGAGACCGGCGAGAATGGTGAATCCTGAGAGGGTAAGCTCGATCAGACCGCCCGGGCGCCCGATGTTCCATCCCAGCGGCACGCTGGCACACCCGGTCAGCACAACGGACCAGCCGATGAGTGTTACGGTCCGGTATCGTTTGAGCGCGCGGTAGAAACCGAAATAGTAGAATTGGAGTTCTGCCTCGGTTGGAACGGGAACTGTCATCGAGCGTTGGGATCAAAGAGTCATGAAATAACCGGAGGAAGATACGAAGTTTCAACTCAAAGATAAAGAATACCGCTATGGCGGTATTGCTGAAGTCAACACCGACCCCTACCTTGTTTCAACGCGTATGGACGTTAGAGCAGAAGATACATGCGGAACAATAGTCGGGCTACGCGAGCACAGAATCGGGTACACCCAGTGAGACCTACAAGCAAATCATCCGCCGTCACGGTCATTCGTTGCTTTTTTGTGTGGCTGCCGTTTATGTCTGTCAGATGACAAGCAATGCACAAGATTCGACACGCTGGCAGCTTTCGTCCGAGAATATCATAAATCTCAAGATGAACATATTCATACGATGCAACGGAGAAGTGAATACTCGTTGCCGGGTTGAACGGGTTGGGATGGTTTTGATGCAGCACGATTCGTTCGGCACGATTGAGGCTGTGAAAGCTGTATCAGATTTGTATGCACCCGTTTCGGGTTCAGTTGCAGAGATCAACAAGGAACTTGAGAAAACTCCCGAGACGGGTAAACAAAGATCCTCACAACGTCGGATGGATGGTGAGGATAAAACTCTCGAATGCTTCCGAGGTTTCGGGGTCGTTAGATGTTGCCGGGTATAAGGCGTTGATCGGTAAGCAACCCCCGAGAGGGCAGTCATACAAATCTTCCTAAGAACAGGAGAAACGAAAAGGCGCCGCAAAAACTGCGAGCGCCTTTCTCATTATTCGAAGAGGATCCGTCTACTTACAATAGTGCCATTTGGCACTACTTCATTAGTATCATTTTCTTAACATCCGTGCGGGTCCCGCTTTGCAGGCGATAGATGTACATGCCGCTTGCGAGGCTTGTTCCGTTTAGGCGGATTTTATAGTACTGACCCGCTTCAGCAATCCCGTCAAAAAGTGTCGCCACTTTCTGCCCAAGAACGTTGTAAACCTCAAGAGTCGCACGTGCAGTATTTTCTACAGAGAACTTGACGATTGTTTCTGGATTAAAGGGGTTTGGGTAGTTTTGCTTCAAAGCGAATTCTCTGGGCGCCGGTTCCGGAACACCCGTCAGAACATCAACATGGACAGGTTCTGTGTAATTCACAGTGCCGTCCAGATCAATTTGCTTCAGGCGATAGTACCAGCTGCCACTCTGCGTTGTGTTGTCGACAAATGCGTATTGCTGAGGCTCGTTCGTGGTACCGTGGCCGGCCACAAAGCTATTCGGGATCGTTGCAAAATTCTCGGTGATACTCTGAGATTTCTGCACTTCAAAGCCGTAGTTGTTGATTTCTGAAACCGTTCCCCACCGTACGTTCACCAGGCCATTGTTGTTCAGAATAGCATTTAAGTACGCAAGCTGAATGGGAAGAGGGTTATCGGACGCTCCGCCAATGCCGAACTGTGAGAAACCACTCATACCGCTTCTGTTGACAACGGGCGTCGCATTTGTTCCTGTTCCTGTTACGTGCGTTCCATCCAGTGTCCAGGCGCTGACAGCATCAACACGCTTCAAGATACGCAACGTTGTGAAATCGGAGACGTTGCCAAATGCATCTGCTGTCAAGTTCAACGTATATGTTCCGCCGGTGAGTCCATCGCCGGCAGTGAGCGTCCAGAATCCATCGCCACCCGCGTTGATGATGCTTGTTCCCCCGTCATTCAACGGCAGACCATTCGTGCCGGGGTTGGAAGCGGTAAAGAACCCCAACAGCGTTCCGCCTGCTGAAGGAGCGGCGGTGTAGGTGATGTTGGCCGGACGATAATTCGTTGCAGTACCAATGGAGAAGAGGACGGTGGTTGATGTTACGGCAATCCATCGCTTCAGGTTTCCAACCACTCTTCCGTTCGTTCGAACCACCGAGCCGAGCGTTGTTACGCTCGTTCCGACAGTCAAGGTGTTAGCTGCGGTGTTGATGTTACCGTTGGTGAGAGTCAACGTGGTCCCGACTGTCAGGTCGCCGCCCACAATCGTCAGAGCGTGGGTTGCATCGTCGTCGTCATACGTCATGGCAACGAATGTGCGAGTCGGATTGACTTCCGGCCCGGTCGTGCGCGCAGTAGTCGTTCTCAGGTAAGAGATAGTCTGTCCGCCCGTGCCGAGATTGAAGATCGGCGGCACGTCGAAGGTTCCAGCCGCCGTTGGCGTGGTCGTGTTACCAATCTGAATCACGCTGACAGTCGCATCCGCATTGCCGAGCGTGAGCTTGTTGGTATTGGTCACGCCGCCACTGAACAGAATGATGCGCCTCGTTACGATGTTAGTAACTGCCGGATCAATCGTTACGCCAAGCGGATTGTCGACATCAAAACTGACCAGCACAGGAGTGACCGTTCCAGTTCCCGTGTAGGTTTGAGCCACGGTGCCACCCCAGTACATTCGGCTGCCGGCAGTCGTGCCCGTGACAGTTCCGTTGTTGGTAAATGTCGCGCCTGACGTCGACACGAGGAAGCCGTTCAAGCTGTAGGTCGTGCCTGTATTGACGAGGACTGTTCCGCGGATCAAGGTCTGCGCGATAAAGGTGGCTGTCTTGTTGTTGGTCGTGTTGTCAATGATCAGATTGGGTGGGCTGCCTGAGATTCTGAAATTGAAGTTGGTCGCAGTCGCCGCCGTGCCAACATTCAGAGTTCCGCCGGAGAAGTTAACCGTGCCGCTGAGAACACGGTAATCAACCGGTGTTGCGGCTACGGTGGCATTAACAAGATTGATAGCGCCGCCGCTCATGGTGAATGATGAGGAAGAGCTAAACAACTCGAACGAGCCGAAGTTGCTGCGGGTGTTGCCGACGATACCAACATTGACTGTGCCGGCAGACTGCGTGTAGCTGACCGCGCTTTGCGGATCAATTCGTCCGGAAGCATTGACAGTACCGCCATCAATATTGAATACCGCGCCAGCACCGCCGCCCATTCCATCGGCTACGCCGACGCCGATATTGTAGATGCCCTGCGAAACTCTAAACAGGCCGTTGTTCGAGGTCGTCGTGCCGCCCGCTTGTCCGACGACGGTAAAGTTCGGATTGTTGAGCCAGATACCGCCGGTTGCCGGGATGACATAAGTCGCACTTGTAAATACACGATTCGTCATCGTGAACGTGCTGGAGATCTTCAAAGTGCCGTTGGTCAGCGTCAGGAATCCGGCGGCGTCTGTATTCACGCCTCGCACCGTCAGATTCGAAGTGGTGATTTCCAGGATGTTGGCATTGGACGTGCCCTTGTTGAGGGTGATGCCCCTGATATCAGTCGTTGCGCCCGTACCACTGAAAGTGTTGTTGGCCCCGCCGATGAAAGTGATCCCCGCTCCGGCTGTATTGGCATTGGTACTAAAGTCGAGCGTCCCGTTGTTGGTCAAATTTGTCCCCACAGAGAGAACGTGTCCCGTCTGCGTCCCGGTGGAGTTGGATTGAAACGTTCCGCCAGCGTCGATCGTTACTGCCTGGCCCACGTTCAAGGTCCTTGCCGTTGTTGCTTCAAACTGAAGAATGCCGCCACTCTGCACCGTAAGATTCAAGGCATTGCTTGAATTAATAGTTACCGTGTGTCCGTTGGCGATCGTTACGTTGTCAATCGCGGTGGGAACGCTGCCCCCCCACGTGGCCGGGGCATCCCAGTTGCCGCTTGCCGCGGAAGTAATGTTTCCAGGGGGAACAGTTGCCTGACTCCCTGATAATGCGGTGCTCAAGGCGCCTTCGGAAACGGCAAACACCTGCCAGAAATATGTTGTGCCTGGTACTAGTAAAGTTGCAGCGTAGGAAGTCGCATTCTGTGCGGCCGTCCCGTCAAACACGTAGTTGACGCCGTCGGTCGAACGATAGATCCCGTAAAGGGTTTCGTCCGGTGAATCCCCCCAGTTCAGCGTCATTCCGGTTGCTGTGATGGTGGTGAATGAAAGGGTAGTGGGCGCTGTAGGTGTTGGCGGAGTCAGCGTGAAAATCCGTCGCGAGCCCTGGCTCGCCGAAGTAAGCACGGTGATCGCTCCAGCCGTGTAGAGATTCGCGGTCGCGGTGGCCGAGGAGCCGTCGTAGCTGGGTGCGGGGACTCCACTCTGCGGCGCAGCAATCGAGCCGACGGTGCCGGCAGTGTTGCTTGAAGAGAAACCAATATTTGGATCTCTCGAGTTGGCGTCGGCCGCGCCGAGGGTGCTCATGGTCATGCTGCCGTAGACGAACGCGATCACGCCCGTCGTCTCGGACAGCCGTGCCTGAAAGTTCAGGTCGACAGTGCCGCCGGAGTTGAAGTTTGACTGCATGTTCAACCACTCGACGACGAGCATCCGACTCGGAGCCGAGCCGATGACTTTGAAGTGCACTTTGCCGGTCGTGTGTGTGCGCAGATCCGCGCCATAGGGAGTAATCAATGATAGGCCAGCTTGCGCCAGTGGCTTGAATGGAGCAGCCCCCTGCACTGCCGTTCCGCCCAGCCGGATCAAGCCGTTCGAGTTGGCGGAGAATTGCGAAAATCTCGCTCCCTGAAAATAGAAATCGAATCCGATATTGTTGACTGCAGACGCTACATCGTCCGAATTAGCGGCGACAAGTTGCGTCGTGCCGGTGCTCATATCCGTGAGCGAGGCATTAGTCGCCGTACTGAAAACGTAGTTACTGGCAACTTCAACAGAATTTGGCCGGTCAGCATCCGGCTGCTCAGGGCTGTGCTGCTCGCCCTTAGTCACCGGCGTCTCGGTCTGTTCGCCTTTCGCCTTAGTCATGGGCGTCGTGGTCTGTCCGCCTTTCGCCATGATCATAGCGTCTTGGGATTCAACCGGGACGGTAGCAGAGGCTTGCTCCAATTTCATCGGAGAATCTTTTTCGAGAGCCGTCGCGTGATCATTTGCTACGACATTGGCGTTCACAGCACCCACATCTTTTGTGTTAAGGTCGGGGATAGTGGGGTAATCGCTGGGGATATTTTTCGTGCCGCTGAGTTGAGCGAAGATTGATTGAGCGGAAAGAACAAAGACTGCGCTCAGCAAGAATACAACAGTAGAAAGCCGCTTCATATTAGTTCTCCTCATGAGTCTTAGGGAAAAGAAATTTGTGAAGCGAGAAGCTGGCGCGGTTTTTCAGGAATGGACTACGTCAACCGTGAAAGCCTGTATGAATATACAGGATTCCACAGATGATTGTCAAGAAAACACGTGAATTCAAGGCACTGATTTGTACCTCGTAATACCTATGAGTGCAGGACCACAGCTATCGCATGAGCAACATTTGTTTCATTTCACTTGTCCCGGGTGACGCAATGAGCCTGTAGAAATATACACCACTTGATAATTGACTCCCCTGAAAGTTTCTTCCATCGAAAAGCACCGAGTAGCTGCTACCGCCTTCCGCAATCTTACCATAAAGCGTAGCAACTGTTTGCCCCAGCACATCATAGACCTGGATGGAAACACAAGAAGTGGCTAGTACGGAAAAGTTAATCGTAGTAGAGGGGTTGAATGGGTTGGGATAGTTTTGATACAAACGAAACCCGCTCAGTTGATTCTCTGCATCTCCGACTGCGCTTGGTGTAGCCGGGAAGAACATCTCTAACGCATTATCAACATGCGCGCGCCAGTTGCCCCAGCTGTGACCCTCATAAAATTCATCGTAACGATAGACATACCCTCTTGACTGCAAGATGGGGATGAAATTGCGCACCAGCGGAATGAGCGCTGCGATGTCGTATGTGCCGAGATCGAGGTAGAGCTTCAGGTCGAGTCGAGGACTATTCTGGAAACCTGACGAGATCGCCCCAATGATATTGCTTGATTGTGCAGCGACGTTTCCGAATACAGATGGATAGTTGAGCCCGAGCCACAAGGAAATGTTCCCGCCGTTGGATGCACCCAAAACGGCGCGGCCTGCCGGGTCGCGCCTGGTTCTGAAACGGGCGGCAACGTACGACATGAGTTCATCCACGATAAACGCAGAAAACTGGTTCATCTGATTCCCGGCATATTCGGCGGTTCGATTGACCGGTGGTACGAAAACGGCAATGAGGGGAAGTATTCTGTTTTGTGAGACCAGATAGTCAATGCAGTTGTTTGCCTGTGCGAGCGTCACATATTCCAACCCGTCGTGGAACAGAACAACGGGAAAGCTATCTGTGGATGTCTGGTAGCCCGGAGGAGTGTAGATCCTGACCGTTCGGGAATTCCCAAGGTTTACACTGAAAAACGTGGTGTCCCAGAGTTGGCCATGAGGTATGCCGGGGTAGAACTGGATCTCAGGCGCCGGCATGTACGCCGGCATGCGCAATTCCGAATTCGGTCCAAATCCGCCGCTTACCGTGTGTGGATTGCGCGGATCAAGAATCCAGACGGAGCCGTTCAGTACAAACTTATAGTCCAGCCTTGCGCTGGATTCAAACGAGCGCGTATGGTACCACAGGTCGGTTGTTGAAAGCCTCACCATGGGGAACGCGCTGGTGTTCCATTCATTGGCGTCACCCGGGACGGTTACGCTGCTCACGCTCCCTCGATAAATAAAGTGGGCGACCGTATCGCTCTCAATGAGCGGGAGACTGCCCACGGCATTCATGAAGCTGTCAACAAGCACAGTTCGTGCAGAGTCAGGAGCGGCAGCAACCCGACCAAGAAAATCTTGAAAGGTCTGAGCAAACGAAGATTGCAGCGGGATAGCTACCAGCGCTACAAGAAAACGAAATCTCATGTTTGATATTGTCATTGGGTTCACTCCTTCAATCCAGAATCAGTCTGACTTGACTCGATGGAGACGATCAGCTTACTTCACGACAGCTCCACCACAGCTACTCCCCGCCCCGGCCGTGCAACCGTAGCAATGGTCGCCGAAGACGATCTTGCGTGAGCGGAGCTTCTCGAGGTCGAAGTTCCAGATGGTATTCGGCATTCCGTGATTCACTCTCCATTCCAGCATCTGGTTGAAGTCGCAATCGTAGAGCGTGCCGTCGTATCCGACACTGATCAATGAGCGGCACATGACCCTCTCCGCCGCCACAGGATTGAACGCGTTGACAAGCTTGGCCATGTAGTCGTCGTATATCTCCGCCCGTTCCAGGAAGTGCTTGAAACGGTTGATCGGCATGTTGGTAATGACATACAGACCGTTGAACACAAGCCCGTGCCTCTTCGCGAGCTCGTCCTTGAACTGTGCTTCGATTGCTGGTTGCTCCGGCGGGAGATACGCTCCCACCGGGTTGTAGACGAGGTTCAGCACCAACCCGCTCCCTTCCATCCCATATCCAATCTCGTTCAACCTCCGGAGGGCTGCGATGCTTTTCTCGAACACGCCATGCCCGCGCTGTGCATCCGTCTCCTGTTCCTGGAAGTACGGGAGTGATGAGATCACTTCCACCATGTGTTCTTTGAAAAAATCGGGAAGGTATCGCATGCTCCTTCCGCTGACGGGATGTGGGTCGAGAGTAACGGTCAGGTTGTGGCGGACCAACACATGCCTGCCGAGCTTCTTTGCCTCGACAACGAAGAAATCAAAGTGGTCGTTCAGTTCAGGTGCACCACCGGTGATGTCGAGATTCTTGATCTGCGGGTGGGCGGCAAAGATTTCCAGGCAACGTTCGACCGCCTGCCGGGTCATCATCTCGGTTCGCTTCGGACCGGCGTCCACATGGCAATGCTTGCAGGCCTGGTTGCAGAGCTTCCCGACATTCACCTGGAGTGTCTCAACTTGCAGTGGTGTGAGCTGCAGGTTCCTGTCCGCGAGGGTCTTTTCAAATTCCATTTACATGTCTCCGGTAGGGGCTCAAGGTACCAATCACATTGTCAGCTTTTCCACAATGTTTCTGCATTGCACGCCATGCGCCAGCGACGCACCGCCGCGAACAGCGGCTGTGACATGCAACGCTTCCGTCATCTGGTCCAGATTGGCGCCGGTTTCGAGGCACTGATTGGTGTATGCATCGATGCAGTACGGACACTGCACCGTGTGTGCGACGGCGAGCCCGATCAGGGACTTCTCCCGTTTCGTCAAGGCTCCTTCAGTTGCTGTTGCTTCCGTGTACCAACTGAGAAACTTGTCCCACAACGGTTTCCGGTTCTTCCCGATGTCGCTGAACTTGGCAAGATCTTTGGATTCATAATACGACGACATTCAGTTCCTCCATATGTTTGATTGAAAGCATGCGTGGATGGGCTCTGCGGGTCAATATGAGTATCCGAGAACTGAGAAGATGAGCTTTACTTCTTAAGACGGATTCGAGTTTCATATTCCCTCAAGTCTTGCTCCGTATCGATGTCGGCAAGGGCAGGCAGTACCGAGCAGGAAAGATCGAGCTGCCTGATCCTTGCCATGGTACCATCGAACACCTGGTCGGTGCTCCATTCGACTCCGTTGAACACATCCTTGATAGGGGCTGTCATCCCGAGCAGAAAGTAGCCTCCATCCAACGAAGGGCCAACGACGATGTCGTGGTTGGCAAGTCGATTGAATGCGTTGTTGACCATTGAAGCCTGAAGTTCCGGAACGTCTGTACCGATGATCACTGTCTGCTGGGCCCCATCGCCAACCGTTACTGCAAATGCATGTTGCATCCTATCACCGAGGCTGCGACCCTGTTGAGGAACATACGAGAACCGACGTTTTATCCAGGAACGTATGTCCTGTCCGGTTGCAATTGGGTCGTAGAAAAGATAGACTTTTGTCCCGCTGCTTGCAAGCTCATCAGCGATGCCAAACGCATGTTCTGCAAGCTCCTTGTAAATATCTGCCGCACGGTCCATACCCACAGCACGACCCAAGCGCGTTTTTACCTCGCCTGCACGAGGTAGCTTTGCAAACATGATCAGCGCCCGGTGGTCCATGGTCATGGAATGGACAACCGTCCCTGTGACGAACTGAATGTCCCCCGGACAATCTCACGCACCAGCATAACATAAAAAGGAAGATACTCCGCGAGAAGAACAAGCGGCTGATCTTCCCACACACCAGTCATCCTGTACTGGTAGACGACAAGATTGCTGATGAATGAGAGGCCCAGCAGAACAAACACCGGCAGCGACCACCGAACGACAAGAAGGGCGGTCAGCCAGCAGAGATACCAGGGATGGACAACGGGAGCAACAATGACAAATCCCAGGAACGCGAGAAATGTTTTCTCAATGAACGGTCGCTTGATCATAAGAACCCATCCCAACCAAAAGAGGAGCAGGATGCCACTTATCAGATGTGCAATTGCGTTGGAACCAACGACCAGGTAGAGAATCTCAAAGACCGAACCATTGAACGACCATTGACGACTGAACACAAACAACGATTCGTACAGGCCGCCGGTCGGTTCCAGATAGAGCCAACACCCGAACACGAACATCAGCACGGGAATTGCCGGAGCCCAGAGTCTCCTTTGCCCTTCTCCACCTTTCATCAGAAACGGCGCAACAAGCAATGGATACACCTTGGCCAACCCTGCCAGACCAAGGGTAACGGCCGCTGCAATGTGTCTGCTTGTGCTGGCAAGGAAAATGCAAAGGACAAGAAACAAGATTCCAAGAGCATCGATGTGGCCATCGAGGGCGAAGTACATCACCGACAACGGTGACCAGGCATATACCAACACCATTTCAGGGAGAAGTCCCAGACGCCTGAGGAGGGGAATGAGCACCAAAAGCGAGACGATATCGATGAGAACAAGAAGCAATTTCATCCCTGAGACGGAGTCCCCGAACATCTGATGCGACGCCAGAAAGAATACCTGTGCCAGCGGCGGATAGATCGTCCGCATGTCCGGAAAACTAATCTTCGCCGGAAGGTCGGCGGTATGGAGATGGGACAGCCGGGCATCACTTGGTGCAAATGCAAATGGGTTGACCCCGGTGGCGGCGACTTTTCCATCCCACACATACCGATAAACATCGTCTGAGGCAACAGGAATGTGAGGAACAAGCGTGAGACGAAAGAGAACCGCGAAACCGATGATCATCATAAGTAGCTGGTTGCCGCTGGTGATCAGCCTCCCGGACGCGCGAAGAAGGTACACAGCATAAGCGCAGAGCCCGAACGTGAGGAGACCGACAACAAGGAAAAGAAGTACCTCACCTGGACTACTCTTCACTATGTAGAACGAGAGATAGCAGATCTCCATCAACACACCAATGACCGCCATACGAATTGGAGTCATCTCACACTTTCACAACGATATACTTGAATATCGTGAAGAGAATCTTCGCCGACGCTTTAACGGTGCCGGAAAAGGTGCCCGTTACTTTGGATGACCCGATGCGCTTTCTGTATCGAACCGGGACTTCGATGCATTTGAGTTTCAGTTTGGCCGCCTTGATTTGCATTTCCACGGTCCACCCGTACGTCGGGTCGCTCATCTTCATCCGTTGCAATGCATCAACCCGGACGGCACGGAACGGTCCGAGGTCTGTAAACCGGTATCCCCAGAACAGACGGATCAACACCCCCGCCAGCCAATTTCCAAAGATCGCCTGCGGCAGCATCGCTCCTTTCTCCCGCACGCCAATCATCCGTGAGCCGATCACCAGATCGTATCCCTCATCCTGGATTGGACGAAGTACATCGGGAAGGTCCTCCGGGTAATCGCTGAAGTCGCCATCGAGAAAGACAATCACCCCGGCCCCCACCACACCAACTGCGTGATCGATCCCACGAAGGCATGCGTACCCATATCCTTTGCGAGGTTCAGTCAGTACCACGGCGCCTGCGGCCCTCGCAACATCGGCCGTCCTATCGGTTGAGCCATTGTTCACCACTACCACTTCATCAACACATAGGCGCGGAATCGCCTCCACAACACTTGCGATCGAAGGCTCTTCATTGAACGCTGGAATAATTACTGCGACCTTATGCACGAAAGGTCGGGGTGCTATTGGCGTGATGCTGTCGTTCCTTACCTGTTAGCATCTGCCGCGGAGACAACGTGATTGCAAAACGGGACGGAAGAAAGTCATTGTCTGTTGAGACTCCAGTCGTAAGGAAGATACTTGATGGCTTTCGGCGTTGCACCATCCAGCCCCAGAACACGAAGCACATACGCCACCGCGGAACCATGCTTCTTCACAAAATCATCACCGTACCAACTGAATAGTTCGGAAAGAAAAAGGGTTTGCGAATCCTGGTCGTATCTGTTCTTTGTTGCATCATCGAGAAACATCCTTGCGTTGTCCTCGAGCTGCGCATCGAGTCGGTCACCGATGTACGCTTCCGTGCGGAGCGGCGGACAGCTTACAGCCGCACACACCAGAGCAAAATGGATGCGTGGTTCATCAAATTCCTTCCTGATGATCTCATGCTCGACGTGGTTCAAACTATATAATGCTCCTCCAATTTCAATCCAGCGGATGTCCCAGGGTCCGGTATCGCCACGTGTGATGTCTCGAATGGTCTTCACCGGATAATGATCGTTGACCAGCTTGATCGTGAAAGCGTTGTACACGTTGATCCAGAACGCCAGTCGATCATGCTTTTCCTTGATGGTGGAGGGATCCGACTTCTGCAACATGGCAAGATATTGTGCGAAACGTTGATCTGCCTTGATCGCAGGATAGTCTACTGCACCGCGGGAGACATGTTCGCTCAATACCTGCGTGAGCAGTGCATGGTTCACTTGAGCACTGATTACAATTGGCCAAACAAACAAAAACAACATCGCACCAACGATCCTTCTAGAACGCATAAAAGACGCCTCCCGCAACCACAAATCCACCCGCAATATTGCGGCCATGAGTCGCGGTTGCAAACGAGGCAGAGATACCGAATTGCTCGTTCAGTTTATACAGAACCTTCGGAATAATGGCGGTGTACTCCTGATTGTTTGTGGAAAACCCGAGCGCCGCGGCGGTAACGTTGCGCGAAAGAACCGTTGATGCCGATTCCTTCCCGGAGAGGAGGAGAATCAGAAGGAGACGGTTCTCCAGGAAGCCATAGCCGAACTCAATGTTGTAGAGTACTTCATCTGAGAAGTCTTTCCCGCGAATGTTGTACGCAACGTCGGCAGTAATGAAATAAGGCTCCGGATGAAACGACTTCCCAACTGAGAGCCGGAACGCGGTGTTGAATTCTCCGTCGCCGATCCAGAGGCCGTTCGGGTCGCTGTCATCTCCAATTGGAAGGGCGAAGAGCACCTCACTGGAGAATGCCTGGCCGTCCACAACAAACCAGGTGTAGCGCAGCAGCAAGTCGATGTCCCCAATACCACTGTTCGTCACCTTGGTTGCGACAGGAGAAAGAGCAA
>DASRUE010000255.1:0-16456 GCA_035687895.1 Bacteroidota bacterium | reverse complement strand
TCAGTCTTCATGATATTGAGTCTTGTAGTATTCAAGATACTCGCCGGTCATCACACGTTTCCACCAGGACTCTTTCTGTCTGTACCATTCTATCGTTTCTTTGATCCCATTCTCGAATGTATGGGAAGGCTGCCAGCCGAGCTCGTTTTTCATTTTCGTTGCGTCCATGGCATATCGACGGTCATGACCTGGTCTATCCTTGACGAAATTGATCAAACTCTGTGGCTTACCAAGATGCTGCAGAATCAATTTCACGATGTCGATGTTTTTCCACTCGTTGTTCCCGCCAATATTGTACACTTCACCGACCTTCCCCTTTGCGAGCACCATGTCAATTGCGGAACAGTGATCCTCCACGTACAACCAATCTCGCACATTCAAGCCGTCTCCATAGACTGGCAGCGGTTTGTCAACAAATGCGTTTACGATCATGAGGGGGATGAGCTTTTCAGGAAACTGGTATGGGCCATAATTGTTCGAGCAGCGTGTCACAATCACGGGCAGGCCGTGCGTATGCTGGTAGGAAAGCGCGAGAAGGTCGGAGCTGGCCTTGCTTGCGGCGTACGGACTGTTGGGATGGAGGGGCGTTGTCTCGGTGAACTTCCCCGCATCACCGAGTGAGCCGTACACTTCGTCGGTGGAAACATGGATGAACCGGTCCACCCCACGGTCCTTTGCCACGTCGAGGAGTGTGTGCGTGCCTACAACGTTGGTTTGGACAAAAACAGCAGAGCCAAGAATGCTTCGATCGACATGAGATTCGGCCGCAAAATGGATAACGGTGTCGATATCGAATTTCGTAAAGGCGGTCTCCACCTCGGTGCGATCACAAATGTCCCCCTTAATGAATGTGTACCGTGGATTCGTCACCACGTCCTCGAGACTCTCAAGGTTTCCGGCATAGGTGAGCTTGTCAAAATTCACAACCCGCACATCCTCATGCGTCGCCAGGAAGTACCGCACAAAATTGCTCCCGATAAACCCGGCGCCACCGGTGATCAGTACGTTCTTCATCCTCAGTCCACCCTGTAAATCGTGTTCGGATCGTCCTCATGGCGGATCTCATCCACCGCTCCCTTCTTCCCTTTCCCGGCAAAGAGTCTGTTAGGGAAGTTCACCACCATTCCAGGCTTACCGCCAACATTCCTGTATGCATGCACAACTCCAGCCGGAATGATCAACGACTTGGGTGCATCTTCGCCTGCGTAGATAGTCTCCCTCATCATGTAGGTGGATGAGTTCTTTCTATTATCCCAGAGATAGACCTTGAAGTTCGATGGACCGAGAAAGGAAAAGTTGTCCGCCTGATCGACGTGTTCGTGAGGGCCGCGGACAACCTCAGGCTGGGTGATTGATATGTACCCCATCGCCGGGAAGTATGCCTGCTCAAGCTCATCGCTGCGAAAAATCTCCGTTAGCCATCCACGTTCATCGGTATACTTCACCAGGTTCCTGACCAAAACGCCATCAATCTTTCCGGTGGTGAACATTTCTGACGCCTTCAAACGACTTTGACCCTGTGTGTGTCCATCAAATCCCTTGACCGCCTGGTATGAGGCGACTGGGGTATCTCATCTGCGAAAACGGAATTCGGGGGGAGAGGTATGTGCAACAGTTACTTGAACGTCGTAGCGAAAGAGGCGAGCGAGAGTCCTTTCGGGTACCTTGACAAGCACTTTGTGATTACTCAGGCAGACTACAAATTCTAAAAAAAGATACGGATTTCGTCCCCGAAAGTCAACGAACAGGGCCCCTACATTTGTTCGGGCGCTGTAATGCCAAATATGGTCAAACCGTTCCTGAGGACAGCTTTGACGGCATCGCAGAGTGCCAGGCGGGCGCGGGTAAGATCTGCGTCATCGCCAACGACACGGTGATGGTGGTAGAACTTGTGGAATGCACCTGCCACTGCATGAAGATACTCCGCCAACCGGTGAGGTTCGAAACTTGACGCACAGGATTCTACGACCTCCGGAAAAGTGAGGAGAAGTCTGATGAGTTCCATTTCTTCGGACGCCTGGAGAAGTTCAAATCGGACGTCTTTGTTTCTTTGTGCTCCCTCTTTCCCCGCATACCGAAGAATGCTCGCGATTCGTGCGTGAGCATACTGCAAGTAATAAACCGGGTTCTCGTCGGACTGTTGCTTGGCAAGCGTGAGGTCAAAGTTCAGATGACTGGCGATGCTCCGCATCAGGAAGAAATACCGGACGACATCTGAGCCGACTTCATCGACGAGCTCGTCAAGAGTGATGTAATTGGCCTTTCGTGTCGACATCTTCACCACCTCGCCATTCTGCAGGATCGTAACAAACTGATGGATGAGAACTTTCACTCGGGATATATCATAGCCGAGCGCTTTCAATCCTCCCAACACGTCGGGATATGTGGCAATGTGGTCCGAGCCGAAAACATCCACCATCAGCTCATAGCCCCGCCTGAACTTCTCAATGTGGTATGCGATGTCAGGGAGCCGGTACGTCGGCTCTCCGGAACTCTTCACAATCACTTTGTCCTTCTCACCCCCGATAATCGCGGCCTTGAGCCACAACGCACCCTCGCTCTCATAGGCCAGGTCTCGAGCCTTGAACGCATCAATGACTTCGCGGATCAGTCCGCTCTCATACAGGGTGTTCTCATTGAAGAACGACCGGAACTCGATCCCCAATCGCTTCAATGTCTGGCGAATGTCGGCAAAGATCTCCTGTTCGGCTTGCTCCTTGAAAGCACCTTCAGCAGGCTCGTTGCGTAACGCATCTCCGCGTTGTTCTTTCAGATGCTGCGCGATCTCACGAATGTACTCACCCTGGTAATAGTCTTCAGGGAAGGTGACCTGGTCGCCGAGCAGCTCGAGATATCGCAGACGGACGGAGTCCCCCAGCATGCGCATCTGACGGCCGGCATTGTTGAAGTAATACTCCCGCGTGACATCATGGCCGGTCCACTCAAGCAACGTGGCTATTGTATCACCGAAGACTGCGTTGCGACCATGACCAACGGTAAGCGGACCGGTCGGGTTGGCACTGACAAATTCCACCTGAGTCTTCTTACCCCCACCAACGTTGCTTCGTCCGAAGGTGTCGGAGGCGCTGAGAAGAGCAGCAAGCTCTCGATGAAAGTAGGTCCGGGTGAATCTGAAATTGATAAACCCCGGTCCGGCAGTTTCGGGGGTGTGCAGCAGGGCGGGGTCGGCGTCTAGATGGCGCACGATATCCGTTGCAAGCTGGCGCGGGTTTCTGCCGACCTGTTTCGCAAGCATCATCGCGATATTGGTGGTCAGGTCGCCGTGCTCTGGCTGGCGGGGTTTCTCAAAGATGATCGGAAGGTCTTGCGTGATGCCGAGCGCTTGGAGAGAGGCACGAACCTTCTCCCGGAGGTAGTCTTTCATGAAGCCTTTTTTCTTACAGAAGCTGATTTTGTTTTTGAGGATGTCCGCCGGGATGCCGCGACAGCCGGCTTTGTGTCTTCTTTCAAATGCTTGATCACCGCATCTCCCCACAATTTTTCCAGGTTGTAAAATGACCGCGCAGTCTTATGGAACACATGCAGCACAACATCGACATAGTCCAACAAGACCCAATTTGCACTGCCGAGTTCCTTGTGCCAGGGAACCGCCCCCTTTTTCTCGAGCCCTTCCATCACAGCATCGGCTATCGCTCTGACCTGAACATCAGAGTCCGCAGAACAAACCACAAAGTAGTCCGTCATTGACGTTAGCTTGCGCAGGTCCATGATTGCCACATCATGCCCCTTTTTGCTCAGCGTCAGTTCCGCGATCTTCTTGGCGAGCATCGGTGCTGTCAATGGATTTCCTCCCTACTGCGATGGTTTCAGTGAACTATGGTCTTTCCCGATCACAACAGAAACGTCCACGTAGTAATCCTGGTTGAGCTGCTGGACAATATTCTGCTTCTTCACACCCAAAGCATACGCGACCTTCTCTGCGTTCTTCAGATTCCCGACCCGATCGATGACCATGGACTCCTCTACATCGAAGGTCTTGTAGTTCTTAATCTCCACAACGTCGAAGCCGCGTGCGCGCAGATACGCAGTGAACGACGTTGCGGCACCGGACGCCCCGCACCCGTTGAGCACATCGAGCTGGATTACTTCTCCTGGGACGACGCCGGCCTTTCCAGGGTCAACTGGTGGAGAGAACGTGCTTCGGGCAAGAAGTGAGTACGAAAGGTAACCCACCACGAGGATCAGAACAAGGATGGTGGCATTCAGAGCAATGTTACGGGGATCTTTTTTTGACGAGAATGACGCACGCGCTGTGGACGATTTCTTGCTGGCGTTCATGTACTATCGTGCCGATGCAACAAAAAACCGAGTTGCTCCCTCAGACACACGGAAGAGACACACCCGGCTGCAAACAATTTCTGGTGAGTATACGCTGTATGGATCAGTGTTTCGTTCGCCGATCAGAATCCGTTCTCCCTATACCACGGGTAATAGTATGGTGAATAGTAGAAGCTGCCATAAGGAATGTTCCTGTACTGTACCTGAACCAGAACGTTTTCCCATGGCCGGTAACTGAGATGCGCCCGGCTCAGATACATGGAGCTGAGATCGTTTTTCTTTCCGCTGAGCGCCGGGAGAGTGTTGTACGGTGAATAGCTCAGGCTGAGGTCAGCTCCTGCCGTGAGGTTCTCAGCAAAATCGTATCTCATACGATTAGTGTATGTCCCGAGCGACAAGGCCTCCCCACCACCCGTCTGATATGAGAGATCAAACGAATGCGACATGTGGAATTTCTCCGGGTCGAACCACCCGAGGAAGAGCGATCCAGCCGATGGGGACATTAATCCGGATGAGACTTGGTTGGACTGCTCCACCTGTGCTTTGAACTGTCCACGCCCCACCGCGGTAAACACCAGGATTGCAGCGGTGAGAACTCCGAACGTACGCATGCTCTGCCTCCTCTCTGCCACTCACAATTTCTAAGGGAAGTATACAGAAATCAATCCTGATTGTCAACTCGCCCCGCCGCCATCGCCTCGCGCGCGTCTTCCAACTGCTGCGGAGTATTGATGCCCTGGATTTCACGCGAATCAGGTGTTGCGATTGCGCACACCTTCAAGTCGTTTTTCCAGAAATATTCGAACACATCGGTAAGATAGTACTCTTGTTGCAGGTTCGAGGGAGTGATATGCTGCAATCCCTCAAACAGGCGCAGTTTGTCGAACACATAAATCCCCGAATTGATCTCGCGAATCTGCCTTTGCTCTTCTGTCGCGTCCTTGTGCTCTACAATGCCTGTGACATCGCCATGAGGGTTCCGGATCATACGCCCATATCCGGTCGCATCCGGCAGGACGGCGGTCAGCACTGTCGCAATCGCACCCTCCTTCCGGTGGTGTTCTATGAGAGACCTCGTCGTGGCAAACGAAAGCAATGGAACATCACCTGACAATACCAGAACATCACCCGTGAAATCCGCCAGAGATTTCTCGGCTTGCATCACCGCATGTCCTGTTCCCAATTGCGGGACCTGCTCCACACATACCGCCGGCTTCCCGGTGGTGCGAAGATAATCGATTACGGACTCTCTTTTCCACCCTACGATAACGACGGTGCGGCTAGATTTCAATTGAAGAGCGAGATCCACAACATGTTCGACAAGTGGCTTCCCATTGATCGGGTACATGACCTTGGCCATATCAGGATTGTTCATGCGCGTCCCCTTGCCGGCCGCCATGATGACTACTGCAAGATTACTATTCATGCCTGTTCAAACAGTGAGTGCAATGTTGTCGATCAATCGGGTTGCACCAAAGCGCACCGCAAGTGATATCAGGATGGGGCGTCCGGGTTCACAGACTTTTACTTCATCCAATGTTGTTCCATCGGCAACCGAAATGTAGTCGATGATGCCTGACGACGATGCAATCAAGTCGGTCATCTTCCGGACAATCTGTTTGCTCTCGCGCTCGCCAGAGCGGATGCCATCCTCTGCCATGGCAAGCGATCCGTAGAGAACCGTCGCCTCTTTTCGCTGCGCAAGAGTAAGATAGCTATTGCGTGAGCTCATCGCCAGACCGTCTCGTTCGCGGACAGTAGGCGCCACAATAATCTCGATATCGAAGTTGAGGTCTCTCACCATCTGCCTGACGACGATGACTTGTTGAGCGTCTTTCTGGCCAAAGACGGCACAGTGAGGCCTGGTGATGTTGAAAAGCTTGGCCACGATCGTTGCAACGCCACGGAAGTGACCCGGGCGAGACTTCCCTTCCAGGGAGGTTGTCATTCGTTCCACGTTGACATAGGTTGTGTAACCATCCGGGTACATTGCCCCAGTATCAGGGGCAAAGACATAGTTGCTTCCGGCATCGAAGGCAAGGTCTTTGTCTCTGTCCAAGTCCCGGGGATAGCGGTTGAAGTCTTCGGACGGACCAAACTGGGCGGGGTTGACGAAGATCGTGGTAATTACCACATCGCTGTGTTGCCGGGCTAGCCGAATCAGACTCAAATGTCCTTCGTGCAAGAACCCCATCGTCGGAACGACACCGATTCTTTGACCTGATGCGCGAATCTGCGCCGCGGTCGCCTGCATTTCTGCAACATCCCGGATGACCTGTGCCATGCGCTTAGAGGATTTTCTTTCCAAACGCCGACTGCACCAGCTCCACGGCGAACTCTGCAGACGTGTTGTTCTCGTCCAAAATCGGATTCACCTCTACAATCTCCAACGAGGTCATCGCTCGCGACTCGGAAATCAGTTCCATAATCAAATGCGCCTCCCGGTAGTCGAGACCCCCTTTCACCGGTGTTCCGACCCCCGGTGCTATTGTTGGGTCAACTGCATCGAGGTCGAGGCTCACGTGCATATAGTCCGTCCCATCTGTGACACGCGAGAGAGCTTTCTTCATTACGCGATGAATCCCCTGGCGGTCAATATCCGGCATCGTGAAGACGTGTGCGCCGGTTTGTTTTAGATGACGCTTTTCCCCGTCGTCGAGGCTCCTGATGCCGACGAGCGCTACGTTGGCAGGATCCACTTTGCGCTGCCGGCCCCCGAGATCCGCAAGATCGCGCGGACCCAATCCAAGCACGGCCGCCAGCGGCATGCCGTGAATATTTCCCGAAGGGGAAGTGGAAGGAGTATTGATGTCCCCATGCGCGTCCACCCACAGGACGCCGAGCTTCTTGCGCTTGCGTTTGCAGTACGCGGCAATGCCTGAAATCGTGCCCACAGCGATCGAATGGTCACCCCCCAGGACAAGTGGGAACCCCTTTCGTGAGACAATTCTTTCCACCTTCTGGCTGAGCAGCTTCGATGCACGCGTAATCTCCTTGAGGTACCGTGCTTTTATGTCGCCGACGCGAAGTTCCTCCATGTTCTTGATGTCCAGGTCACCTTCATCCACCACTTTGTTGCCGAGGTCTTTCAGCCGATCAGCAAGTCCGGCGATCCGGATGGCCGACGGTCCCATATCAACGCCACGCCGGCCAGAGCCGAGATCCATGGGAACGCCAAGAAGATGGATATTCATATGGTGTATGTCAAAGAGAAAGTGTGAGCTCAGGGAGCAAGCAACGACAACAATTGTCCAATCGTGCTCTTCAACTCTTTTCGATGGAGTACCAGATCGACAAAACCATGCTCCAGGAGAAACTCCGACCGCTGAAATCCCGCCGGCAGATCCTTGCCGATTGTCTGCTTGATGACGCGCGGGCCGGCAAAGCCGATGAGTGCCCCCGGCTCGGCAATGTTCACGTCGCCCAGCATGGCGTAGCTTGCGGTCACGCCGCCGGTGGTCGGGTCCGTCATGAGGGAGATAAACGGAATGCCCGCATTTGCAAGACGCGCAAGCTTGGCGCTCGTCTTCGCCATCTGCATCAAGGACAGAGCCCCTTCCATCATCCGCGCACCGCCGCTCGCCGAAATCACCAAAAGTGGTGTCTTGGTCTTCCAGGCTTTGTCAATGGCGCGACCAATCTTCTCTCCCACCACCGAGCCCATGCTGCCGCCGATGAAGGCGAAATCCATCGCTGCAAGAACAAGGGGTTTCTTGTTTACCATGCCTGTTCCCCACCTCACGGCGTCATGCAGGCCAGTCTTCTTTATCGCTTCCGGAATCCGGTCGCGGTACCGTTTGGTATCGACAAACTTCAAGGGATCCGCAGAACGCATCTTCCGGTCGTATTCCTTGAACGATCCTTCATCGAACAGAATCTCGATGTACTCCTTGCTCCCGATGCGGAAATGATTCGTGCACTTTGTGCAGGTGTACAGATTCTGGGCGAGTTCCTTCTTATGGATGATCTCCCCGCACTCATCGCACTTCACCCACATCCCGTCCGGGATCTCTTTCTTTTGTGTCTCGGCGGCGATGTTCTCTTTCGACCGTTTGAACCACGCCATGGCAGATACCTATTTGATAGTGAGCGGGTGGAAGAAAAACTCCTTGATGTATCGCGGCTCGAGCGTTACCGGATCTTCCTTCGTTCCACTGGCAAGCAGTTTTTCCCCTACTTGGACAATGGACGCGGCGCTGCATCGGGCCAGATCATGAGAAATAAGCCGCATCATCGTCCTTCGGGCCAGCAGACGACCGAGCTTGTTTGCGGCATCCCCTGTGACAACAACCGGGCGATCGCCAATCTCATCACCAAGTGCTTCCACCGTCATATTCTGTACATCGCGGAGAGGAATGAGACGCGAGTCAGCAACAGAAAACAACTGACTGTACACCTCATCCCGCCGGGCATCGAGGGCAGCGAGCAACCACTCATTCTCCCCGACGGCACGCCCATCGAGAGCACGCTGCGCCAATGCCTGAAGTGTCGGGACCGCAACCAGTGGAACTCCCGTCGCATACGCGAGACCCTTGGCTACGCTGAGTCCGATACGAAGACCGGTGAACGACCCCGGCCCAATGGAAACCGCTATGCCGTCAAGCGCGCTGACGGTAACTTCTGTCCGTCGCAGGACGTCCTGGATAAGAGTCAGGAGCTTTTCCGCATGAACATACTTTTCGTCAAGCGTTGCTTCAGCTACAATGATGCCATTGCGCCCAATTGCTGCAGCACAAACTGTGGTCGCCGTTTCTATGCCAAGGACAGTCATGCCCGTACCTGGGCCGCGTCGTCGACCTCGATCTCCCGTTCGGTGTCCGTCCTTCCATATCTGATCTTCACCATGCGATACCGCGTCGGGAGAATGGTGAACGCCTTTTCCGCCCATTCGATGAGGCAGATGCATTGATCCGTGAAATATTCCTCCACGCCCAGCTCTGCAAGCTCCACCTGACGCTCAATACGGTAGAGATCAACATGGATTACTTTCACCCGCTGGCCCTCATACTCGTTGATCAGGGTGAACGTTGGACTGACTGCACGATGCTGAACGCCGAGACCATCGCATACTCCCGCCACAAATTGAGTCTTACCGCTGCCGAGGTTCCCCGACAGCCCGACCACGTCGCCGGGGGAAAGAGTCACCGCAAATGCCTTCCCGAGCTCAACCGTCTCCTGGGGAGAATGCGTGACAAACACTCTCATCGCTTCGGCTCGAGCTTGACGACAGGAAGTATCATCTCTTCCATCGAGACGCCGCCATGCTGGAAACTATCGCGATACTGGTTTAGGTATTTGTGGTAGTCCGTAGGGTAGACGAAGTAATAATCTTCCTTCGCGATGATATAATTGGTGGCAACGCCCCTCTTTGGGAGCTTGAACTCGAGGGGGTTCTTGACAAAGATCGCCGCCTTATCCTCAGCCTTGAGGTTACGTCCATACTTGTACCGCAAGTTGGTGGAGGCTTCACGGTCCCCCAGAACCTTGGACCCGCGCAAGCAGCGAACGCTGCCATGGTCGGTAGTAAGGATGATCGTCACATTCCTGTTCTGAGAAAGCGTCTTCAGCATCCCGAAGAGAGACGAGTGCATGAACCAGGAGTTCGTCAAAGAGCGATACGCCGACTCATCGGGGGCGATTTCCTTCAATAATGTCGAGTCCGACCTCCCGTGGGCAAGCATATCAACAAAGTTCACCACAATAGAGGTCAACTTCGATTGCGTGTAGGAATGGATGCTGTTTTCCACGCTCCTGCCGAACTCAGCATCGAGGATCTTCACATACTTTGGTTCGGGCTTGAGGACGATCTTGCGGCGTTCCAGCAGCTTGTCCAAAAACTGCCGTTCATATCTGTTTCTGCTGTTCTCATCATCCTCGCTTTTTTCCCAGAGCTCGGGAAACCGGATCTCCACATCGCTCGGGTACGAGCCACTGAAGATTGCGTTCCGCGAATATGGAGTTGCCGTCGGGAGAATGCTAAAGTAGAAGTCTTTGGTGATCGTGTAGTATTCATGGAGCAGACTCTCCATGGCCATCCATTGGTCAAGCCGCAGACAGTCAATCACAAAAAAGATGATGGACTTGCCCGTCTGGAATTCGGGAATCAGATACCTGTCGACCACTTCGTGCGACAGGGCGGGCCTGTTGTCAGTCTGTTCCACCCAGTCACGGTATCTGCGTTCAACATACTTGCCGAAAGCGAGGTTGCACTCGCGGGTTTGGTCAAGGAGCGTCTGTTTCAGGCCCAGCTCCGGGTGAACATCCAGCTCGAGCGCCCAGTCAACAAGCCGCGTGTAAATGTCGATCCATTGGCGGTAGTCCAGGTCGTTCATCAATGCGACGGAGATCGCGTTGAACTCCTGGATATAATCCTTGGAGACCGCGGCACCTGTGATCTTCTTTCCTTCCAGAAACTTCTTGCAAGCCAGAAGCACCTGACTCGGATTGACCGGCTTGATCAGGTAGTCGCTGATTTTCACCCCGATGGCCTCCTCCATCAACGACTCTTCCTCGTTCTTCGTAATCATGATCACGGGGAGGTTCGGCCGCATATCCTTGATCTCGGCAAGTGTCCGGAGGCCTCCCATCCCCGCCATCATCTCATCGAGAAACACAAGATCGAAACCAGTCTGGCGAACCATCGACACGGCATCCTCTCCATTGGTTGCCGTGTCGACAGAGTATCCCTTGTCGATCAGAAACCGGATGTGCGGACGAAGCAGTTCAATCTCGTCGTCCACCCAGAGTATTTTTCCCTTCCCATCATCCATGCGCTACCCCGAAGAATTTGCCACAGTCACTTACGTGAACCAGGAACTGAAGGTGGCTTCCCGATCAATCGTAGCAGTCTCTCGCGGCAAAGTGAACCACCTAAGAATGCTCGGTAAAAAAATGATAACGATTTGACGCTTGAGAATCAACGAACTCGCACAGAACGCCACCGCCCTTATTGAATTGAGATGTGAATGTCGAGGCCGGCTTCGTTGATGGTGCTTCCCGGAATTCGTGAGCCGCCTTCGTCTGGTGCGATCTTGGTGTAGCGGTAGTACACCGATGCCGTGACGCGTAGACTCAGGACGTACTTGATGCGAGGCTCGATGACGGTCCGTGTGGATCCTTCCAGCGGCGTCGGCGTGACTGCAACATCGAGCTTGGAAACGTCATATGTTTTCCGGGAGTTCTTGGTAAGTGAGTACGACGCGCTGACATCAAGATCGTTGTTCAATGCAAGCCCGAAGAGTGGAATCTCAAACCCCTTCCGGCTGTACGACGCCGTGAAAGAGATTTCCTGGGCAAGCGTCTCGACGATCTTCTGCGATGACGTCGCAAGATCGAATGACGTGTTGGTGTTGTACCTGAGGTTGGCGCCGAAGCTCCCCTTTAAGAGTTCCTTGAATGTAAAGTTCAGACCGAACAGAGGCGCAAAACCATACGCCACCCGCTGGCCGTTCGTCCGCTCGCCACCGCCGCCAGGACGATTCTCGAACGATCTTGTATAATTGGCGTTATAGCTGTGATCGAGGGAGAGCCGGCTGACGAAGCCCGCAAACATCGGGATCTTTTCCAGTCCGTCCCAGCGGAGTGTCCAGTTCACCCGCGGGAAATACTGTCCGAAGATTTTCCGGAGGAACGGGAGCGCTTCGAACCCTTCTTCAAATGCCTGCGCGAGCTTCTCGTCATTTGTTACCGTCGAGTCACGGTTGTCCTTTAGCTCTTTGTACCGTTTGCTCACATCCTTCAGGCTGCTCTTGAACATTCCAAGGAATAGAACATCCGGAAATGTCAGGAATGAACGGTCCACGCTTCCCGTGGAGGAGGCGTTCAGTAATCTCGGCGTGCCCAGGGAGTCCGTCGTGACGTTTTGCGTCCGGCTGAACTGCCAGCCGGTATTCCATGTCAAGTCCAGCCGCGCCCCCTCCCAGAGAGAGCGGTTCGTCTTTAATGTCACCCGATTGGATTGTCGGAAGGTATTGGAGAGGTTTGCACTCAGACCACCTATGCTCGCCGCTCTGATTCCAGGCTCCACATCCCAACCGAAGAAGGGGAAGTATGATCGGGTGCCGAAGTTCGTGAGCTTGCCGTTCGGGTCGGAGATGAGGCCGAGCTGGTACAGACGCGACGGTCCATACTTCGGGTCCGCCTCCTGGAAGAACGGCACACGTCCCCAGAAATTGACGAACCCGGTTCTCCCCACCACGCCACTGTTGCCCACGTTGTTCGATTGAGTGAAGGTAATATTGATATTGTCGTAATCGAGGAACGGAACTTTGATAAGGGCACGTGCAAGTGTCTTGAGCTGAGCGAGCGTCTTCTCCAGGCCACCGGGAGATTGCGGTGTCCCTGTGGTGTCGGATGCCGGTTGCGTCGTTCCGGGAGTTTCCTCCCCCTCATTCTCTGCAGCACCCCGCCTTCCGCGTGGCACGGGCGTGGCTGCCGTTGGCTTGTCGTCAAAGAGCGGATCGAACAACTGCTTTAGTTTGAAGTTCATCGAGAAGTTGATATTGTTGCTCCATCCAGCCGACTTCCCGATATCTCCAGCCGCCTGGGTGTTCTGCCAGTTGTAGTCCACTCCGTAGCTCATCGAGAAGTCCGCGTACTTCTTGATGTTGAAGATGTTGGGGATGTTCGGTCTGCTCGTGAACTGGTTCTGCTGAGCGTAGCGTGTGTCTGTTCCGAAGTTGATAAACTTGTCGCCAAAGAAAATATCATCCAGAATCTTCGAGAACGGACGCTGTTGTTTGCTCCGGTCCGTCTCGAGATCCAGCAAGCTCGATTCGATGCTCAGGTTGTAGTTCCCCGACAGGTTGGCAATCCCGCCTTCGGTCGCCTTCCACCCGAACCCGAATTGACGCGACGCCGTAAAGTTGCGGCTCGTCAGTTGCTGGGCACCCACCGTCCGTTGGGTGGACACGTCGCGCGATCGAACCGCCGTGAACGACCAGGTGAAACTCGTGGGAGTGTAAAAAATCTTCAAGTTCTTGTACTCGTCAAGAAACCAGAGACCATCGAACAAGCTCTTGAACGGCTGGACGTAGTAATCCGGCGAAAGGTTAAGTGCGTACGATATCTTTGCATTCCACGACCAAGCGACGCGGCTCGAGATCGCAGGGTTTCGTTCTCTCGACTTCGTATAGTTGAACCCGAGCGTGAGTTTGTTAAACGTATCCCGAATGAACCAGTCGTTGGAAGGAAAGCCGATGCGAAAGCTCGGAGCGGCGTAGGTATCCGTTTCCCGATAGGATTCTGCATCACGGATAATTCGGCCCGCAGCCGCATTAGCGACTGCCTCCGAATACCCGAGCGTGAGCATCTTCTGTCTCTCCTGTTCAGCAGCCTCGCTCACCAAAACGTCCGAATTGGGAAGATACTTCGGCTCCACCCTCCCCACTGAACGCGAGTAGGACACTGGAAACGACGTGCCGACCCAATCGCTGGGAAAGAACCTCTCAAGCGACATGGAGGTGCTGATTCCCCAGTTGGTTCCGGTCTGCCGCGAGCCAAAGCGTTGCTCGAGTGTATGGAAGTTCGGATCCACTCTCGAATAGTTGAACGAGACGGATCCGAGATCGGCCAGCTTCAGTTGCGTGTCAAAGCGATAGGCCCATCCTTTGGAGTCGTCCACTTCAATCAGGCGAAGTTCGTTTACCCATACCTCGGCGGTCAGCGGGGGAGCAGGCCCGCCTGGGCCGTTCTGGTAGCGATGCGTGACGCCAATAGCCAAATAGCGGACTTGCGTGAGCGAGGGGTTTCCACGCACGCTGTACGCCACACTGTCGCCGTCGATAAGCCTTACCAGCTTGCCAACGCTCTGGTTGACCGAGTCACGCAACTGCTTGATCGAGGTCAGCTCACGGAAATCAATATCCACTTCGTTCCGCTCATCCCACCCCGGATAGATGGGGCCGCGATACTCATAGTAGTTCAACGAATCAAGCCCGAAGCGGTAAAATATCTGTGGTTTTACCGCGAGGTCGCGGAAGGCCTCATCGCCGTGAACGAACATCTTCATCCGACGGTAGTTGAACAAATCGAGCGGCTTATAGGTGTAGAACTTCACTGCATGCCGGGATTGCCCCTCGGGGACTCCCTTGAGCAACAGTGAAAGTGATTGCTCGTTCGCCAGCACCTCTTCATCCGGTCGTGTCTTATCGCGCTCGCGAATGACGCCCGGAGGACTCCGATAGTCCAGGTTATCTTCCACACTCACCACGCTGACGACAAACGTCGTGTCCTCTTTCCGGAGCTCCTGCCATTGGTTACCGACAAGGCTGAAATCCGCGATGCGTACGGCAATGGTGTCAGTCTGTGGGACATTGAGAAATGAAACGCGGATATACTCTACGTTCTCGAAGTTGGGAACCGTGCCGCCAATGAGGCGCGTGTATTCGCGGATCGGGATACGGAATTGATACCATCCCGCGTTGCCCCCACCCACGATGCGGCGGTTCCTTGTGGTATCGGTGTCGAGAGAGAGCTCGTACTGCATGTATTGGTTTGTTGGATCGGCAATACCGTTGGAGTTCAGGTCCTCGGTGTCAGGGATCAGTCCGCTGGGACTGTTCTTGTTGTTGTCAGTCCCGTTGATCCGTTCGAAAGTCTCGTTGAGGTCGGCATTGTTGTACGAGTAGTTGTCCCCACTCGGATCGGGATTATTCGCCGGATCGTAACCAGGCTCTGATACATCCGGCAGCATGTCCAGACCCACATCCTCCCCCTCTTGCAGGGTACCGTTAATAGTGCTTGCCGGAAGAACAAGGTCTTCCGTGTTCAGTCGTCGGTTGGGGATGATGTCTTCGCTGATCGCGCCAAGGTCGATCACCATTTTGGCGTCTAAGGGTGCCCGCTCAACTTTCATCCAGAGCTCAATGAAACTAATGTTCTCATTCACAAGGTTGGTGGCCGCCACCGAAATGGGCTTCATGATTGATCCCCAGTTCTGAGTGGAGGTCATGGTCGAGTTAAGGTCCGGACTGTAATTGAACTGGCCTCTCTTCTGGGGAAAATAACGAACATCAAACAGAGTAATGCGGTTATTCACCTCGCTCCCTGGCCTCTTGTTTGGGAACACATCGGTCAACCTTGTATCGGGCTGTGGAAGATTAAACCAGACTATCTTCCCTTTGGAATACATCTTCGTCGTGTCCGCCAGCCCGCGAATACCCCACGCGGTGTCGGCCGGGGGGCCACCTTGAGTCCACTGCGTATAGTTCGTGCCGAGAGGAATAGTGCGGCGAGCCCCCTCAAAGTCATCGATGTATGCAACTCCCTCACCGCCGTCACTTGGGATGCTGCTCTTCATCGTGTTGGGATCAGGTATCATATAGGCGGCTTCACCTGAGACCTTGAGCTGCGACGCCTCTCTCGTATCGAGTAGTGGAAGCGCGTCGATAGCCTTCGTCAGGAAGGGGAGGTTGAAACTGGTTGCCCCATCAATTCCAAGGATGGTGTTGTTATTCGGCTCCTCACCAAGTCGGACCTTGTCGCTCAACGTCCGCTGGTTCAGGTTCATGATTGTGAACCCGATGTTTGTCGTTTGCGAGAGTGCCAGGTCGCCGCGGGCGCCAAGCAGTGTTTTGGATGCGAGCTGGAAAAGGTCATTCTGCTCATACTTGATTTGCAAGTTTGCCCCGGGAACCAACGCCGCGGCATTCCGGATTACAACCTCGCCAATGATGTAGTCTACACTGTAGTCCACGTTGGGGGTGAGGCGGTTGCCATTCAGCAACACCTGGACGCTTCCCTCAACAACGTTGAACCCGAGGGAGTATTTGGAAGTGGCGTCACCTGTCGCCCTTCCCTGAATCGCATACTTGCTGCGATCGCTTTGGACCGCAAAAGTCTTTGTCGTGTCATAGATTTGCGGGAAGTAGAACGTTGAATCCGGAAGAGGCTTATTGTTGTCGATGAAGTATTTCTTGATGCCGGTATCAAACGGCCTGAGATGGGGAAAAATGATCTCAGCGGTAGCAAGGTTGATGGTGCGTCCCGGCCGAAAATCGAACACATTATCACCGTCGGGAGCTGGAGTGTCATCCGCATTAAACTTGTCGAGACCGAAGACGCGAAGGAGCCGTTCGTTTTCTATGCTGTTCTGCTTTTCAGCGGCCGCGATGGTTCGGTAGATGTCTAACTCGAACCCGGCCTTTTTGATATTCCT
>DASRUE010000254.1:0-3360 GCA_035687895.1 Bacteroidota bacterium | reverse complement strand
CATAACTTCTGTAACGAGAGCACCTTCTTCAGTTTTCAGAGTCATTGAACGGGCAAGCCGGGAGGTCATGTCCTGAGTGTAGACCCCCAGGTAACCGCGCGGGGGAGAGTTCTTGGCCTGGACAAACGTTCCCTCGTCTCCGGCGGCAGAGGTTTCCGGTCCGCCTGCGAAGATCAGTGTGGAAAGTATAAGGAGAAAAGTGAGATGTGGTTGCATGGCGTACTCCTTTGGTGCAGGAAATGGTCCGTTACGAATTAGACAACTATCGAACACAGTTGGTTGACACGCTCAGTCATTCCCGTTCAAAGTCATAACGTCTACGGGTTTAACCAGTATGCGACTTTCAACAGGAGAACGTTTTCTGCATTGGAGGAAAGGAGCTTGCCAAAGTCACGGTGGAAGCGAAACTCCCCCGGGTCTTCCGTGTTCTCACGGTTCTGTGTCCACACCAGGTACAGCGTTGAGCCGGGGAGGTACTCCCAACGCAAAACGGCATTGCCCCTGAGTGACTTGTAGTTAAAGTCGGGGTTGTCAAACGAAAACTGGGACGCAGGTCCCGGTCCATCCGGGTCAACGGTGTACGCTCCGCCGGCAAATGAGATTGTCGAGGCGTTCTCGCCGTACTTGTAATCCGGGAACGTGCGTGGACGGGCGAGCTCCTTGAATTGATAGTACTTTCCAACTGACACAAGTGGCTGAACGAAGAGTTGCAAACTGAGTTGCGGCGTGAATGTCCAATCGAGCCTGATGCTGGCCGAAACTTCCTTCTGATCCAGTTTGGCGTAGACGTATCGCCGACCGAATGTTGCCGCAGCCGTGGGATCATCCAGTTGAGTCACATACTGGCCGGCAATGATGTCGTGCCAGAATCTTGGGGAGAATCTCACACTGATATTGGAGGTGGGCTTCCACGTAACGCTGGGGAAGAACTCGACAAACGATGCACCAGCCTCGTTGCGGCCAAGCGAGTGTTCGTAGCCAAATACGAGCGGCTCACGGCTGTCTGTCTCGATCCAGAAATTGTTCCCGTAATATCGTGTGGTCTGGATAAACGGGCCGCCACGGGTGCTCCGTCCCTCGAGGATAGGTGGATTGTACAAAAGATTTCCCCCAAGGCCCCAGAAATTCATCAATTGTGTATCTAAGAAGACGAAGTATCCCTCGCCGGTCTTGGTCCCTCCGAACTCATAGTTTCTGAATGTTGCCACATTGATCGTCTTGCGGCGGAAAGTGCCATCCGGGTCTGTCCATCTGTACCCAACCACGACGTGTCCATTAATCAGATTCGTGTTGAACATGAATCCAAGATCATTCGAGTCAAAGCGTGGCGAGATGATGCCAATGGCCGAGTTGAAGAGCCAGCTTCCTTTCTGCTTGTTGACTGCAACTCGGCCGGCGTAGCCGGTCAGCGAGGTTGCATTGCTGTCAAGGCCCAGGGAGACATCAGGCCGCTGGAAGTAGTGCAACGGTGAGTGCTGGATGTCGATCATCCGTTGCTTCGATCCGGTGATGTGTGTTGCCGATGCCCAGGCTGTTACGGCCCACATCTGATTTGAATCGAGCCGAGTCCAACCGTCAATTCCGAATGTGTACGAGCCGTGGTTGAAGTTGTCGACGAGGTACGGCTGGTTCAGGTTGCGCACGGATGCTGTGCCGAGGAAGCCCAGTCCTTGCTTTCCTTCGTTAAACTCTCCCAGCGTGCGCACGACGCTGTAGGAGGTAAATGGTTCGACAACATCAGAGAAACGCACCCCGGAGCTGTCTGTTGTCCCGTACTCGCGTTCGGTGAGAGCTTCTATTGCGCCAATCGACCATGTGTCCGAGAGCTTACCTGTTAGTTTTCCTGCACTGAGGATGGTGGTGCGGTTCGGGATGTCCGTGAAGCCGTCGTGTTGCACGTCGCCACGCGGCTGTCTGCCGATGCGGCGGCTGTAGAAATAGTCCGGGCTGCCCCAGTTGAATCCCCAGTTGTTGTTTACGCCACCGCGGCCAAAGTCGAAGAAGTTCGATCCTTCAATAAAGAATGGGCGTTTCTCTTCGAAGAACGTCTCGAACTGACTCAGGTTCACAATGGCAGGGTCGACCTCAACCTGTCCAAAATCCGGGTTGATAGTTGCATTCAGTGTCAGGTTGTTTCCGATACCCCACTTGATATCAGCCCCGAAGTTCCCGTTGAAGTCTTTTCCGTCGTTGAATGGATTCCCTGCTTCGCTGCGCTTGAACGTCCCGCTGGAGACTGCGTAAGGGAGGATCTCCAGTGCATGAGGCGGTTCGATATTGCGTATGCCGACAAGGTCGGCATAGAGGGAGACACCGCCGCTTTCTTTCTTCGGTACCATCACCAGCCAGTCTTCCTCTTTTCGTCGCTCGATAATGCGGAGGCAGTTGATTCCCCACACGTGTTCATCCATCTGTCGGAAGCGGAGTTGCGAGTAGGGGATTCTCATCTCGACGATCCAGCCCTGGTCATCGATGGTAGTTGCGACGCTCCAGACGCCGTCCCAGGTGTCGTCATCATTCTCATCGTTGTAGATCGTGCCATCGGCAATGGAGCCACCGGGGCTGACGCCGAAATAGAAAGCAGATCGCTTATCATGATAGGAGTCGATTCCCACGAAGAATGCATCGCAGTTCAAGTCGGCATCGCGTCGACCGATTCGGCTGATGATAGAATCTGCAGCCGTGTCGTGCAGCCGCGCGGCGACATAGAACGCGGCATTGTCGTAGGCGAACCAGACCTCCGTCTTCTGGGAAGGGGAGGCACCCTCATCAGGATCGCGTTGAGTGAAATCGGAATACCCGGGTCGCTGCCACGCGGGGTCGGAGAGATTGCCATCAAGATTCACATGGTTGTTGACCCGGAGTGCCTCATAAGTCCGTGAATCGGCAAGACCCGTATCGGCGATTGTGCCCAATATGGCGATGGTTGCAGCGAGGGCGGGGAAGCAACGGGAAAAACTCACGGCTCCTCTAAGTGAGGGAGAATGAATTGACCGACAAGCGGATTAACCAGATGATCGCAAGTGCACTTGTTACAGGAATAAACGAATGGGATGGGGTTTTGTTTCAGGGGACTCATCCGTGGAGGGAGGGCAGGGTTCCGGCGTTACCTTCGCGTGGCCCAACGTCAGCCTATTTGCTCCTGAGAATCTGGTACAGGGCTGCCCGTGCCTTCTCACCGCCAATACTCCCGAGGTAGTACACCGCGTCGCTTCTCAGGTCATAATCGTCGTGAGAAAGGGCCACCTTCGTGAGGAAATCAACTGCCCGGTCGTTCCCAACCTCTGCGACCGCATAGAAGATGGTTTGGGTCTGTTCTTTGCGACTTTTTGGGAGGGTATAGAAGAGGTCGACAAGGGT
>DASRUE010000253.1:0-5387 GCA_035687895.1 Bacteroidota bacterium | reverse complement strand
GCGCAATCATCCAAAACTTCAGAACTCATGACTACTCCTCCGTCGCTTGCATACCTCGCCCTTGGCGACTCCTACACCATTGGAGAAAGTGTGAACGAATTCGAACGCTGGCCCCTGCAACTCACCGCTACGCTGCGGGCTAGCGGCATCGTCATCGGTGAACCAACCATCATCGCCCGCACCGGATGGACTACCGACGAGTTAAATGATGCCATCGACAAGGCTGAACTTAACGGCACGTATGACGTCGTCAGTTTGTTGATAGGAGTGAACAACCAGTACCGAGGCCGCGCTCCGGAGAACTACCGGGAGGAATTCCGCGCGTTGCTCCGCCGAGCCATCGGCTTTGCCGGCAACCGGCCGCAACGCGTGGTCGTCCTCTCGATCCCTGATTGGGGAGTGACGCCGTTTGCGGAAGGACGGGACCGGAAGAACATCGCCCGGGAGATCGACGACTTCAATGCTATCAACTTTGAAGAGACGGTCCGGGCAGGCGCGCAGTATGTAGATGTCACGCCGATCTCGCGTGAGGCAGTGCGCGATCCTTCGTTGGTTGCCTCCGACGGACTCCATCCTTCCGGAAAGATGTATGCCGCATGGGCTCATCTTGCAGAAACAAAGTTTATGAAGGCGCTCGGTCGCTAGATGAAACTTCTACGAAGCCACCGGAACAGAACGATGCACAAGTCGGACAGGAACGAAAGTTCACGCGCGAAGTTATGGCTCACCTCGGTCTGGGTTCTTCTAATCTTCTCTTTCGTCGGTTGTGCCCCCACCGTGTACTATGTACGACCAACCGAATGGCGGACCATGGCCATGCGGGATTCGCTCATCAATTCATTCCGGCCACACCTTCAGGGAAGGAGAATCTTTCTGGATCCCGGTCATGGCGGTGATGACCGGCGAAACCGCGGCCCGGAGGAAGACGCCATAGAAGCGGATGTGAACTTGAAGGTCAGCCTCGCGCTTCGGGACTACCTCCTCCGCGCCGGGGCAAACGTTTTTCTGGCGCGCATGAATGATACCACCGTTGCACTCCGTGACCGTCCTCTCCTCGCGCTCGCAACGGGTGCGGAGCTATTCATCTCTATCCATCACAACGCTACTGCCGACCGGGGTACCAATTACACCGCCACATATTACCATGCATATCCCGGCCATCCGGAGTATCACCCCGCCGACCAGGACCTCGCCCGTTACATCCAACGAGATAACAGCTATGCAATGCGCAACCCGGGCCCACCATTCTCTCCATCATTCGATGGGACTCTGTCAGATTTTGGGATCTATCCCAACAGCGGCTTCGCCGTCCTGCGGGACAATCCTCTACCTGCTGTCTTAATCGAAGGGTCGTTCTTCACACATCCCCATGAAGAGCAGAAGCTTGCTCTCCAGGAGTTCAACGAGATCGAAGCGTGGGGTATCTTCCTCGGTATCGGCAAGTACTTCAGGGCTGGAGTTCCTGAATTGCGCCTTACGTCAGATTCCGTTCACACCACGCCATTGCCAGCCTTTTCCATCAATGTCTTGTCGAAAGAGCGGATCGACCCGGCAACCGTCTTTGCGTCACTGGATGGAGCGCCTGTTCCTGCCGCGTACAATGATTCCACCAGCTCCATCACAGTCACGCCGACACATGAACTCTCTGGTGGCGGGCATGAACTTAATGCCTGGGTGAGGAATGTGAATGGCAATTCGTCCTGGCCGTTTCAGTCGCGCATCCTTATCAAACTCCCTGTCGCGACACTCAACCTCGATTTGCATCCTGGGGAACTCCCCTTGTTGGGCGAGGCAACGGCACGGGCAACATGCAGCGCGTTGGACAAGAATGGCGCTCCTGTGGTGGACGGTACATTAATCCACTTCACACTCTCCAATCAAGAACTGGATACAACTGCAACAACGGTGAACGGTGTGGCATACGTGTACCTCCCGGGTTCAACGAAACGGGAGTTGCGCATCCTTGAGGTTGCGGCGGATACAGCGCGAAGACGGGCGATACTGGGTTTCTCCACCTCGTACGACACGTACCTGACCGGCGTTGTACGATCTGCCTTGGATTCGACTGTGCTTGCTGGAGCAGAAATCATCCAGCCTGACCTCGGATCTCGTGAAGCACTCATCCTCGACACAGCCTGGACAGACGGTCGATACATCGTGTACCGGCGGCTTCCTGATCCACTCCTCCTGCAGATGCAGCACACAGGTTACTTCGCTTATCGCCAGCAATACCGGCATGCAACAGAACCGCTTCAGGCAGACGCAATGCTCGAGCCTGTTGCCGGCGGCCGTCTCTTTGGAAAGACATATCTGATCGATCCGCGATATGGTGGAACCGAACCGGGTGACATGAGCATCACCGGTTTGCGAGACGCTGATGTAAACCTCGAAGTGGCCCGACGCGTACACAGCCTCCTCCGCGCCGCAGGAGCCAACGTGATCCTTGTTCGCGACAGAGACACAACCATCGCAGAAGCGGACAGGGCACGGTTATCGGCCCGGTATGGACAAGGCATGTACATCCGTATCGACGCGGCGGGAAAAGATGGGCAGGCCAGTGCTGCAATCTACCAGAGCCTCGTGAATAATGCCTTCGCGGCGCGACTTCTCAACGGTCTCTCACGAACGGCAGGATTGGACTCTGTCGCAATTGTCGGCGCGCAGGACCCATTCTACTACGACGTGGCCATGGGAACGATCTCCCTGATTATTCCATCGGTAACGACAGGCAGGTATGAAGGCGTGAGGACAAGAAGGTTTGATGAAATTGCCTGGGGCATCTTCCTCGGCATTCTTCAGTTGGAGGGGTTCGTGCCGGCAATGGACATGGCGTACGAAGTGAGAAGCGGGATTGATGAAGCGCCCCTGGCGGGTATCCCGGTTCTTTTGAACGAAGCGCTTTCCGCAGTCACCGACGAACGTGGAAGAGTCAGGTTTTACGGCATCGAACCTGCGGATGCATCATTGCGGGTGCCGGGAAATGATAACGCTGCAATCCGGCGGGTCGCTTTACCCTAACCTCCTTCGTTACCTCCATTCCCTATACGCCAATTCGTGTTCGATCAATCGCCCAAGAGCGAATCCATCAAGGCCATACTTTTGGCTTAGGGTATCTCTCAGTTGCTCGAAGGATACATCTCTGATCTCCGGGTTATCCGAATCCATGTACCATAAGAGCGGGTTCAGCTCGATATACCGATTGACGAAGAAGTGGTCGACATCGTCACGGATTATGTGGTCATAGAAACTGCGCTGCCAAATGGAATCTCCCGTGGATTTGCCTGCCTTTCTCAATCCTGTCAGCACCGCAGCCTTGAACGTACGGACAATAACACCAAGCGTACCCTTCTTCGGTGATATCTTCGAAAAGCGATTTCCTGTAGGGGCGTTCAATTGAACGCCCCTACGAGCGTCCTCTTTGATTTCGATTATCCCATGCACGTGGTTTGGCATGATTTGAAATACACTGACCCTGATGCCTGGAAAATGATCTGAAATCTGTCGCCAACACGATTCGACGATCTTCCCGACGTGTGACAATTCTACCTTCCCATCCACAACCTTGCCGAGAATGCACCGCCGCCCTGCCGTGCAGATAGTCACGAAATACCCACCCGGTCGCGAATAGTCATATCCACTGAGGCGAAGTGAATTTCGTCGGCGTGTCCCCATGTTCAAAAGCAATTGTTAGGGGTTCAGGTCTTCCGGAGTGAGAGAAACGTTCGATGCGGCTCCCCGCATCTCCACACCGCTCATTGTCCGAACAAGTTCGGTTGGGTGTTTCGATCTCCCTTCCAGAACACGCTCAGCCTGCGGCATACCCTGGTGATTCAGAATAGTGAGGTGAGGGTCGGTGTAGTACGGCGTCCCGTCTTCCACAAGGATCTGTTCTGTGGTGAGTGCAATAAACGCATCGAAGAAACAGACACCGGTGATGATCCTTTCCCTGCTATCGGTGGACCAGCGGACGACTGGTGCTTCGGGTTGAGTGGTGGTAAGGAGAATCGAGTTGCGGTCTGTCAGTGCAAGCTTCCCGTTCTCCGGTGAGATGTCTGCATGCCGGAAGAGCATGTCAATGGTGCGCACCCGCCCACCCTGACCATCGAGGAGAACGGTGGTAAAGACAGGCGACACACCGGCCACGTACGAGCCCGCAACGAGATGTGTCCCATCCGAAGCGAGGAACACTTCTCCCGCATGCGTCCCTTCCAGGTCGACCGTCCATACCACGTCGCCATCCATATCAGTCATAAACACCCTGGCGTTGCTCCACAATGGCGATGAGAGAAGGAATGCCGCTCGCTCTCCCGCGATCGAGCACTTGATGTTCCGCTCGTACTCCGGTGTCCCTTCGCCGAAAGGCGTCAGAACCCTTGTTACGTTTCCCCGCCCATCCACGTACTCAATCGTTCCGTTGAACGAGCTGACGACAACACTCCTCCCATCGGCATCCGACAGATAAAGAGCCGGATACGGAACATCATACGGGATCTCCTTCGAAAGCCGATATCGAACGCTTCCCGCTTCGTCAGAAACCGTCGCGACCCAACCGCTGAGCCTGGGGTACTTTGCTGCGCCATCCTGGATTTGGATGTCGGCGTGAAAGGCACCGCTGCGGGATGTCTGAGCCCTCCCGAGCGATGTCGTGAGCAGGAAAGCAATTAGGAAAGATCTTACCGTTGTCATCATTTCACCAACACCATTTTCTTTACGTCCGAGAAACCCCCAGCCGTGATTCTGTAATAGTAGATGCCACTCGCCAAACCTGTCGCATCGAAACGCACTTCATATGTCCCAGCCGGCTTTTGATCGCTGACTAACGTTGTCACCTCGCGACCAAGCATGTCGTACACCTTCAGTGAAACAAAGTTAGTGTTTGATGTTTGAAATTTGATGCTTGTGCTTGGATTGAACGGATTCGGGTAGTTCTGCATCAGGCGATATTCCTGCGGTTGATTCGTAAGTGTGCCGTCGCCATCCAACCCAGTCAACAAGTCAAAGTATTGGTACACGCGTCTCATCACCGTGTCCCGGGTTGCCTTCGTCGTAATAGTCTCGAACGGAAATCCAAGATAGACAACGCCGCCAGGCTGCGTTCCTCCGGGGAAGAGACCTGTGAAACCGATTCCGGCGTAGGCCGGATTGGAGGTGCTTCCATAGTGGAGGAGAATACTTGCACCCGGTTCGGGCGTCAGATAATCGGGATAGTCCTCGTCGTAGGGCGAACCCTCCCCTATCACGCCGTACCGCAGGCTGACCCCTGCAAATACAGTTCCGTTCGCGCCAGCAACGGTGTACTCATTCGCATCATCTCCTGCGTACCGCGCTTTCAGGTAGTCGTGCAGGAAATCTCTGTCTGGCTGTGCCGGTCCGCTCGGACGGTCGAG
>DASRUE010000252.1:0-5863 GCA_035687895.1 Bacteroidota bacterium | reverse complement strand
TGAATGGCAGATTTCCAGGAGACAACCATGCGATCCGCACAGCCATTAGAACCCTCTCCTTCTCCCGTCATGTTCTACACCATCGGTGAGGCAGCCGATATTCTCGGCGTTGCCATCCCCACGATCAGGATGTACGAACGGGAAGGACTGATCATCCCGAACCGGAAGCGCTCCAAGCACCGCCGCTTCCTGGTGGCCGACATAGAGCGCATTCGCTGCATGAGAAACATGATCAACAAAGAGAAGGTGAGTATCGCCGGAATCCGTCATATGCTCTCCCTTATTCCGTGTTGGAAGGTCAAGAACTGTCCTCCTGACGCACGCATGAAGTGTCCAGCGTTTACGTCCACTGAGAAGCCGTGCTGGATGTTGAGCGGGAAATCATGGGAGTGTCGTAGTGCCGATTGCCGCCTTTGCCCGGTGTACACAGATATCGCGAACTGTGCCACACTGAAGCAAACAATCGCACATTACACGGCAACGTCCGAACCACTCCCGAAATCACAATCAGTAGTTCTGAATCAGGACTTGAGCAGCCTATGAACTCCGTTTCACGAAGAAAGTTCTTGAAGATCAGTGGAGCAACGATTGGCGTTGCTGCTGCAGGAACCGCTCTGTTCAAAACCACCACTGCTCTCGGTAACAAAGCAGTGAAAGGTGTTCACACTGTTCCGACCTTCTGTGACATATGCTTCTGGAAATGTGGCGCGATTGCGTACGTCAACGATGGCAAGTTGTGGAAGGTGGAAGGTAATCCTCTTGACCCATTGAGCAACGGCCGGCTGTGCCCGCGCGGAACGGGAGGAATCGGAGCGCATTATGATCCGGATCGACTCAAGGCACCCTTGATCCGCAAGAATAGCCGCGGCGAAGAGCAGTGGGTAGAAGTGACCTGGGACGAGGCGATGAGCTACATCGCCGAGAAGATGCAGAAGATCAAGGCGAGTTATGGTCCGGAAGCAGTTGCTCTCTTCAGTCATGGCATTGGTGGCAACTTCTTCAAGCACACGCTGAAAGCATTCGGAACACCGAACATTGCAGCACCATCGTTTGCACAATGTCGCGGACCGCGGGATGTCGGGTTCCGGCTCACGTTCGGTGAAGATGTGAGCTCGCCCGAGCGGACGGATATTCGCAACTCACAATGTCTGGTGCTCATCGGCAGCCATCTCGGCGAAAACATGCACAACACACAGGTGCAGGAATTTGCCGAAGCGGTCGGAAACGGGGCGACGATTATTGTGGTCGATCCTCGATTCTCGGTTGCGGCAAGCAAGGCGAAGTACTATCTTCCCATCAAACCCGGCACCGACCTTGCACTGTTGCTTGCGTGGATGAATGTTGTCGTCAACGAAGTTTCGTACGACAAAGAGTATGTCACAAAATACGGCTTCGGGTTCGAACAGTTTGCCGCCTCCATTCAACAGTACACACCCGAGTGGGCATACCCTGAAACCGGCATCGAGCCGGAGATCATTCGGCAGACAGCTCGCGAGATGGCGCGCTACAAGCCTGCAACCCTTGTGCATCCTGGACGCCACGCGACATGGTATGGTGATGACACACAGCGCAGTCGTGCAATCGCATTACTGAACGCGCTTCTGGGAAGTTGGGGTCGCAAAGGCGGCTTCTACACACCGGTCAGCATGGATGTTCCAGCTTATCCGTATCCTCCCTATCCCAAATCGGAAAGGGGAAAAGTAGACAACCCCGACCATAAGTATCCGTTTGCGCACGAAACGATCACCACTGGTATTCGCGAAGCCACCATCACGGGAAAGCCTTATCCCATTAAAGGCTGGTTCGTGTACGCGACCAATCTGTTGCATGCATTACCGAACGAGAATGAGACAATCAAAGCAATTCAGAACCTCGACCTGATGGTGGTTGTCGATGTGATTCCGAGTGAGATCGCGGGCTGGGCCGACGTCGTGTTGCCGGAGTCGGTGTATCTTGAACGGTTCGACGATCTCAATGTCGAGTGGTTCCGCGACCCGTTTGTTGCATTGCGCCAACCCGTCGTCGAATCGCCTGACGAACAGAAACCGAACTGGTGGATGGCAAAGAAGCTTGCGGAGCACCTCGGCCTGGGACATTTCTATCCCTGGAAAGATATTGAAGAGTATTTTGACCATCGACTGAGCGCTGCTGGTCTGAGCTACAAGGAGCTGAAGAAGAAGGGCATCATTAGAGGGGCAAAACAACCGAACTACTTCCATGAGGATGTGCCGGCAGAATTTCCGACGCCATCAGGCAAGATCGAATTCTATTCCCTGCAATTGGAACAAGCAGGGTTTGATCCTGTCCCAGAGTACAAACGTCCCACGAGCGGACCGCCGGGATCGTTCCGACTGCTTTATGGTCGCGCACCCGTACACTCGTTCAGCCGGACGCAATCGAACCATATTCTCATGGACATGATGAGTGAGAATGAAGTCTGGGTGAATGCCGATGTTGCAGCACGGTTTGGAATGAAGAGCGGTGACTATGTCCGTCTGAAAAATCAGGATGGTGTGGTAAGCAACAGAGTCAAGGTGAAGGCAACCGAACGGATTCGTCCCGATTGTGTCTACATGGTGCATGGCTTCGGCCACAATGCGAAGATGCTGAAGTACGCTTATGGAAAAGGTGCGAGCGACGCGCAATTGCTGACGCGTTATGTAATCGATCCTCTCATGGGCGGAACCGCAATGAACATGAACTTCGTCACCATTGAACAGGAGGTGGCGTAGTCATGGCACGATTCGGTATGGTGATCGACACAGCGAAGTGCGTCGGTTGTATGGACTGCGTTGTTGCGTGCAAGACAGAGAACAATGTCCCGGAAGGGTACAATCGGGATTGGATTGTGCAGGATGTCAAAGGATCCTTTCCGACCCTCACAATGGAGATTCGTACGGAGCGCTGCAATCAATGCAGCAACCCGCCGTGTGTCAGTTGCTGCCCCACGGGCGCGAGTCATGTTCACGAGATTGGTGGTGTGGTATTGGTGACCAAGAACGAATGTATCGGTTGCAAGGCATGTGTTGCTTCATGTCCGTACGATGCGCGCTTCATTCATCCGGACGGCTACGCTGACAAGTGCACGTTTTGTATTCACCGCGTCGAGAAGGGACTTGATCCCGCGTGCGTTTCCGTCTGCCCGACGCATTGCATGTACTTTGGGGATTTTGACGACCCGAATAGCCACGTCAGCAGACTGCTGAATTCCCGCAAACATCACTCGTTGATACCTGAGGCAGGAACGCAGCCCAACATCTTCTACCTGACGTGAGAACCGGAATTGGATAAGGAATTGAGAGTATGAACGAACTTACAACAACCCGCACCAACCCGCAGATCGATCCGTCGCTCCATATCTGGGGCTGGGAGATTCCAGTCTATCTTTTCCTGGGTGGACTCGTCGCGGGAATCATGATTATTTCCGGTTACTTTATCTTCAAAGGACGACATAAGCACAGTTACTTCTCGTGCTTTTACTTGCCACACATCAGCCTCGTCTTGTTGAGTGCCGGCATGTTTGCGCTGTTCCTGGATCTGGAACATAAGCTGTACGTGTGGCGGCTCTTCACGACGTTTAAGATCTCCTCACCGATGTCATGGGGCTCATGGATACTGATCCTCGTGTATCCGACACTGCTTGCCACAACGCTCACGAGAATTCCCCCTGCATTCCAAAACCGGATCAAGATCTTCGACAAGATCTCTACTTTCATCAACCAACATCCCACTGCCGTAAAGAATGTCGGCGTGCTAAGCATGATTGTTGGCGCAATCCTTGGGATGTATACCGGGGTATTGCTAAGCGCGCTCGGCGCTCGACCACTCTGGAGCAGCTCTGTGTTGTGGGTATTGTTCCTGACATCGGGACTTTCGGCAGCAGCGGCGTTCGTTCACATGATTACCGACGATGTGTACGAGCGTGAGCTTCTGGCCAAAGCAGACAACGGGTTCTTAATTTTTGAGCTTATTGTCCTTGCACAATTCATCGTCGGTTTGCTCAGCTCAACGCAAATGCATCAGAACGCCGCACATCTGATCCTGACGGGCCCTTACGCCGCAATATTCTGGGTGTTTGTCGTTGGGCTTGGCATAGTAATTCCTCTTGTCGTCCAGTTATTGGCGGTGAATCACAAGGTTCAACACACTCCGGTTGCTCCCATCCTTGTCGTTGCTGGAGGGTTGATCCTGCGATTCGTCATCGTGTATGCCGGTCAATACAGTCACTGGACAAGCACGGGACTGTAATGCAACTACCTAAAGCATAAGGAGACATGTTGTATGAGCACGTTATCGGAAGCTATAGAAGTAAACGAAGTCGAGGAACAGACACTACCCAAGGTTGAACAGAACGCGCAGCCCTTCTGGAATCCCTACCTCGCGGGGACCGGGTTGGGACTTGTGCTGCTTGCGGCGTTCGTGATCATGGGCCGCGGACTTGGCGCTTCGGGCGCATTCAGCTCGTTGGTCTCAGTTGGCATGCAAGCCGTGGCTCCTGAACATGCATCGGCCAACGGATTCTATGCCGAATACCTCGGCGACGGCACACACAATCCGCTGAAAGACTGGCTGGTGTTTGAGGTGATCGGCGTAATCGTCGGCGGTTTCATTTCAGGAATACTAGCGCACCGTGTCAAAGGCTCCATTGAGAAAGGACCACGGATATCGTCAGGCAGACGCTTGCTCCTCGCGTTTCTCGGGGGCGGCATCATGGGATTTGGAGCAAAACTTGCACGCGGCTGCACGAGCGGTCAGGCATTGACCGGCGGAGCGTTGCTGGGTGTTGGCAGCTGGGCATTCATGCTCGCGGTATTCGCCGGAGGCTACGCAGTTGCATACTTCTTCAGGAGACAATGGACATGAACGCGCCATTCTTCAAATTCGGATACTTCGGTGAAGAGACAAGTCTCATTGTTGCATTCATCATCGGCATCGGGTTCGGATTCTTCCTCGAACGCGCTGGCTTTGGGAGCGGACGCAAACTCGCCGCGCAATTCTATCTTACCGATTTGACTGTTTTCAAGGTGATGTTCACCGCGATCGTTACTGCCATGGTTGGGCTATTTTGGCTCTCGGTGTTCGGCATCGTTGACCTTTCGCTCGTCTACGTGAGTCAGACCTATCTCGTTCCACAAATCGTTGGCGGGCTTATTCTCGGAGTCGGCTTCGTCGTCGGCGGATACTGCCCTGGAACATCCTGCGTTGCCGCTTCAACAGGAAAGTACGACGGGATGATGTATCTTGTCGGAATCATCACCGGCATCGTTGTTTTTGGTGAAGCGTTTCCTCTCCTGAAGGACTTCTACTCCGCCACTCCAATGGGAAAAATAACCATACCCGAACTCGTTGGTGTGTCGTACGGACTCGTTGTGTTCCTCGCTATCCTGATGGCCCTAGGGGGATTTGTCGGGGCGGAATGGGTGGAGAAGAAATTTGCCACGAAGGTCAAAGGAGTTGGTCAATGAAGAAGATACAACTGTCACTCAATCAAAAGCTCGCGCTTATTCTGGGCATCCTCGGCTTCCTTGCTGCCTTTGCCGGAAGTCCCTACACAGGGAACACAGCCACGATGAATGTAAAAGAGCTCGCCCTCCTCGTCGAGAAGCAGACGGACCATGTTTCTGTTGAGGAACTTGCAGATTGGATCATCAAGGGCAGAGCAGACCACCGACTTATCGATGTCCGTAGTGTGAAGGAATACGAAGAGTACTACATCCCGACTGCCGAGAACATCCCTGTTGCTTCGCTGTTCGATGCCGGACTGCAACGCAACGAAAAGCTCATTCTCTATTCCGAAGGGGGCATTCACGCAGCGCAGGCATGGTTCCTGTTGAAAGCCCAACGCTACAACAACTCCTACATT
>DASRUE010000251.1:0-25713 GCA_035687895.1 Bacteroidota bacterium | reverse complement strand
TACTGTTCCACCGCAAGCTGAATCCCCCGGCCGACTCTTTTTACGAGAGCGATTTGTTGTTGGTCGGTGCTGACCTTGTTGGTCTTCAAAAACTCCCCATATTGTTGTGAACTCATGGAGAGCATCGTGGAACCCGGTATGAGGCTCAGTTGCCTCCTTCCTGTGATTGGAACGGTGCTGCAGGCAGAAAACAACAACGCGAGGCCTCCGAGTATCAGTACGATGCGGAGACGTGTGAGAAGAACCATCTGTGTCATACGAACCCCTTTGTGCTGTATGATAGATCCGGAAATCTGCGGTGTTACTACCTCGCCTTCAGGAGGTCGCGGATTTCCGAAAGGAGAACTTCCTGTCTGGGAGGGGCTGGTGGCGCTGCCGGTGCCTCGTCTTTCTTGCGCTTCAGTTTGTTAATGGCCTTTACCACGATGAAGATCGCAAACGCAACAATGGCAAAATCAAAGATGCTTTGAATGAACGCACCGTACCGCAATGCGACGGCAGGTGCCCCATCCGCTGCTGCTTTCAGGGCGATCTCCAAATTCGAGAAATCCACGCCACCGATCAACAGGCCGAGAGGGGGCATGATTACATCCCCAACGAGCGATGATACGATTTTTCCGAATGCCGCGCCGATTACTATACCAACCGCGAGATCGACCACATTCCCGCGCATTGCAAACTCTTTGAACTCCTTGATCATGCTCATATTGGTCCTCACTCTGAAAAGTGGAAAGGATGGTTTCCTGCTTAGAGCAGGGTATAGCTTATTCCGATTGCAAGCACTTCCTTCACCTGGGTTCTCCGTGTCACGGTTACGTCGTGGATGAACTGCACATTGAAGCTGACGTTTACATATTCGTTCACCCTTGCAGTAATGGTATTATCATTTCGCAGGATGATCTCATCCAGCGTCTTGAAGGGGGCAAAGAGTGCGAGCTTGGAGGTGAATTTCATGTTCTCTGCAAACTTCCATTCGGCGTCGGTGACAGACTCGATACCTCCCTCCACCCTTGTTTTCTCCACCTCCAGGGTCTGAGGATCATCTGCATAACCCGGGAAATCGCTCGTCAACACTTCCCGCATCGCAACGCCCAGCCGTGTCGTCACTTCGGGGATGGGCTGATAGGCCGCCCCCACACTTTGGGTGAGATAGGCGGGGTCAAAGATCTTGGACACTTCCGTTCTGGTTCCCAGGTCGTCATACTTGTAGCCGCTGGCAAACTGAGTGCGAAATGTCCCCGCCGCGTACGGATTGATGTACACACCCAGCTTGTAAATGAGAAGTGTTTCGAAATAGATCTCATCGTCCGTCTTACGCAGTCCTTGACTGCCCAGGCGTGATTGACCGAAGGCAAGTTTTAGCGTGTTCACCCAGTGAGTCTTTTCCTCTTCCTGAACGGACGTCGCCCCAAACCAGAGTGTGTAGGAGAGCGCGTTTTCACCCCCTTGTGCCCAATCTTTGAATGAGACCTGTGTCAGATTCACGCCGGTGACAACGTTGTGCGTCCACCCGAAGGGCTTGGAAGAATCCGCTCCTGCCTTCGCAGCGGTTTCCTGGAAGCGCTTCTCACGCGCGGCATCATCACCAGTCTGTGCATATGCCGTAAGTCCAACACACAACAGGACAGCTGTCAACATTTGCTTCATGTACTGTGATCCTTTCGCTTGTATGAAGAACACATCGCTGATGCCAGATGCACCTCTACCCCCTATACACCGGGGTAGGGCACATGCAACAATGTCACTTCGTTCTGAGAAACTCAATCCGACGGTTCATCCGGCGTCCAGAATTGTGACAAACCTGGAGAGTGGTTTCACAATGGTCCTTTCTGGATGTGGTGATGGTGTGAAGTATAGAAAAATGAGGCAATGAAAGGGGTTACAACAGAATGGTCCGTGAAAAAAGTTCCACCGAAAGAGCCTACAAAGCAAGTCCTTCGGCAAGATTTTGTAAAAGAAGATCTCAGACGAAGTATCAGGGCTCATGGGTAATATAAGAATCCAGAGACTGAAAAAAAAGAGCATCGTCAGTAATCCGAACCCTAGAGAAACCCTTATTGAAATCCGGTACGGTATGGGCGAGTGGCGCTCAAAGTACTTCATTCCGTTTCAAATGGCTTGTCCCCTCCAGGGCAAGCTGATCCACGGCCAATTCAAAAAGCTTCAGCCACCTCGGCCCAACAAGAATCTTGATCATCCCGATGGATGTTCCATGGAAGACTTCCGTATTGGTAATGCGTGTCCGTCCTCCGGGGAGTTCTTCTAACTTCCAGATGTGGCACGAACGGATACCGTCCTCTTCTTTCCACCATACAACCTGTTCACCTTCGGAGACCTTCTCCACGTGTTCATGCGATGTTCGTTCGCCCACGGGGAATCCTAGGTTGAGCACTTGTTCAAACTGTGCACCAGTGCGCCACCCCGGCTTGCCGAGCCAACGGGCGGATTTGTGCAACGGTCGTGACCATCGGGGCCAGCCGGGAAGTTCCGCCCAGATAGACCATATCACTGATCTCGGGACGTTAACCTCCTTCGAAACGGAAATGACAAGCGTTCTCCACTCCGGCTGATCCACACCTATGCGACGCATGGCCTCTGCGGTCACCGTGGCCGGCGTCTCATCCCCTACACTCCATTTCTGATATGTCGATGTTGACGCAAACGCAAACAGAAAGAAGGCTCCCGCAAACACTAGGAGTGGAAGGGACAGAATGAGCAACAACTTGGGTTTCATATCTTACACATCACATAGGATGATGTTAAATATCCTCATGGCTGAGGAGAAGAACCAAACATTGAAATCGCAAATCCCCGGCGCGCAAGGAGTGCGCGGTTATCCTCGACAAACTTCGCGATGGCTTCGATACCGATGGATTGTGTAATGCCATAGCGGATGTTAAACCGTCGATCGACGTAGATATTGCCGGTATAGGGAACACGGGGATCGTATTCCAGTTCTTCGCCTTCCCTGGTCGGGACAAGAAGGTATTCAGAACTGCCTGGCACCAATTTGACGATACCAACCAACTCAAAATTGGGAACCCCATCCCTGATGCCAAGCACGAGTCCTCCACTGAAACCTCTGTTGAAGACTGCGTCTGTAAGGAATGAGCCTTGCCTGTCTTTGTTCGGACTGCTGACCGTTCCTTTCGTCACCATCTTGAACCCCATGGGATAGCCGAACAAATACACGAACGAGCCCCACTCCAGTTCGCGCGCCTTCCCCAGCGGGTAGCCGAAAACTTGAATCCTCTTCTCCGGCTCGAGGTTGAATTTCTTGCCAACCAGTGCAACATCCAGCGACCGATCCATCGCCAGAATTTCCACCTCTCCTCCTTCGGGAAACACTGCAATGTAGTTAGACTGCCGTTCTTTGATCGAAAAGCTCTGGATGTATGGGCCCGGCTTTCCCTCCGCACCGGGGTGATACGAGACGGCGGTATCGGGGAAATCCACAATGTGCGCGCATGTCAAGAGCGCAACACGCTTGTCCTGATAATGAACGACAGTCGCGGTCCCGGAACCTGTGTTTCGATAGTACACCACCTTTGATGCTCGTTGCTTGATCGTGCTTTCTGAGAGACCGCTCAGGGATACTTTGCTCGACTCCGCAAAGACATAGCTTCTGTAGTAAGCGACGCAGTTCAGCATGTGAACAGTTTCGCCAATCTCTTCCAATTGTTGCGCGCACCCCTTGTATGGGAATTCGGTATCGTATTTCCCGTCGAGCAATGTGGGAAAGACCTCTTTGTACACCGAGGGTGCACATGAGATCCACATCATCGCGGTCAGAAGAAAGGCCACATGGGACAGATGGGAGCGTGTCTTCATAATGCATTACCCGTGGAGACTATGAGTTGAGACGGAAAGGAGCTGAAGAGCGAGAATGGATGACGGCTGAAAGCCGTTGTTCGCCTACGCGTAAACGTCAGGCAAGCCGGCAAGTTGCCGGAGCGCACGTACTTCCGAGCGAGAGAGGCTTCGTGAGGCGCCGCGGGCGAGGCCATCTTTGGTGATAGGTCCATAAGCAACGCGGTCGAGTTTCCTCACCTCATACCCGAGCGATTCGAACATTTTCCGGACCTGTCGATTACGGCCTTCGTGGATGATAATGCCGATTTCTTTTCCTTTCCCTCCCGGAAGCACATATACCTCCCCGCCGGCAGGTTTCCCATCATCCAGGCGAACTCCTTTGCGAAGCTTCTCAATGTGGTCGCGCGTAACAACCGTTTCCAGTGTCACCTGATATGATTTTGGGATCTCGAATTTCGGGTGCATCAGCCGGTTGGCAAATTCACCGTCGTTGGTGAACAGAAGCACGCCGGTCGTGTTCCTGTCCAAGCGGCCGATGGGATAGACACGGTGCTTGGATCGGAGCAGGCTCATGACGGTAGTCCGACCCCGTTCATCGCTCAATGTAGTGATCGCATCCTTCGGTTTGTTCATGACAAGGTAGACGCAGTCATGAACCTGAGTAACCTGCTTGCCATCTACAAAGACTCTATCACGTTCCGGGTTGATCTTTGTTCCCAGGTCAATGATGGCTCTATGGTTTACTTCCACTTTCCCGTCCGCAATCAGCGTATCGGCCTTCCGGCGCGAGGCAATCCCGCACATACTCAGGTACCGGTTGAGCCGGATCAGCTGCGGAGAGTCTTTTAGTTCAGTCCTTTTCATGGGCAGCCCCACGCAAACGCAGGGTGGTTATTCGGGGTCCTTTGACAACTCATCAACATCGGGAGGCGTATCATCAGAGATTTCGCGCAACGTTCCATCCTCGCTCACAACAATGCTCCCGCCTTCTGTCAAATCGGTTGGTTCATCGACGTCCGCCGCCGCCTTCTTTGCCTCGAGATCGGCCAGCATCCGTTTCTCAACTTCGAATTCTGCCTCGGCCATCAGCTCGTCGATTTCGCGCGGCTTTGGAAGTTCTGAGAGGTCATTCAGACCGAAATGCTTCAGGAAGTCTCTCGTTGTTCCGTACAACAAAGGTCGCCCCGGCGTCGCCGCACGACCGATAATGGTCACCATGTTCCGCTCCAGGAGTGTATGCAATACGTAGTCTGCATTGACACCGCGGATTGCTTCAATTTCCGGTTTGGTGACTGGCTGCTTGTATGCAATCACTGCAAGGCTTTCCAATGCCGACACGGACAGCTTCCTCCTTGACCTCTCTTTGACCATCTTTCCCAGCCACACTGAGAACCGCTTCAGAGTCGCATATTGATACCCGCCGGCAACTTTCACAATATGATACGCGCGCCCGGTCTCCGCAAACTCTTTGTTCAATTCCTCGATTGCCGCAAGGATGTTCTCTTCACTGATTCTCCGCGGCCTCTCCCCTTCCTCAAGCATCCCGAAGATCTCCACGATCTGTCTTGTGGTAAGTGGTTCGTCGGAGGCAAAAATCAGCGCTTCAATAATCTCTTTTGCCGAGGGAACGCTGGAACCTAATGTGTGGTCCTCTGTCATGCGGTTGCGGTTTGTAAGGGAAGTACCACGGAACCGGGCCGGATCGCAATGTCATCCCGTCCTTTTGCGGGGGAGAGAGAGATCAGCTTGTTTTTTGTCATCTCCAGCAGAGCAATGATTGTCACAACGATCCGAATCTTTTCCGTCATGTGAGAGACCAGGGAGAGCAATGTTGTTTCACCGTGGACACGAAGATAGTCCATCGTGAAGCTCATCTGTTCGTCGACGGATACGTTGAGCAGATTCACTTCGTGGATAACCTTTTTCGGCATATGATCCATTGCCGACTTGAAGGCAGCGATGAGATTAAACAGAGAAACGTCCTTTAAGAGATCTTCATCCTCATCGATTAACTGAACCTTCGGGTCGCTATGAAAGAATCGTCGGTACGAAAGTTTTCGCTGCTCATCTTCCAACGAGGACATATGCAACGACATTTCCTTGAAGCGCTTGTACTCGATCAGCCGCCTGACCAGCTCAGCGCGAGGGTCTTCTTCATCCTCCTGCCCCTCCACTTTCGGCAGTAACATCTTCACCTTGATCTGCATCAGGGTGGCCGCCATGACGATGAAGTCGCCTGCCACCTCGAGGTCGAGCGTGGACATAAGATGGAGGTATTCGAGAAACTCCCGCGTGATCTTCGAGATAGGAATATTGTAGATGTCCAGCTCGTCCCTCTTGATGAAAAAGAGGAGGAGGTCCAACGGACCCTCGAAGTCGGTAAGTTTCACACGATACATGGCAACGCCCTCCCCTTCATCCTAGATTCATAGCTGCATGAACTTCTGCCATGGTTTCGCCGGCACGCGTTCGGGCGCGGTGTTCACCGTCTGCAAGTATGCCTTCTACGTCGGACGTATGCGCCTCGTAGTACGCTCTCTTTTCACGGAATGGAGCCAGCGTGTCCGCGATCCGCCGGGCAATCCGCAGTTTGCAATCAACGCACCCCAATGCACCGCTTCGGCAGTCTCGTTCGATTTGATCCTTCTCAGCCGCATTGAATTTCTGATGGTAGGTGAAGACAAGGCAGACCTCGGGCCGACCGGGGTCGTTCTTCCGCACCTTCAGCGGGTCGGTCACCGCTGAGCGCATTTTCTTTTTGATGTCGTCCGGCGAATCTGAGAGAAGAATTGTGTTGCCGGATGATTTGCTCATCTTCTTGTCCATCCCATCCAGGCCGGGAAGCCGTGCAAACTTTGTCAGCTTGGGTTCAGGCTCCGGAAAAACAGCACCGTACTGGTTGTTGAACCTCCGCGCAATCTCCCTCGAAATCTCGACATGTGGGACCTGGTCTTCGCCAACGGGCACAAGATCCCCCTTGTACAAGAGAATGTCTGCCGACTGTAGCACAGGATATCCGAGATGTCCATAGCTCACATTCTCAATATTCAGCTCACGCACTTGATCTTTCACTGCAGGGTTCCGTTCGAGCCGGGCAGTCGTGATCAGCATGGAAAAAATCAGGTGCAGCTCGGTGTGTTCTTTCACCTGCGACTGGCGGAAGATGGGACTTTTAGCGGAATCGATGCCGGCGGCCAGCCAGTCTATGACCATGTCAATCGAATTCTGGTAGATCCCGGCTGAGTCGAGATTTGTTGTCAGCGCGTGATAGTCCGCGATGAGGTGGTAGTTCTTGTACTCATGCTGCAGAGTGACCCAATTTTCCAGAGCCCCGACAAGATGTCCAAGATGCAGCTTTCCGGTTGGCCGCATCCCACTGAGAATCGTCTTCTGTCGCGTCAACCTTTACCTGTTGGTCGTGTGAGTATCGGTCCAGCAAAAAATTTCCCGTCAGGTGGACGGGACTAATGCAGAAACAGGTATGGTTTCCATCGTTCATCCAGCGTACCGACGAAGTGTCTGATGAACGTCACGTGATTCGGCCGCATGGGCTTTCTGCGGAGGGGCATCATCGATTCTTCAGGTGTGCGATCCCCTTTCTTGTTGTTGCATCGGACACATGCGCAAACGAGGTTTTCCCACGTGTCTTCACCTCCGCGGGAAATCGGAACGACATGGTCGATGGTCAGCGTGAGATCCGAGCGACCGCAGAACAGGCACCGATGACCGTCGCGCCGGAGGATGTTCTTACGCGAAAGAATGATCTTCTTAAATGGAACCCGGACATAGAACGAGAGCCGTACGATGCTGGGAAACGGCATGGAGGTCGACGTCGACCGAACTCTCAATGCCTGGTTGGCCTCGATGAGCTCCACCTTCCCAAGATAAAGAAGTACGATTGCTTTCCTCACGTTGATCACACTCATGGGCTCATAGTTCTGATTAAGAATCAGAACCTTCGCATTCAACTTCCCGTGCGACACGTTCGAGTGAATCTGAGAGCTGAAGTCCTCCTTACCTCCTTCTGTCTGAATACTGAGAGAATCGCCGTGCGTAAAACCTGTAAAAATATAGCATTCCAAGCGGCAATTGTCAAGCTCTGTAAGCGATGGATGTAAACCACTGAAAACAAAAAGGCCCGGAAGAATCCTCCCGGGCCGCGAGTGATTGGTCCTGCTTGGAACTACTCCTTTGGCAACTGCACCGCAATGTAGGCTGTACCGCCACCGGGCCTCTTGAGACGGAGAAGGATGGAATCGCCGGGTTTTCTTCCGTCAACGGTCCTCTTCAGATCGGAGGGAGAAGAAATCTCTTTCCGGTCCGCTTCAACAATCACGGAATTCTGTTCGATGGCACGGTTGAATGCTTCGCTGTACGGTTTGACCTCAGTAACGATGACACCCTTTTCTACTTCCGCTGATTTCTTTTCATCAGATGTCAGCGCGCGGACGCTGAGCCCGAGGCCTTCGAACGTCACCACTTTGGGTACTTCAGGCTCGACCGATTCCCGGTCTTTGTCCCTATCGGAGGCCTTCACCGTGGTGCTCTCCTCTTCGCGGGCTTTGAGCGTCACTTTCTTCTCGATCATCTTTCCGTCGCGGAAGACTTTCAGGGCCACAACATCACCCGGGTGTTTGCTTGCAATGTAGCTCTGCAATTCGTTGGCGGCATTCGTCTCTTTTCCGTCGACGGAGAGGATCACATCTCCCTCTTTCAGCCCTGCCTTCTCTCCCGCCCCATCCTTCACGAGGCCCTGGACAATCACTCCTTCCGCTTTGGACAACCCGATTGCACTCGCCATGGTCTGATCAACAGTGGAAATCTGTACCCCGATATACCCGCGGACCACTTTCCCATCCTTGATCAAGTCCACGGCAATGGTCTTGAGAAGGTTCACGGGAACGGCAAACCCATATCCCTGGTACCGTGCATTGGTGGTCGCAATTGCCGTGTTAATGCCGATGACTTCGCCGTTCATATTGACCAGTGCTCCACCGCTGTTGCCAGGATTGATGGCCGCATCGGTCTGTATGAAATTCTCGATCTTGTATGTGTCTCGAATGATCCCGATATTCCGGCCCACTGCGCTGATGATCCCGGCCGTGACTGTGGAGTTGAGCCCGAGCGGGTTGCCAATAGCGAGCACCCATTCACCCACCTGAACGTTGTCAGAATTCCCCAGAGCAGCGACCGTCAGATCCTTCGCATCGATCTTGATAATGGCGAGATCTGTGGAAGGATCGGTCCCGATGAGTTTTGCCTTGAACCGCGTCTTGTCATCGAGAACGACTTCGATGCCTCCCTTGTCGGCATCCTCCACGACGTGGTTATTTGTCGCAATGTAGCCATCCGGGGTAATGATCACGCCGGAGCCTGCACCCTGTGAACGCTCCGGCTCTCGCTGTCTGAACTCCGGACCAAAGAAATGGAAGAAGTCCTGCGGCCTCTCACTATCTCGCCCACGGGCAACTGTCGTGACGGTGATGGACACAACGGAGGGCGTGACCGCCTTCGCCACGGTGACGAAGTTGTCGCTCATTCCCTTAATGCCCTGACTGACAGTTGTAACGGGGGGCGGTCCGCCAAGCTTGATGTCTCCGGTGTTACCTGCAAAGCCATCCCCCACACCTCCGCTGAAGTTGGAGACAAGCAAGGCACCGAAGATAATTCCGATCGTGATCAACACCAGCGACGTTATTACAGATCTCTTGAACATACCTTCAACCTCCTCGAAAATAGTGAACATTGCGCGACAATCCGCCGCGACTTTCTCCTGGGTACGAACTAATTCATGAAATTTTACATCATGGCTGCCAGAACGGACTCTGCCTTGAGATACCGCAAACCGTCCACGTGACTCTGCAGGTACCTTCGCAGGATCCCCGCCACTTCATCCCTGATCACGGGTGTTAGAGCAATCGTGCACGAGGCTGCAAATTCAGGAATTTCCTGCAATCTCTGAAGAACCCGGAGAGCCTGTCGTGTGACTCTTCCCTCCCCCAATCCTCCCGCAGCGCACTGGCTGCACACCACCCCACCTTGACTCAACCGAAGTTCTGCCCCGTTTGTTCCAACCACGCGCTCATCCATCACCACTCCACAACGGGCACATCCAAGGAAGTTCGCTCTGAATCCCAGGATATCCGACAAGCGAACCTCAAACGCATACACTACATTGCCTGGATGCTTTGCCACAGTCTCAATTGCTTCGAGGGCACCCACAACGGAAGCAAACAGCTTTTCGTTTTTTTCCTCGGCGTGGGTGACACCATGCACCAACTCGATGATTGTCATGCCAGCCGCCATCCTCTCCATCTCCTCTGTCATCCGGCGGCGGCGTTTCACCATATCACATTGTGAGAGGAGGTGCATTTCGCGGTGCTCCTTCCGGTAGAAGACCGCAAGCACGTGGTTCATTGGTTGAAGCGCGGACCCGAACTTACTCTTGAAATCACGCGCCCCTTTTGCGATCACTGTAACCTTGCCAAACTCCTGCGTATAGAGCGTGAGAATTGTGCTGGTGTCACGGAACCTCATCGTTTTCAGGACAACGGCCTCAGTCTTGACAATCATGCTGCATCCACCTTGGCTCGCTTCAACGCTTCAAGAGCCCCGCCGTAGGGCGCCCGGGCAATCCCTCGTTCGGTAATGATTGCCGTGACCAACTCATGAGGAGTAACGTCGAATGCTGGTGCGTACACACGCACGCCTTCCGCCGCAACCCTGATTCCGGCTATGTGCGTCACTTCCTCTGCGGCACGTTCTTCGATGGGAATGCTGCCTCCCGATTCTGTCTCCAAATCAATGGTGGACGTGGGAACTGCAACGTAGAACGGAATGCCGTGGCGCGCCGCAAGCACGGCCAGCGGATATGTGCCGATCTTGTTTGCAACATCTCCGTTTGCCGCAATCCTATCCGCTCCTACAATTACGGCATCCACTTTCCTTTGTTGCATCAACCAACCGGCAGTATTGTCCGTGATGAGCACCACTTCCAGCCCTAGCTTGACCAATTCCCAACTCGTCAACCGTGCCCCCTGCAGAAGTGGACGAGTCTCATCCACATAGACACGCAACACATTCCCCAGACGGGCGGCAGTGGTGATGACGCTGAGCGCTGTCCCCTCTCCTGCGGTGGCCAATGCACCGGCGTTGCAGTGGGTCAGAACGGATGAACCCGGCTTTATGAACGATGCGCCATTTTCGCCTATCCTTCGACACGCATCGATATCCTCGCGCTTAATGGTTTGCGCCTCTTCCAGCAGAAGAAAGCGAACAGCGTCTGTGTCATCGTGTGGGACGGAGGCAAAAACCTGCTTCATTCTGCTAATGGCGAAGAAGAGGTTGACTGCAGTGGGGCGGGTACGGGCAAGGTATTCAGTAGCGGTGTGGAATTCCGTCTCAAGTGCACGAGAATTGGCAATTCGACGATCATTGACAGCAAGGACGATGGCAAAGGCAGCGGCAACACCGATTGCAGGTGCACCGCGGATCGCCAGTCGCTGAATAGCATCTCCGACAACACGATAGTCCTCTGTCTCAACATACACTTCGTGCGTCGGAAGCAGGGATTGGTCGATGAAGCGGACCTTCCCTTGATTCCAATCAATCGTTGTCATCATGCCATCAAGCCGCTGCAACGCCAATCAATCCTCGTCGAACCGGGAGAGCTCACGGAATGAGCGGAACCGATCCTGAATCTGCAGATACGTCAGGTCGGCCAGGCCGTCCACGCCAAACTTCTCGACGGAGAAAGAAGCCATCGTGCTGCCATAGATCACAGCGCGCTTCAGGTTTTCTTCAGATACGTCGTCTGTTCGCGCAAGCCAACCTACGAACCCACCCGCGAATGCATCCCCGGCACCTGTCGGATCAAAGATGTTCTCCATGGGATACGCAGGCGCAGAGAACACGATCTGCTCCGTGATCAAGAGAGCACCATGTTCTCCTTTCTTGATGATGACGATGCGCGGTCCCATGCTGTGGATTACCCTGGCGGCCTTGATCAGATTCGGTTCCTTTGAGAGAAGACGGGCCTCAGAATCATTCAGAATAAGGACATCGATCAGCTTCAACGTTTCCCGCAGCTCTTTGTTCTTCCGGTTAATCCAGTAGTTCATCGTGTCGCAGATGACGACACGGGGCTTCTCAATCTGGTCGAGCACCTTCCTCTGCAGAACCGGGTCGATGTTGCCAAGGCAGACACAACGACTCTTCCGGTACTTTTCCGGGATGATGGGGTCGAATTTCTCAAATACATTCAGATCCGTCGAGAGAGTGTCGCGTTCATTCAGATCGTAATGATACCTGCCGGACCAACGGAATGTTTTTCCTTCTTCGATCACTTGCAGACCTTCAAGGTCCACATCACGCTCCTCAAGAAACGTGATCGCTTGCTTGGGGAAGTCGCCACCGACGACTCCTACGAGACGGATGGGTTTAACGAAGTAGCTTGCCGCTGCAGTGATATATGTCGCAGAGCCCCCAAGCTTGTTCTCCACCTTGCCAAAGGGGGTCTCAATCGTATCAAGCGCTAGCGAACCTACGACGAGTACGCTCACACATTTCTCCGGAAGTAAAAGGAATGATGATGGAAAAGAAAACCACAAAAAGGTACGGAATGACGGTGTGATTAGCAAGGAAATGGCAAGAGCGACATCACGGAGTTAGAGAACCACTCTCGTTCGCTCACCGGCTGGTTCACCTCCAATGATGGAGTCTTTCACGATGTCGAGCCCCTGTCGCTGGCCCGGCCAGACGAGTTTCCGGCAAGCATCGTTGTAGCGGAGCCATTCGTAATGTTGGTGCTCTTCAGAAAGTGCCGGCTCATCATCGGGCAGTACCTGCGCAGCGAAGAACGGACTGAGGTTCACTGCGTCATGCAGATGATCATAGTAGGTATTCACGTGTGGAACGGCCCACAATTGTTGCGGCGTCAGTCGGGTCTCTTCGTACATTTCTCGGAGCGCAGCCTCGGTCGCCTTTTCTTCATCATGAATGGAGCCGCTGATGAACTGCCAGAGCCCCGGATAAATCTCCTCATCGTTCGATCGCTTCAGAAGAAGATATTGGGGGTGATCCTGGACGAACCTGAAGACACAGACTTCAACGATGCGACAAGCAATGATGGGCACGGTCATTCCCCAGAAGCAAAGGAGGAGAGAATCCCGGATCGTTCCTCTCGTGAGAGCGGACGCACTTCGCCCACGTTGAGTCTCCCGAGACTAATCAAGCCGATTCGGATGCGTTGCAGCGAGATGACAACGTAACCCAGATGTTCACACATTCGCCTGATCTGTCGGTTCTTTCCCTCCACTATTGTCATCTCGAACACAAGGGGGTTATCTATCGACGGCGTCACCTCCGCGGGCAGGAGGCGAGTTCCATCTGCAAGTGTGAGTCTGGATTCCAGTGCCCGTCGATCAACGTCGCGCAGTGGCCGGTCAACAGTAACACTGTAAGTTTTCGGAATTTCTCCCAACGGGTTTGTCACCATTTCGCCAAAGCGTGAGTCGTTAGTAAGGAGCAACAGACCAGAAGTTTCCTTGTCCAGCCTGCCAATCGGAAACATCCATTGTCGTTCCGGAGGAAGGAGATGATAGATTGTTTTTCGACCTTTCTCATCGGAACGCGTTGTCACAACACCGATGGGTTTATGCATCGCCAGGTAGACCGGTGACGCCCTTCTTATCCGTTTTCCGTCAACTTGGATTTCGTTTGAGAGGGGATTCACCCATCGATCCGGCGAGCGAACAATACTCCCGTCGACCGCAACCCTTCCCTCTCGGACCATTGCGGCAGCTTGAGTTCTGGAAGCAATTCCAAACTTCGAGATTGCACGCGCAAGAGTGATCTCACCTTGGTTCCGTCTTCCGCGGGATGTCGTGTGCGTCATCTTCGTTCAGCCCGCAATCCCCGGCACCCCTTCAACCGATGCCGCATTGCGTACTCCACTGCGAATCGCTTCTGCAGCGGCATCGGCGCCCATTTCCGCGACGAGATCGAAGTTCGCCTCCACAAGTCCTGAACCAAGACCGAACACGATGTCACCATCATAGGATGTGTGCGCTGGCTTGATCGCCCGCGCCATTCCGTCATGCCCCCGTTGCGCCAGCCGGTTGACTTCAACCTTGGCGAGCCTCGCATTCGTCATAATAACAACAAGTGTTGTATTGGAAAGAAGTGGCATTCGTGCGCGTGCAAACGTGCGGAGAGCATCCTGTTCGCCAAGCCATTTTCCTTCCGCTGACCGGGCGCCGGCAAGAATCCGACCTGACCCATCAACCACATCACCCACCGCATTCACCACCGCGACGGCTACAACCTGAAGCTCACCGCGGTCCACACGCGCCGCGCCGTATCCTCCCTTCATACGGGTCTCGATGCCTCCCCATTTCCCAACAGTGGCACCGATCCCAGCACCGATGTTCCCCTCCGTTTTGATGTCCGTGTTGGCGTCGACGCAAGCCCTATAACCTGCCTCCGCGGTTGGACGAACATCCTTCGAACCTATGTTTAGATCGAAGATGACGGACGCTGGAACGATCGGGACTCTCACCCATGGTGTCTCGTAACCGATGCTGTGCTCTTCAAGATACCGCATTACTCCATCCGCCGCTCCGAGGCCGAATGCACTTCCTCCCGTCAGAAGGACGGCATGCACCTCCTGCATTGTCTTGTCACTTGCCAGCAGTGCAAGTTCCCGGCTTCCGGGCGAGCTTCCACGCACATCGCACCCTCCCACTGTCTTTGGCGGACAGAGAATTACCGTGCAGCCCGTCAATGCCTTCGTATTGCTCCAGTGGCCGACCCTGAATCCCTGCGGCAACTCCACGTGCGATTACTCCTGTGTGAGAGACGAGGACGTAAGCGAAGGTTATTCGTCAAACAGCCGGTGAAGGCCCGAAAGGACGACACCGCATGCGACGGAAACATTCAGAGACTCAGCAGCGCCGTACCTGCGGATGGAAACTCTGGTATCAGCAAGGTCTTTTACTTGATCGGAAACCCCCCAGGCCTCGTTGCCGAACACAATGATGGCCTTGTGCTCATACTTCACGCGGTCGAAATGCGTTTCGCTCCGGATGTCGGTGACGTACACCTTGTACCCCATCCCCTTCGCTCGAGAAAGGGTAGAGAGAAGATCCACACCTTCTGCAATCGGAAGATGGAAAACGCCTCCCATCGTTGCGCGAAGGACTTTGGGATTGTAGAGATCGACAGAACTACCGCCCAGCAGGACACCATCGACACCAAACCAATCGCATGTCCGGACCATCGATCCGACGTTCCCCGGATCCGATACACTGTCAAACGCCACTAACCGGGATTGGCCGCTATTCTTCTTCAGCAACATCTCAATGGTAAAGTGTTTCTGGCGAAGCACTGCCACAATTCCCTGGAATGTTACCGTTTCGGAGATCACTTCCATCTCCCGTGTTGTTACAGGGAAGAGGTTCGCAGTCTTCTTCTTCAGTGTCTGCAGAAGCGTCGTCCCACCCGCGCTCTCTTCAAGGTCACGCGTATAGAAGGCTTCTTGAATCGTGTAATCGGATTGCACCGCCTCTTGCACAAGTCGGACACCTTCTATGATGAATTGATCCGACTCATCCCGATGCTTCTTGCTCGTCAACTGACGAAGTTCTTTGAGTTTGTTTTTCGTGAGAGGCATGATGGCATTTCTCTGACAAAGTTCCTTTTTCTATTCCTTATACTCTCCCCACACCTCGCGCAACGTATCAGAAATCTCTCCAACTGACGCATAGGCCTCAACGCTTTGCAGGATTAACGGAACCAGGTTCTGTCTCGTCCGCGCTGCAGACTTCAACGCCTCGAGTGTGGAGCGCACCGTCTCCTTGTCCCGTTTTGCTTTCACTTCTCGCAGCCGTTGCGCCTGGCGTTGTGCGACGGAAGCATTAATTGTGAGGAGATCCGGGTCCTCATGTGTTGGAATGACAAACTCGTTCACTCCCACGATCACTTTTTCCTTTTTTTCAATGGCAAGCTGGTACTCATACGCACTCTTCATGATCTCGTTCTGGTAGAACTTCCGCTCAATAGCGCGGACCGCTCCTCCCATCTCATCAATCTTCCCGATCAACGTCCACGCCTCACGTTCGAGATAATCAGTCAGAGACTCGACGAAATACCCGCCACCCAGGGGATCGATCGTATCCGCTACTCCGGACTCGTGCGCAATCACTTGTTGAGTGCGCAGCGCGAGCATAACCGAAGACTCCGTGGGAAGAGCAAGCGCTTCATCGCGACTGTTCGTATGGAGCGACTGGCATCCACCAAGAACTGCCGCGAGGGCTTGCAGCGTCACACGCACGACGTTGTTGTCGATCTGTTGCGCCGTAAGGGTCGAGCCCCCGGTCTGCGCGTGGAAGCGGAGTTTCATGCTTTCTTCGTTCTTTGCTCCAAACCGGTCCTTCATGATCCTCGCCCACAACCGGCGCGCAGCACGGAACTTAGCCACCTCTTCGAAGAAGTTGTTGTGTGCGTTGAAGAAGAAGGAAAGCTGCGGGCCAAACGAATCAACACTCAGGCCCGTCTCCACGGCAGCCTGGACGTATGCGATACCATTGGCCAGCGTGAAGCCGAGTTCCTGCACGGCTGTCGCTCCCGCTTCCCGGATGTGGTACCCACTGATCGAGATGGCGTTCCAGCGCGGAAGGTTCTGGCTGCACCACTGAAACGTGTCCGTCACGAGGCGCATGGATGGTGCAGGAGGATAAATGTGTGTGCCTCGAGAGCTGTATTCTTTCAGGATGTCGTTTTGTATCGTTCCGGAAAGCTTCGTGAGGTCAGCGCCTTGTCGCTTCGCTAGAGCGACGTACATGCTGAGAAGAATCGCAGCGGTCGCGTTGATCGTCATCGATGTGGTGACCTTCTGCAGGGGAATCCCCGCAAAGAGGACCTCCATGTCGGCAAGAGTGTCGATCGCAACGCCCACCTTCCCCACTTCTCCTTCTGCCAGCGTGTGGTCCGAGTCGTAGCCCATCTGCGTTGGAAGGTCAAAGGCTACAGACAGGCCGGTCGTTCCACTGTCAAGCAGGTAGCGGTACCGGGAGTTCGATTCCTCCGCCGTCCCAAACCCGGCATACTGGCGCATTGTCCAGTACTTGCTCCGGTACATAGTCGGGTAGGGGCCACGGGTGAAAGGATATTCCCCTGGATAGCCTAGCCGTTCACGATAATTAAATTCTTCCGGACTGTAGAGCCGGTCGATCACCATCCCGGCATCGGTGCGAAATCCCTGCTTTCGTTCTCCGAACCTGGCAACGACTGGTTGGACACGACGTTGCTCCCATTCGGATTCTGTTGCTGAGGTCTGTGGAGTGGTTTCAGGTGCGGACATATCATGTTCGAAGTCAGTGAGTGCGATGGTTGTGGTGAGAAATGATAACCAACCCCGGTGCGAGAATCAAGCGACGTGATCTCATCGCCAATCGATATGCGTGAGCGTGAGACCATCTGTCTGAAAAATCACGGCGCCTTGATCGTCCGTCCGGAGAATGTGTGTATTCAGTGCTGCAAATCTCTCCACTACCGATGGTGCAGGATGCCCAAATTTGTTCCGCCGCCCCACGGAGATGACGACATGTTCAGGGCGAACAACCTCGAGAAACTGCATTGTGCTGCTGGTGCTGCTGCCATGGTGTCCCGCTTTCAGCACATCTGCCCGGAGAAAATCACCATACACGTCGGCCATATCCTTCTCCGCTTCCTCTTCTGCGTCGCCAGGGAGAAGAAAAGACACGTTGCCATATTGCAGCTTGCACGCCACCGATGTGTTGTTAAGATTCGCGAGCCGCAAGGAATCTTTACCAGTATTCGTGGGCGCGAGGATGTACATGCGAACACCATCAAATTGCAGGAAGACCATTCCTGCCTGTGTCGACTCAAACCGACAACGTTCGTTCCGAACATCAGCGAGGTAGCGGGCATAGAGGGAAGTGTTGATCGCCTGACCGTTATCAACGACACGCTTGACATCGAATTGTTCAAGAAGGGCCGGGGTCCCGCCGAGATGATCGCTGTGTGGATGTGAGACAAGGAGAAGGTCAATCGTGGTGATTGCACGGCGGCGCAGGAACGGAGCAACGATGCGATCTCCCGCATCAAACGAGAGGCTCTTAGGCCCGGCATCGACCAGCATCGTTTTGCCGTCGGGGAACTCCACCAATATCGCGTCTCCCTGTCCTACGTCAATCACACTTACTCGAAGGACTCCACGCTGAGCCGCGTACGCTGGAGAATCAGGCGTGAATATCATGACATTCATCGACACCAACAACGACATCGTCAGGACACGAAGCGCCAACGACTTCCTCATGCTGATAACTAAGAGGAGGAGGATATAGAATGGGACAGCATGCATCGCCGTGAATCGAACCGAATCAACATACGCCAGCGGGAGGTTCCCGGCTAAGTTGGTCGCCATCAGTGTAAGAGAGAGAAGAAGATGATTAACAGACCCATAAACACCGGCAAGCCAGGAACTCACTAGGCCTGCAAGTAGCCCGGCACAACCAAGAGCAACGCTTGCGGCAACCATGGGCAGGACGAAAACATTTGCCACCACACCGATGATCGAGACTTTACCAAAATACAGGGCGGTCAGTGGAAATGTGCCAAGGGTGGCGACCGCCGACACCCCGCCTATCCGAAGTATCGAGATCAGTCCACGTACAGAAGGAGTGTCCGACCGGATACGCGAAATCCACGAGTTTACTTTCGGGTACAGTGCCAGAATGAAGAGGACTGCTGCAAAAGAAAGCTGAAACCCGACATCGAACAACTGTCGCGCATCAATGAGGAGGATAATGCACGCAGCAAACCCAAGCGCGTTAAATGGGTTTCGTTTTTCCTGAAACGCTCCGGCAGCAAGGATCACCAGCGCCATGATTGTCGCACGAACAACCGGAGGTTGGCTCCCTGTCAGCACCATATAAAAAAGGACACCCAACCCTGTGACGACGAAACGGCCCCATCGGGGAAAAGGGAAAAAGCCGATCAGGACAAAGAGGATCCCTGCTACCACCGCGACGTTCGAGCCAGATACAGCGAGCACATGGGCAACACCGGCATTGGTGAACGCGCGCCGTGTCGATGGCGAAATACCTCCCCGTTCACCGATCAACAGACCCTTGAGGAACTCCCCTTCCTCGCCGCCAACACTCGCGTCTATAGTCGAGATAATGTACCTGCGTGTGGGCTCCACCATCCTGGTCATCAGCCATGATCCTTCCGAGGCGTCAAGCACCACGAGATGCTCTTTCCCGGCAGCACGCATCAAGAGGGAAATCCCATTAGCTTCATAGTACTGTCGCTCGCTGAACTCACCGGGGTTCCGCTCGTCAACGGGGGGCATGAGTTCTCCCTTCACCGCAACGCGGTTGCCATGGCGAAGAAAATCGTTCTCCTCCCGCAGTCGCATGACGGAGACCAGCACTGACGCCACGAACGGCCTTGATGCTCCATCGATGACAAGAGACGAAGTACGCATTACGAATCGGACGCCGTTCGGTACCCGTAGGGGAATACTGTTGACAGTCCCCGTTGCCACAGTCTCCGATTCCAACGCCTGCTGCGGAATCTTCAATGACTGGTCACGATCAAACGCTAGTTTGGCGGCACCAAATGCAATGCACAACAGGGAAACAGAAACACTAATGAGAGCGTCAAGCGAGGGGCGAGGGCCCAAGAAATTGAGGAGAAGAACAAAGAGAAGAAGAGAGAGAAGAATAACCGGGAATATCTGTATCGGAAGGTTAAGCGCGTTCCCGGCGAGAATCCCAATTGCGAGCAGCACGCTCAGGCGAAAAGCCGGAAAGTTCCGAACGCTTACCATACGTTCCCTCATCTCAAGCGGAGAGAAATACAGCGTCCCGAGTTCCGTCTTTCAGTCAGGTCCGCCGTGTGTCAGGACATGCATCAATGTCGGTGTCACATGCGTGAGATCGGCACTTGCCGGAGAGCCCGAACGGAGCTTTGCCGCAACGGCATCGTGACTACGTCCGTAGAGCAACGCTGGTACCGGGTTCCGCGTGTGAGACTTTGTGGACATGTCCTCAATGTTACCGTGATCGCTGGTCAGGAAGAGAACTGTATTCTTCGGATCGAGCTCATCGAGAACTCCAGAGAGCATTCCGTCGAACCGTTCGAGGACGTCTACTGCCCGCGAGAAGTTCTCCGAATGCCCGGCGTGATCTGTCATCCAGTACTCAAACAAAACGAAGTCGTGTTGAGCGGAAAGCCGCGCAAGCCTCCGCCCGGCCTCTTCGGGCGGGATGACGGGAATGTCATAGCCCATCTCGCGCCAGCCGGCGTTGGTGATGTCGGCCGAAATTCCGCGTCCCTCTTGCAGATCCCGATGATTCATCAGTGGGATTCCGGTCATCGTGCACGCGAGCGTCGTCACAGTGAGCCGTGAACGACGCTGGTTCATATAATCAAAGAACCGTTGGGGAAAGGCATTGGCAAACAGGCTGGTCTTTCCGGCCGCCCGAAGGCGTTTAAAGATGTTCCTTTCGTGGATGGCGGGTTTGAGGGTGGAATATGGATACGGTCCGAAATGCTTGCCGATGACGCGGGCGCCATTCACACCGGTAAATAGCGCTGTCTGGCCCGTTCCGCTTTGCGGCAACCCTTCCACACCGAGGTTGGCATCCAGTGGGACCATCGTTGCAGCGCGACTGGAAAAGTCCCGGGTGCGGAGAAGCGGCGGATCACCGTTCAGGAGAGAGCAAAGCGTCGGCAAACGCGCCACGCAAAACGGATTCAACGCGGGGTCGTCTTTTCCTAACCCCACACCATCAAGAAAGAGCATCAGTACTCGCAACGTACCTCACTCACAAGAATCTGCCCAGGCGGTCTCCCCCACTCTCACCATCACTCCGAACGCTTCTTGAACGTATCCGTTTGCGCCGCAATGAAGTTCGACCACGTGCGCTCGATCGTCCGGAACTCCTGCTTGAAGGTTTTCTTGAAAATCTCTTCAATGGGGGTCATGCCGTTGAATGATTTGTAGATCTTGAATGCCTTGTCCTCCCCAAATTTCTCGACAAAGAATTTCATTGTCTGTCCAAGCACATAGTGGACGTCATCGCGCTGGGGGGGATCGGGATATTGCTGGACGTCCTGATCGAGATCGGAGAAGAAAGAGAGCTTTGCACCAATGGGGATCGTCAGGTTGGCCATTTCACCGCAATGGTAGACGGCAAACGATTCGCGCAGCCATCGCGGGCATCCCTTTCCTGAGGTTTGGTCAAGCAGCGCAACGGCAAGTTCATACGAAAGGGCCTGCTCGAAGATTCCGCGCTGGGAGAGAGCCTGCACAGGTTGGAGATGCAAGACTCCACGTTGATAGAGAGCACCTCGCCAGGGTTTCTTCTGGTTGGTGGCCGTGAGGAATTTTCCCACGGAGTCATAAATCCTTACGTTGAGACGTTTCTTGAAATCGAGCCCCAACTTGTCACTGAGGTAGTTGTAATCGTTCTGCAAGTACTCCGCCACCTTTCGCGCATCGGCCTCGGAGACACCTGGTTGGTACTCCACGTTCATGTGCACAGTGGTAACCGAGGAGAATGCTCCTTGCGCATGTACTATTCGTGGCACCAAGACAATTCCAAGGAGGAGGATGGCCACTACAGACAGCTTGTACCGAGAGCGGTTTAACATGGCGAAGTACTCCTTTGCTTTTTGTGAGTTGGATGATATCGCCTCTACGCACGTTCCAACAGGATGGTCACCGGCCCGTCATTCACAATTGTCACCTGCATCATGGCCCGGAACACACCGGTAAACACTTTGTCTGACCCCAACGCTGCCCGCATTCGGGCCACGAATTGCTCGTACAACGGCTCTGCTTCTTCTGTTCGAGCGGCATCCGCGAAGCCCGGACGGTTTCCTCTCTGCGTGTCAGCGTAGAGGGTAAACTGAGAAACGATCAGCACGGTTCCATGAACGTCCATCAGGCCAAGGTTCATTTTCCCTTCTCCATCTTCAAACACCCGTAGCGCCGCACATTTGTCCGCAAGCGACAGTGCACTCTCAGTGGTGTCGCCCTTCCTGATCCCCAGCAGAATGACGAACCCTTTTTCGATATGTGCATAGCGCGTCCCTTCGATGGCAACACTTCCTTCACTCACGCGTTGAACCAATGCCCTCATGAGCTGCGCCGGGCTTTCACTATCCGAGGGATTCCGGAGAGATCATCGAAAACCTCCACCGACGTGAGTCCGGCCGTCTCCAGGATGCGTCGGGCCTCTACCGATTGATTATAGGCAATCTCCATGAAAACAGTGCCGCCCGGAATGAGATGCTCCATTGCAAGGTTGCCAATCCTCCGAATGAAGCGAAACCCATCACCATTATCCGTTGTAGCAATATGAGGCTCGTAGTTCCTCACCTCCGGCTGAAGCGATGAATGTTCTTCAACCGAAATATACGGGGGGTTGGTAACAATGATGTCGAATATCCCCGAGATGGCGTGCTGTTCGAAAACGTCGGCATGGATAAGCGCAATGGTGGTGAGGCGATGCCGCTGAATGTTTCGTGCGGCAGTCGCGAGGGCCGCGGTACTGACGTCCATGGAAGTGATCTTCGCCTGCGGGACATTCCGCGCAATTGCAATGGGGATGTTCCCTGAACCGGTACCGATGTCAAGGATTGCCACGTGCGGTTTGGGAATTCCTTTAGCCTCGTCGATAACACGCTGCACGAGTTCCTCCGTCTCCGGTCGGGGAATGAGGACACTGGGATCGACCCACAACGGAATCCCCATAAACTCAGTCTCGCCCATAATGTACTGCAGCGGCTCATTTCTTATCCGTCGCTGGAAGAGGGTTTTGAAACTTGCCAGCTCTCGCGGCGTAAGGGGCCTGTCGAACTGGGTGTACAAACCGATGCGGGAAAGCTGCAATACATGGGCAAGCAGGAGCTCCACGTTTAATCTGGCGTCCTCAAAATTGCGGGTTGCCAGATAGGATGCACCCCACTCGAGGAGTGAAAGGAGGGTCCACGGCCGGGTCGTTGGGGCTGTTGTCTGCATACGGTGGTTCAATATAAATTCGCTGGCGTTGAAATGCAACGAGGGTGGCGCCCAGACCTACCGCGGAAAGAGGGGGATTTTCTTCAGGAGCAGATCAAGGTTGTCGAAGTCAATTAGCACGTCATATGCCCCTTTCTGAACCTTGTGGAGATAATGCTTCTTGGCAATGACGATGACATAGTATTTCGATTTCAGCTCCTTTCGAAACGAGGCAAGAAGCCGCGACCCTCCGTCTTTCGGTGCATAGGTGTGAATCGGCTCAACGATGATGGTTTTCCCTTGCGGGTTTCGATCATGAAGAATGATGTCGGGAACGTAGATATTTGGCACCCGGGCAGCACCGGTTTTCACAGCAAAGACCTCGCTTGCATGCCGGTGAGCAATCCCATGCTTGACAAGCCAGTCGCAAACCGTCGCCTCCATGCGGTTGCGCACAAGATGGCCGATAGGAGATTCAAACCCCTCTCGATGGTAAACAATGCGGACTGTTGGAGGACTGGTCAGGCGAGCCATGCTACTCGACCTTGGAAGGTTGTGGGTTCGGCGGCACCAACGCGGTGGCGATGGTTCGCGGGTCTTTGACACGCGTAACGAGATATGCTATCCCGATCACGGAAAAAATGCTGCCCGTCAGAAACACCGTTTTGTATCCAAGGAGATCGCTGATCCATGCGCCAGCAAGACTCGAGAGGTAGAGAGGTGCAAGCACCGTGTTCATCAACCCAACGTACGTCGGGCGTTGCGCGATCGGCCCGTACTCGATCGACATGTTGTAGCGAATCATCAGTTCGCTTCCGAGATTGACACCGAGGAACATGTAGACAAGAGTGAACCATGCAAGCGAAGGCGCCACAAGAGCCCAAACGCTTGCACAGAACATGGATGTTGCGGCACAGACAAGAGCAACCTTGTGGCCATAATGGTCAGCTATGTGCCCGTTCACGATCGCACTTACCACCTGGATTGCCACCATCACCAGGGTGAATGTCCCTACAGCCGACTCATCGGCATTGAATTCCTTCAACCCATAAACGGTGAAGAACCCGACTGGCATTGTCGCCAGGACCAGAAAAGCAGACGCTACTAAGAACTCCCGGAACTCGCGGTTCCCTTGTACAATCCGCGGGAGATCCCTCAGAAATCTGGATATCGGTCTTTGCCCCCGCATAACGCTTGGTTCCTCTTCAACAAGTTTGAACTGAACAATAATGGATCCGAGCTGGAGAATGAATGCGCAGAAGAAAGCAATACCAAAACTGAGAGGAAACTCCAGGGTCGCGAGGAGCCAGGTAAGAACGAGCCCGCAGAAAAACGCTGCAACCCCTCCAATGGAGTTGCGTGTTCCCACCAATCGTCCGCGCCGCGTAGGGGGAGTTACTTTTGCAAACAAGTCAAACCACCCCGGTGTCGTTACACCAAGCATGATCTGGTTCAACGCAAAGAGAGTCAGGAAGCCGGCAAGTGCCAAACCGGGTCGGTCGGCTCCAAAGAGGAGGACAAGAACCCCCATGAGAAGAACAATAACACGCTGTATCGCCCCAAACCGAATCGCCCACGGTTTTTTCCAGCAAAGGGTCTCTACCACTCTTGCCGAAAAGATCTGTGGGAGGAATAGCCCCACCCAGAGGATCACTGCGACCGAACCGACAGCAACATTGCTGCCTCCGAGTTTGGCTACAAGCGCAGGTAAGACGGTCTGAGATGAAATGAAAGCACCCCCGGCCACAAACAACGCCCCCTCTGTCACATTGATCCGGAAGTTTCTTCTCTGGATGGATGTCATTGAACCACGCGTGACTTCCTTCTTCATTCTCAGGGCTTCCGTGGTTTAGCGGCTGGAATGAGGAGTCAGTTCGGACTGGAGATTGTGCGAGATGACGCCGGAGGAATATGCGACCTGACCCGCTACAATCGTCATCTCCACGGAGGTGTCAAGTATCTTCCTCGGCTCGATCTTCATGATGTCATGCGAAAGAATGGTCAAGTCTGCAACCTTACCGACCTCGATGGAGCCCTTCGATTTCTCCTGGAAACCGGCAAATGCAGACCACAAAGTGAACGACTTGAGCGCTTCCTCCCGCGTCATCTTCTGTTCAGGGTGCCAGCCCCCCTCGGGCCACCCGGCATGATCCTGGCGAGTGATTGCAGCATAGAACCCCCATAAGGGGTTCGGGCTCTCAACAGGGAAATCAGATCCAGCAGGAACAATCGATCCATGCTCCAGCAGCCAGCGCCAGGCATATGCTCCCTTCGACCTCTCAGGTCCAAGCCTTGATTCAGCCCAGTACATATCTGAAGTACAATGCGTCGGTTGCATCATTGGAAGAACACCGAGAGAATGAAACCGGGGCAAGTCTGACCGGTCAATCACCTGGGCATGCTCAACTCGAAAACGAGCGTCTCTTGCTTTGATTTCATTAGACTTAAGGGCCTCCCCATAAACGTTCAGCACGATGTTGTTTGCCCTGTCGCCGATCGCGTGCGTGCATACTTGGAAGCCTCTCTCCAACGCCTCCGATGCCGCGACCCTGATTTGTTCCGCTGACGTAAGGGTAAGCCCTCTGTTCAAAGGGTCGTCAGAATACGGTTCGATAAGCGCAGCACCTCGTGAGCCAAGTGCTCCGTCAGCGTAGAGCTTCAACGCCCGGACGATGAGCCGGCCATCGTGACCAACTGTTTCCGGTCCTGTGCTCATGTAATGCGACCACGTCTCGCCAATCCCGTCGATCGCTACATACACCCGAAAAGGGAACTTCCCTTCACCGATCAATTTCTTGTAAATCCCGATTCCCGATAGGTCTACACCCATGTCGTGCACCTCAGTCAGTCCGACCTTCAGGCAT
>DASRUE010000250.1:0-5291 GCA_035687895.1 Bacteroidota bacterium | reverse complement strand
TGGTGGCGTATTCGTCATACGTTCCTTCTCAGCCTTCTTTCAATGGTCCCATACCGGGTTGTGGCGCAACAGGATGCCATACATTTCAATCAGGAATTCTCTCGGTACAAGCGCTGAGCAATTTGCAAGTCCGAGTAACATTGACTGGAACGGCAAACGTCGCAGGCGAGTTGGTTGACAGCACGGGTACTGTGGTGGCGGTAAACGATTTAACGAGTACTAATCCGTTTATCCTCACCGCGCCGCGTAGCGGCAGGTACACCGTTAACGCGGGATTTAAGAATCCGCAGAGACGGTGGGACTCCACGCAAATTGTACTTAGCCCCCCTACCGGTATTGATGACCAGGAATCAGGAACCGCAGGTGCAACGTTTCGGCTGGATCAGAATTACCCAAACCCGTTCAATCCCTCCTCGACCATCGACTTCGCCATACCTCACTCGGCGTTTGTGACACTCAAGCTTTATAGTCTTGAAGGGCAGGAAGTCATGACGCTTGTTTCGCGACCAATGCACCTCGGGAAGCACTCTGTTCGGCTCGACGCAGGCAGTCTTTCCAGCGGCGTCTATATCTACCGCCTACAGGCCCGCCTAAGCTCTTCGAGCGTCGGCGGGCAGGCGGGCGATTTCGTTCAAACGAGAAAGCTCATGCTATTGAGGTAGGATCCCCGAGCAGTCGTCCAAAGCCAAGGCCCGGCAACAACCTGCCGGGCCTCTTTGTTTCCAGCCGTCCAACATCCCACCAATTCAGCCTTAGAGTCCCTCATTCTGCCTTGGGCAGTACCCATTTTCACACATTAGCAATTCTGTGACAAGTTTATGACATTCTGTAATCATCATTGACCTATTTTCGTCGATGAAAGAAACAGGCGCAACAAGCGCGTGCGAGGTCGACATGAACATGGTGCCGTCAACACAATCTCAGCCTCGAGCTTTCGTAGTGAGTTTTGTCGGTATCGCGATTGCCTTGGAAGATTTCGGGCTTTGATTTTGGAAGCTCATTTGTAGATGCCGGCTGCTTTCGGATGAAATTGACTCATTGCACGTCGAACATGCGACAAAAGTGGTGCTGTTGAACCGGACCATCCTGGACCAACACGATACAAAACATGGGAGCCTCGAAATGCGACCAGTCATCAAACGACAGATCTATCGTGTACTTCTCATCGTTCTCCTTTGTTCGCATACGGATCTGCTTGCCCACAAGCAGCACGTTCACCAGTATACGGTCAAAGAGGCGTATCAACTTCTGAGGCAGGTGGTGGGAGGAGACGTTCCGCGCCTGCATGATCACATTGGTGATCTCACGCCATTCTATGCCGGAGACTCAGCGTGGCAGAGGCCCTACGTGACAACTGGTGCCTGGCGCGAGGACGAGGAAGATGTAGTCTTTGGCTACAGCAATATCAGCATCGGAAGAAACTACGTGCTTGTCAGCATCACACATTTCTGGGATGCGGACGATGGAGACCTAACAAGAAATCTCTTTCGAGTGCGTCCAAGCCCTCCGCTGCCGGCTTTTAACATTGGTCCCTACGAGAATGCCTACGATAAGCTTCTGCGGTACGCCAATGGTGCTTGGACTATCAAATACCCGCGACTGATTCTTGCGCAGAATGCCACCAACGGGCATGCATTGATACTAGCGCCCCTCCCGGCGTTGCCAAATGAGTTCGGCATTCCCGTCTCGTACGAAACGCTAACCGGCTTTTTCCAGACGAGGCGATTGAATCTGCCATCGCCAGGCTCGGGAAGGTACACAGTCTTCGATGTTATTGAAAGGAGGTTGATTGATCCGAGTGAAGCACCGCAAATAGTTATCCCTGAGTTTGAGCCTGCAGTTGACATGATTGTGTGGGAGGTACTTGGCCGGATGTGCCACCTTCTTGGAGACATGAGTGTGCCGGCGCATGCACATCGAGACGAGCATGGCCTTGACCCGGATGTGTATGAGGATTGGATGGGAGGACCGACGTATCCATATCTGGTATGGGATCACCAGAATGTCGGACCGGTGGTCGATCCTTTTAATCCGGACAATGATCCCCTCCACTATCTCATGTATACAATGCAGCAGCAAGCGGACCATTTTGGGAGCAACGGACCATACGAGGGCGATGGGAACGATATCATCGGGGGCAATCCGCGACCAGGTGAAGTGACTTTCCTCAGTCCCCCGTTTCTTCCCTCGCTAGGTCTTCCTACTAATGTGAACGGACCGTGGACTCTTGAAAACCTTGAGAACATCAGAGACAAGGGATTTCGATATGCGGTACGTGCCACCGCCGGACTTCTGTATTGGTTTGCACGGGAGACCGGGCTCATTGGTCCAGTAGGTGTTCGTGCTGGAAAGAATTTTCCCCAGGGGTTCGCACTCATGCAAAACTACCCCAACCCGTTCAATCCGAGCACGACAATTCAATTTACAATTCCTGTAGGGACGTACGGCCGTACGTCCCTACGGGTGTACGATGTCCTTGGTCGTGAAGTGGCAACGCTGGTGAATGAGCACAAAACTCCCGGACGTTATGAAGTAGAGTGGAACACCGAAGACGCTGCAAGTGGTGTCTATCTGTATCGTCTTGAAGCCGGGAACTACTTCGAGACAAGAAAGATGATTCTACTGAGGTAGCAAAGTATTGCGGTAGGTTCCCCGAACAGTCGTTCAACACCAAGACCCGACAACAACCTGCCGGGCCCATCTGTTCAGCCAACAGCACGCTGTTCTGCTTCTTGACTCTCTACTCGACTATTCCTAATTTCGTGCAGAATCATCTTACCTGTTCTTTCTCCATCAAGTTCCCCTGACGTTTTTCGAAGAGCGGACAAACGCAGTCCGCACACATTTGATAGAAACCGTCCTGCTTGCCGCAAGCGGTCGGCTTGGCACGAGAAGAAATCCGTAACCATATTAATAGCCTTGACGCCTACTCTTTTCAAGACCTTGTAGCAGCGCTGCTTCGAGCGATGGGGTACCACACGCCATTCGTTGCGCCTAAGGGACAATAACATAAGGAGGACACAGTTCATCGAGCAACACTATCAAGTCATATGGTATTCAGATTGCTGTTGGAACTTTATACAATTTACGAGGTGGTTGGACACTTCGGCTAACACAAAAAACACTGCACTCTCAACATAAAAAGCGTGGAGTGCGGGACGGCGTGGCCGGTGAACGTTGGCTGGCATTTGCCCGGAAGACAATCTACAACGGAATGTATCTGACAATCTCAAAGGAGCAAATCATGAAACACGTAATCACGGTAATGTTCGTGCTGTGTTTTTCGCTTGTTCAGCTCTCTTGTTCCAAGCCCGAGACTTTCGATGTAGTGCAGGTTCGGAAGTCCATTGAAGAAGTGTGTGCTAAGTACAGCGAAGCGATCCGACAGAGCAATGTGGCGGGCGTAGTAGACGTGTACACGGTTGACGCCACCCTGGTCCCGCCAGACGGGGAGATACTTAAGGGAAAACAGGCGATCGAGGAATTGTACAAGAAATTCTTCCAGATGGGAATGAAAGATATCGTGTTCACCACAATAGAAGTGGGAGGTAGCGGTGACACGGCGTACGAGATCGGCAAGACCAAGGTCCGAATCCAGCCAGAAGGGCAAGCAGCCATGATAGACTCCACAAAGTATCTCGTGATCTGGAAACGTCAAGCTGACGCCACGTGGAAGGTCCATGTAGACATTTGGAATGTCAGCGCGCTGATGGCTGGTAAGTGACGAACGCCATAAATCTCGCTCCCATTGATCCTCGTGGGAAGGAGTTTTTGGAGTCAGTGCGCCAGGTTGGTTGATGCGGTGAATCGGGCCAACGCCAGCTAACAAAACCGACATTGAAAGTCGAAGAGAGACCAACGCTTAGCACAACGTGGCCAGTGAAGGTCATGCGTCATTGTTTTGCGTCAGAAGTTAATCAATCAATTAACAAAGGAACTCTGCCATGATAAATGACTCTGATACCCCACCAGGCAAAAAGAGGAGATTTCCAACAACTCTGCACATGATGACTTCTATCTTTGGAGTCCTGTACCTGGTATTCATCATTGACAATTTTATCCCGGCAGACAACTTCAATCCGTATGACCTTGAAAACGTAGTTGTCAAACTAGCGTTTGTCATTTTCCTTGTAGGCTATTATATCTCATGGAAGCACGAGGGAGTTGCTGGCATCGTTTTCATATTCTGGTGGGCGGCAATGTGGTATTTGGGATTGTTCATAGCTGAACATGATCGTGGAGCCGGTGTCGCCATGGGATTGCCACTCTTTATTCTGGGTATTCTATTCATTGTTTCGTGGTATAGGAAGAGAGTAAGGCCAGGGGGCGCAAACGTCGCATAACACTTTACAAAAAGTCAAACTCAAGACACCGAGATCTTCCGGGTCAACAATACCAAGGCCCGACAACAACCAGCCGGGCCTGTTTGTTTCCGGCAACGCATTCGTCCTAAGTTCCTCGCGCCCCTGATTCCTTGGGGACGTTGTCATGATACACATGAGGATTTGTAAAGGATTCAGGAAACTACACCCCACGATCACCTCGGCTGCAATTTCGGAGTAATAGGCCCTTGAGGAATACCTCATCCTGCATTGAGTTTTTGTCGGGTGTTGCGTTTGGTTGTCGACTTGAATACCTTTCCACCAATGAATGACATAGGTCGGAATTGTGAACGGGGCATCCTGCTTGGTTCACCGGTCCAGACCTGAAGGCGTTCGCCTTTTTGTCCTCCGCTTTGACGAAGACCTCCACCTCTCCTCCCCTGAGCAGCAGCTCAATTTCAATCCCGACGTTTTTAGATTTTTGTGTTGAGTAAGTTTCTGTCCTTTCACACACGTGGCGTTACTGCTCGATGTCTTTGCGTCGGGCGTGACGCCACTGTTGTTTTCAACGATGACTATTGATTTATCTACAACCTAACTTGTAAAGACGGCTGCGGGCCTGATCTCCATATTGAATCACTAAAGGAGGATACATCTATGCAAACACTTGCATTCAAAAGAGCGATGGTGCTATCCATTAGTCTCGCTTTGATCTCTGCTCTCAGTGTCACAACTGTCGTGGGGCAGCAGAAAACCAAAGTCGCTGGGAAGATAACGGCTGCTTATACCAAACAGGAAATCATCGATGTCGGTGATACTGAGGCCCATGGCATTTCCCTGGGTGAATCGGAGGGGACCAACGTTGGTACAGGCAAGCCCGAGTTCATGGATGGTGCCCAGGTAGTTAACCTCGCAACTGCTGATCTTGTCAAGGGAAACGGACCTCAGCAAGGGTACATCAAGTTTGCC
>DASRUE010000249.1:0-33786 GCA_035687895.1 Bacteroidota bacterium | reverse complement strand
CCTGAGATCACACTGTCACCTGACATTATACAGCGGGCGCTCATTCCGATACAGCGTATGCTGGCCATGAGCTAATTCTGCTGCGGTCAAGGCTTTCTGGACCCCGTTCGGTATTGTGCCGGACGGGGTTTTCTGTTTGTCCGCAAGTTGACTCTCGTTTTATCGAAGCGTACCTTATTCTTGTAGAGCCGTTCCCTGATTCCATGAACTTTAAAGTCAAGGTGTCAGTAAACGGCTCGTGTTGTTTTGGGCAAGAAAGGAGGGCCTGGATGAAACTCATATCATGGTATCTCTCCCTGGTGTTGATTGCGTCCAGTGGCCTTGCCAAAGGCTGGAGATTCATTGGGCCCGATTCGACCCACTGGCGAAGAGCGGTGCAGATGGATGTCTCGTTTCGACAAGGAAGACCGCCATATATCGGTGTTGGCTCTTTGGAGGGCATCTGCGCGAAAACGGGGGACAACTGGAGGTACGTCCTCATCGATCAACACGGCAACTTCTTTCCTCCGGAAGACATCATGTATCGTTCTGTCTATTTCTCTCCGTGGAACGACTCTGTTGCTTTTGCTGGATTCAACCTTGTCTATGTTGGGGAACCCGGCTCGAAGGGGGGGCAGGTTCCAAATATTCACTCATCGTTCTGGGGCTTTCCATGGACGATCGGGGGAGGATATATTGGCCACAACCCCTCACTCTCATTTGAGTTTTCCCCGCATCATCCGGGGCGTGTGTACTCGTGGATCATCGATCTTTACAAAAGCACTGACAATGGGATTTCGTGGAATCCCCAGCAGCTCTATGATAGCTACGGCGCGCTCTTCCTCACATTTGACATGAGTGGGGATTCGGTTCTCTACGCAGCCCGCAATCTTGGTCAATCGTTTTTCAGCATCTATAGAAGCACAGATGATGGTGCTTCTTGGGCCTTCGTATGTCCACTGTCGTTCTCACCATCTTACCAATTCCAGAGGACTGCGGACTTCCTTGCGAACGGAGACACACTGGTCATTGCTACAAATCGTTTTCCGTACGGGGCCGATTCAACTTGTGGGATTTCCGTGAGCACTGACTACGGGACAACGTGGTCGGTTGTCCTTCCCAATACCAACGTGCAAAAGGTGTCGCGAGACCTACTTAATGCAAACGAGATCTACGCCGCGACGCAGTCCGGCATCTATCGCAGCCTCAACGGCGGTGTCGGCTGGGAGCTCTACACGGATTCATTGCCGTCGCTCAACCTCGTTGACATCAGGAAGGATCCGTATTCAGATACGTTGTATGTGGCAACGAGCGATTCGGGCGTGTTTCAGGTCTTTGAGACGTCAGTCGGTGTCCGGGAAGAAGCGCAAGAGCCTGGCGAACATAGACTTTTGCAGAACTACCCCAACCCCTTCAACTCGAGCACGACAATCAAATTCCAAATCCCAAGCTCGAGCTTTGTCACGCTCAAAGTCTTCGATCTGCTCGGCAGAGAAGTGGCAACGTTAGTGAATGAGGAGATGGGGCCGGGGAGCTATGAGAGGGTGTTTTCCGCCAAAGGCGGATCCGCCTCCGGCGGAGATGGGAGCTGGTTGGCGAGCGGGGTGTACTACTGCCGAATGACCTCTGGCAGCTTTTCAGTAACGAGGAAACTCATCATTCTCCGTTGATACCCCTTAGGAGAAAGGAACGGAAGATGAAACGAACAACTTTCTTGTGCTCCCTCATGCTCATAGCTTTGGGTCTCGTTGCACAACCTCAATGGAGTGTGCCGATCCAAATCACGTCTGGCAATACCAATGATATCCATCCTGCATTCATGACGAGATATGCCTTCTCCAACCCTCAGGAGGAATGGTTGGCGTTCAGCCGTAACGGGCTGAATGTGTGCGTCATAAGAACTGCCGCATCAGGAGAGCAATGGGATTCGATAGTTGTTTCAATTACCACGGATGCGGGAGATCATGACTATCCATCCTTGGCGGGCATTTACAATCCAGCCAAAGCGATGTTGTTGTGGCAGGGCCGCGCAGGGAGCAACCTGAAGATCCTGTACAGTGTCCGTCAAAATGATCAGTGGAGCGCACCACAATCGGTCAACCCAGATCGCGTCGATGAGCGGTATCCTTGCGTCGCTGTTTACGATACCACGTTCGGTGCTGTATGGGAACGTGGAGGAAGAATCGCTTATGCCGAATACAGGAATGGTTCGTGGTCATCAACGACATTTACTACCCTGGCCGGAGACAGTCTGAACAGTTTACCACAACTGACGTACCTATCAAGTTCGCCGAACACTCCTGTCGTTGTATGGACCAGCAGACGACCTTCCGACAGTACTTCTGTCCTGAAGTTTTCCTACCGCCGCGGCGGCGTATGGATTCCAGCGGAAACACTATATACCAACGGTGACAATCGTCGACCAAGGTTTTCCAATTCAATCGGGGCTTTCGCAACACTGAATTGGGAATCCAAGATGGACACAAGATGGCAAATCTATGGCACGCTGACCTATTGGGATGCTTGGAGCAACCGTCTGGTTTGGTACCCATCCAGTCCACTGTTCCCTCATGCAATCGATCAAGCGAGTGGATCATTCAATAGTTTCTCCATAATCACAGACAGCCCGCTTGATAACTTGAGGGCATTTTACTATTTGGCGGGAGCGTGGGAAAGCTGGTTTGCAGGGGACGATAGCATCACGCTTTCTTCATATGGGGGACAATACGTCCGGAACATTGTCGCCGCACCTTCTTCCTCGGATCGTGGTCCGGTAATGTCCACAGGAGTCTTTCCAGGTAGTGGTGACATGCTCATATGGACTGTTTGGCAGAACAACTCCACGGGACAATGGAAGCTCTACGGAACGAAAGCGAGACACCAGATTGCCGAAGTGGAAGAGGATGTTCCCCCACCGTTCTCCTTTGAGCTGGCCCAGAACTACCCCAATCCCTTCAACCCAACAACAACCATCAAGTTCGATATACCAGGCTCTGGCTTTGTGACTCTCAGAGTCTTCGACCTGCTCGGCAGAGAAGTGGCAACGCTGGTGAATGAGGAGATGAGGCCGGGAAGGTATGCGAGAGTGTTTTCCGCCAAAGGCGGATACGCCTCCGGCGGAGACGGGAGCGGGTTGGCAAGCGGGGTGTATGTGTATCGATTGCAGGGAGCGGATTTCGTGTCCGTAAGAAAAATGTTGGTTGTCAAATAGCCGCGCACCACTTAACCGGTTCATTGTCCGGTTGCAGAACTTCAAGACTCGATACTCTGACAATATGCGAACGCCAATGAGGGCTCACGATCTCATTCCTTACACTTCTGCCGCTGGTCAACATTCGCTTTATTGACCCTCTCTCATTTCTTTCCTATATTGGCTCACCGAATTTGTCACGTTTTAGTTCAGTTCATCGGTTGAAAGGTATTCATGACGCGTATTTACATTGAGGATTTGTCCAAACACATTGGTGAAGAAATCACACTCCGGGGATGGCTTTACAACAAGCGGTCGAGCGGGAAGATCAGGTTTCTTGTGATGCGGGATGGGACCGGATTGGTACAGGGCGTGGTGGTGAAAGCTGCAACCACCCCCCAACACCCTTCTCAGGGAGGAGGGGGAGGAGTGGGCGAGGAAGTGTTCAACAAATTTGACCTGTTGACACAGGAGTCGTCTTTCAGCATGACGGGGAAAGTCCGCAGGGAAGAACGTGCCCCGGGAGGGCACGAACTCGATGTGACGGCGATCGAAATCATTTCCATCGCTAAAGAATACCCCATTACCCCCAAAGAGCACGGTGTCGATTTCTTGATGGACCGCCGCCACCTGTGGCTTCGCTCAAACCGTCAACATGCAATCCTTCGCGTTCGTCACCAGATTATCAAGGCAATCCGGGAGTTCTTCGACGATCGCGGCTTCGTTCTGATGGATGCGCCGATCTTTACACCGGCAGCGTGCGAAGGAACCTCGACGCTCTTCGAGACAGCGTACTTCGATCTGGGCAAAGCGTTCCTGACCCAGTCGGGGCAGTTGTACGGGGAGGCCGGGGCGATGGCGATGGGAAAGGTATACGTGTTCGGGCCGACGTTCCGCGCTGAAAAATCCAAGACGCGCCGCCATCTCACAGAGTTTTGGATGGTGGAGCCGGAAGTGGCATTTAACGACCTGAATGACAACATGGACCTGGCTGAGGAGTTTCTCGAGCACATCGTCCGATCGGTGCTGAAGCACCGTATGCCGGAACTGAAGACGCTTGAACGGAAGATTGCCTTTCTCGAAAACGTCAAGCGGCCGCTTCCGCGGATTACGTATGATGAAGCCGTCGACATTCTGCATAAGAAAGGGATCCAGTTCGAATGGGGGAACGATCTCGGTGGGACAGATGAGACGGTGGTGTCCGAGCAATTCGACCGCCCTGTAATGGTTCATCGATATCCGGCGGCGATTAAAGCTTTCTACATGAAACGGGATCCACAGAATCCCAAGCTTGCGCTTGCCGTGGATGTGCTTGCGCCAGAGGGCTACGGTGAAATCATTGGCGGCAGCCAGCGGGAGGACGATCTTGATCTTTTGTTGCAGCGTCTGCACGAGCATAACTTGCCGCAGGTGGCGTTTGAATGGTACCTCGACCTCCGCCGTTACGGCTCCGTGCCGCATGCAGGCTTCGGCCTTGGAGTGGAACGGACGGTTTCCTGGATATGCGGGCTCGACCACGTTCGCGAGACGATTCCATTCCCGCGAATGATCTATCGTTTGACGCCCTAGGCCGGCCAAACCCATGCTCAACGTCGTCCAGCTAAGAAAAAACTTCTCGTCCATTCGGGCGGTGGATGGCGTGTCATTCGATGTGCAGCGAGGAGAGATCTTCGGGCTCCTGGGTCCAAACGGAGCCGGCAAGACGACTACCATCCGGATGGTGCTGAACATACTTGAACCGGATGGTGGAGAGATTACCTACGAGGGGCGGCGCTTCTCCGAACATGTCCGTGACATCGTTGGATATCTTCCGGAAGAGCGGGGTCTGTACAAGAAGAACAAGCTCTGGGATACGGTGATGTACTTCGCGCAACTCCGCGGGATGCAGCCCGGAGTCGCAAAAGCGGAAGCCTACCGGTGGCTCCAGCGGTTCGGTCTCCTTGCCCACAAGGACAGGAAAGTCGAAGAGCTTTCGAAAGGGAACCAGCAGAAAGTCCAGTTCATTGTATCCATCATCCACGACCCGCTTCTGATTGTTCTCGATGAGCCGTTCTCCGGCCTCGACCCCGTCAATCAAATTCTTTTCAAAGATATCTTTCTTGAACTGAAACAACGAGGGAAGGCTGTCATCTTCTCCACCCACCAGATGGATCAGGCTGAGAAGTTGAGCGACCGATTATGTCTCATCAACCGCGGGAAGGTGGTTCTCGGCGGAACGGTGCGGGATGTGAAGAAACAATATGGGAAGAATACCCTTCACCTGGAATTCTCTGGCGACGGGACATTCATGCAAACGCTTCCCGGAGTCCGCCGTGCCTTCATGTATCCAAACTCGGCAGAGTTGGAGCTGGAGGACGGTGTGACGGTGCAATCGCTTCTCGTGAAGATCATCGACAGAGTGGAAGTAAGGAAGTTCGAGTTGCTGGAACCGTCACTTCACTCCATCTTCATTCAGATTGTCGGAGGTGTCGCGGCTCCGCCTCCCCGTGAGGTGGCTGCATGAAGAAGACCCTTGTTGTTGCCCGCTGGGAGTATATCGAGAAGGTGAAAAGCAAGGCCTTCCTGATCGGTCTTCTGGTCACTCCCCTCATTATGCTGGGAATGGGGATCCTACCGAGCATGCTCGCCTCCCACGATGATGAACGGTCCAAGGTCATTGGTCTGATCGACTTGTCCGGGCAGTTTTCAGTTGCTCTAGCGGAACGAATGCAGGGAAGGTATTCCCTACCTGACGGCCAACCGAACTACATCATCAAGCCGTTTGGTGTGGGGCAAAACATCGACCTGGCAAAAGCTGTGAGTGATGCGGAAGACGCGGTTACGCAGGAACAGATCGAGGGGTACTGCATCCTTCCCGAGTCGATGATGACCGACAGCGTCCTGGATTACCGCTCACAGAATGTCGGAGATTTCCGGCTGGTCAACCGTCTCGAGGAAAATCTCCGCGGGCTGATCTCGGAACGAAAACTCATCGCCATGGGTCTTGACCCGAAGCTGCTCTCTCAGCTTGATGTTCCCCTGAGCGTGAGATCTGTGAAGATCACCGAATCGGGGGAGAGGGAAGAATCGGGATTTCTCCGCGTGTTCTTCTCCGCGTACGTTTTCCTGATGATGCAATTCTTCCTCATCTTCACCTCCGGGCAGATGCTGGTGCGGAGTGTGATTGAAGAAAAGTCCAACAGGATTGTGGAGGTCCTTGTTTCTTCCTGCTCTCCCACGGAGCTTATGGCCGGAAAGGTGCTCGGTTTGAGCGGGTTGGGGTTCACGCAAATCGGTTTCTGGTCGGTGATCGGACTGGCGGCATCGGTGCAGTTTGGCATCGATCTCGTGACGGCGTATCAGGCGCTCTTGCTGATCCTCTACTTCGTTCTCGGGTATCTTTTTTATGCCGCGGTCTTTATTGCGGCCGGCTCTCCGGTTACCACTGAACAAGAAGCACAACAGATCAACAGCTACCTGGTCCTGTTTCTCGTGCTTCCCATCGCGCTCGCGATTCCGGCAATCCAGAACCCAAATGCGTTGTGGCTTCAGATTCTCTCTTTCATTCCGCTCTTCACCCCCAGCATGATGGCCCTCCGGATTCCTATTCAGACTCCATCAGCCGGTGAGATTGTGGCGACTTCGTTGATCATGGTCGGTTCGATCTATGGAATGATGGTTGCTGCCGGGCGGATCTTTAGGATTGCAATACTTGCCACGGGGAAACGGCCGGGGCTTGGAGAGATCATCAGGTGGGCAAGAACGGGCTAGAGTATTCTATTGGTACCATCATCCAGAAGGAAGGAAGTATGATCTTGAAGATTCTCTCGGTTGTGATTGGTATGCTGCTCTTCCAGATATCTCCAGTCCACGCGCAGGTTGTACTGCCCGATAGAGGACTGCCGACGACCCTCAATCAGAATGTGTTTGGTCTCGGCTTTTTTGCCGGACCTGCCACTGGTTTAGGTCTGAGTTTTCGCCACCATCTTCCGACGACATTCAGTTATCAGGTCACCGGTGGAATCATCAAGGCGAATGACCGCTTGCAGTACGACATCGGTGTGGAAGGACAGTTCGATCTTGCACGAAGCGAGACAAACAGGTTCTTCGTTGCGGGCGGGTTCAGTCATTTCTATTCCGGCAAGTCGGGGAACGACATGAAGGCGCCGACCCGCATCGGGCTCGGCATCGGAGGAGAGTTCGCGGTGAGTCCGGGGCTCCACACGATGGTGGAAGCAATGTTTGTGTATTTCTCCGACGGAACAGTCCTGCCCTTACCACAGATCGGTTTCCACTACTACTTCTATTGAAGCGCGTGAATTCCTTTGATTCTGTGGGGAAATTGTGGTAACTTGACAGCACTTTTGTTCAGCATTCGTTGAAAGTCTAATCCTCGTCTTCCCGTGAGCCCTGAACCTCTGATGTTTTTGATTGTGGCAAGCCTCGCCATTGCCTCCGCGCTCTTGATGATCCTTCAGAAGAACCCTGTGATGAGCGCTATCTATCTCATTGCTAACTTCTTCTGTATCGCACTCTTATACCTTCTTCTTCAGGCACAGTTGCTCGCCGTACTGCAGATCGTCGTGTACACGGGGGCGATCATGGTGCTTGTTGTCTTTGTCATCATGCTGCTCAATTTGGGTGATGAAACAAAGCTGACAGAAAAATTTGATATGAAGAAGATCATTTCCGTGGTGTTGGTAACCGGCTTTCTTATCGAGATGGTCTACATTTTCGGGTTCTCCGGGGACGGGATCGGGCGGATGCCCATGAGCTCTCAGGCAGCGAACCTTGGCACCGTTGAAAGCATGGGCGCCGCACTGTTTACGCGGTTCTTGCTCCCATTTGAAGTTACCTCGCTCCTCTTGCTTGCCGCAATTGTAGGGGCGGTGGTTCTTGCCAGGAAACAATCGTAAATCAACCACAACTCCTCATGCCCGTCTCGCTTGCTTCGTACCTCGCACTGAGCGCCATCCTGTTCACGATTGGCGTTGCAGGTGTGTTGACCCGCCGGAATGCCATCGTCGTGTTCATGTGCATCGAACTGATGCTCAACTCCGTGAACCTGACACTGATTGCATTCTCATCCTTCATGGGGGACATTACCGGACAGGTTCTTGTCTTCTTTGTCATGGCGGTCGCTGCCGCGGAGGCCGCTGTTGGATTGGCCATCGTGATTTCTCTCTTCCGTAACAAGCAAACCGTTAACATCGACGAGATCAACATACTGAAGTGGTAGTGCTCTGATCATGGCTCATCAACTTATCGGTTATGCAGTCTTTCTTCCTCTCCTCGGCTTTCTGATCAATGGTCTGGTCGGCAGGAAACTTCGGTCGGAGAATCTCGTGGGGATTATCGGCAGCGCGACGGTCGGAATCGGATTCGTCATCGCCTGCGTGATTTTCTTTGAGATGATGGGGAGCGGTGTGGAAGAACGGGTACACATCGTCCATCTCTTTTCATGGATCTCAGCGGGATCATTGAACGTCAGCTTTGCATACCAGGTTGACCAGCTTTCCGTCCTCATGATGTTGATCGTGACCGGCGTTGGTTTCCTGATTCATGTGTACTCCATCGGTTATATGCATGGGGACCCCGGGTTCTGGAGATTCTTCGCCTACATGAACCTCTTCATCTTTGCCATGCTCAACCTGGTGCTTGCCGACAATTTTCTTCTGTTGTTTCTCGGCTGGGAGGGCGTTGGGCTCTGTTCGTATCTGCTGATCGGGTTCTGGTACGACAGGAAGTTTGAGAAGGGAACGACTGGCGATGCGGCGAAGAAGGCGTTCATCGTCAACCGCATTGGTGATTTCGGGTTCCTGATCGGCATGTTTCTCATCTTTGTGACGTTCGGGACGCTCAACTTCCAGGGCGTGTTTGCACAGGCCGGAACGATGTCAGTCGGTTCACCTGTCATCTTCTGGATGACGCTGGCGTTGTTCGTTGGTGCGACCGGCAAGTCCGCACAAATTCCACTCTTCGTCTGGCTTCCTGACGCGATGGCTGGTCCGACGCCCGTCAGCGCACTCATCCATGCTGCAACAATGGTCACGGCCGGCGTCTACATGGTCGCTCGTTGTTCGCTCCTTTACGCGCTTGCACCCGCAACGATGGAGATCGTTGCCATTATCGGTGCCGCAACTGCGTTGTTAGCAGCGACGATTGGACTCGTCCAGAACGACATCAAGAAAGTGCTTGCGTACTCGACAGTCAGTCAGCTCGGGTATATGTTCCTTGCGCTCGGGGTTGGTGCATTCGCAGCCGGCCTCTTTCACCTAATGACGCACGCCTTCTTCAAAGCGCTTCTCTTCCTCGGATCCGGCTCCGTCATCCACGCAATGCACGACGAGCAGGACATCCAGAAAATGGGCGGCTTAAGGAAATACTTGCCCATTACGTACTGGACCTTTTTCATTGCAATGATCGCAATCGCGGGTATTTTTCCTTTCTCTGGCTTCTTCAGCAAAGATGAGATTCTCTGGAAGGTGTTCTCCAATGGGACGTGGGGTCTTTGGCTTGTGGGACTGGTTGGTGCGGCACTTACGGCGTTCTACATGTCTCGTCTCACCGTTCTTACCTTCGATGGAGAGAAGCGTTGGGGGTCGGATAAGCATCCGCACGAGTCGCCGAAGACGATGACGGTGCCGTTGATTATACTTGCTCTCCTCTCTGTGGTGGGAGGATTTGTGGGAGTGCCTGCAAGCCTCGGGGGTGGAAATGCGATTGACCATTGGCTGGAGCCTGTGTTCGAGCGAGCGAATCTGGTGATGGCGCTGCCCGGTCACGGCATGGAGACGATCGAATACGTGCTCATGGCTCTTTCGGTAGGGGTGGGGGTTGGCGGTATTCTTCTTGCCCGACTCTGGTACCTGAAGAAACAGGAGGTACCACAGCAGTTGAGTACAAAAGTGCCAGGACTCTACAAACTCCTATGGAACAAATACTATGTCGATGAAGCGTACGACGCTGCCGTTGTAACTCCTATCCAGAAGAGCTCGGAAACGCTGCTGTGGAGAATTGTCGATGTGGGGATGATCGATGGACTCGTAAATGGCCTGGCGAAGTTCTTCGGCGGTGTGAGCAAGGTGATTAGGATGGGGCAAACGGGTGTGGCGCAAAACTACGTGTTTGTCTTTCTCCTCGGCGTGGTGGTCATTCTCGGCTGGCTGATTGCACATTAATCTGACACTTATTCCATGAACGATAGTTACATTCTCAGTCTCATTCTTGCTCTTCCGCTTGTTGGTGCGCTGCTCATCTCATTCCTTCGGGCGGAATCCAAGACCCTCATCAAGGCCATCGGCCTTGGTTCGTCCGGCCTTGCTTTTATCGCCTCCGTCTGGCTCTTCCTTGGGTTCGATGGTGCAACGCCGGGCATGCAGTTCGTGGAAAAGCATCTCTGGATTCCGAGTCTGGATATCTCCTATCACATGGGCATCGATGGAATCTCGCTTCTCCTGGTGGTACTAACGACCTTTCTCACGCCGATTGCGTTGCTCGCCTCCTGGGAGTCTATTGAACAGAAGCTGAAGGGATACGTTGCCCTGATGTTGCTCCTGGAAGTGGGAACGCTTGGCGTGTTCATCGCCCTGGACATGTTCTTGTTCTATGTGTTCTGGGAGTTCATGCTCATCCCGATGTACTTTATTATCGGTATCTGGGGTGGCGGCGAGAGAATTTATGCGGCGGTCAAGTTTTTCCTTTACACGATGGCTGGAAGCCTGCTCATGCTGGTCGCGATCATCTGGCTTGGAGTGTATGCGTCCACACAACCCGGAGGGAGTTTCACCACCGATCTGATGAAGTTGTACGCGATTGCGCCGGGTATTCCGATGGGAATTCAATCATGGATGTTCCTCGCTTTCACGCTCAGCTTCTGCATTAAGGTTCCGCTTTTTCCATTTCACACCTGGTTGCCGGATGCGCACGTCCAGGCTCCGACCGCAGGAAGCGTGATTCTTGCCGGCGTCCTCCTGAAGATGGGAACCTACGGACTAGTTCGCTTCTGCCTGCCGTTATTCCCGTACGCGACGTTTACATACCTTCCGTATATTGCCGTCCTTGCTGTCATCGGCATCATATACGGCGCGCTTGTTTCTATGGTGCAGACTGATCTCAAAAAGCTAGTTGCGTACTCGTCGGTGAGTCACCTCGGCTTTGTCGTGCTCGGCATTTTTGCGCTGAACGAAGAGGGGATGCAGGGAAGTGTTATCCAGATGATCAACCACGGCCTTTCGACAGGAGCGCTCTTTCTTCTCGTGGGAATGATCTACGACCGTCGCCATACACGGATGATCGCGGACTTTGGTGGATTGGCGAAGCAGATGCCAGTCTATGCCAGCTTCTTCATGATCGTCATGTTATCATCAGTTGGACTCCCCGGGCTGAATGGGTTCGTGGGTGAGTTCCTGATTCTGCTGGGGGCGTTCAAGTCCCAGTTCCTTGCCAGCTATTGGTTTGCGATCTTCGGAGCGACCGGCGTGATCTTTGCGGCGGTCTATCTGTTGTGGAGCTACCAGCGTGTCTTCTTTGGCAAGCTGGACAACCCCGCAAATCATAAGTTGGTGGACCTTTCGATGCGGGAGATTGTGGTGCTGGTTCCTGTTGTTGTCCTTATCGTCTGGATTGGATTCTACCCAAATACGTTTCTTGAAAAGTCGGCTCTTTCCTCCCGCCAGATCATCCAGCAGATTCAGGATGCCCGGGCAGGTGGTCAGTCGGTCACCGCGGAACAGACATCCGGAACGGCGAAGGATGTGGTTGAATGATGCTCCTGATCCGACGGTTAGCGCTTCTAAGTCTTGCGATTGCATTGGTCAGCCAGGCTTCATTTGCCGGGGATGGAAGTATCGGTGCACCGGTGAACCCCTGGATGATCATCCCGTTTGTCGTGCTCCTTCTCTCTATCGCGATCGCCCCATTCATAAACCGGCACTGGTGGGAACACAACTATCCTTATGTGTCGATTGCGTTGGGCCTCGTGACCGTTTCCTACTACATTTTCGGTTTGGGGAACGTGGAGCGCCTTTTGCATACGGGATCTGAGTACATCAGCTTCATCATGTTGATCGGTTCCCTGTTTGTGGTTGCCGGCGGGATTCATATCAAGATCAAGGGAAAATCAAAACCGCTGGCGAATGTTTTCCTTCTGGCCATTGGCGCGGTGATCTCCAATATTGTTGGCACAACTGGCGCATCGATGATACTGATCCGTCCTTACATCCGGGTGAACCGATACCGGATCAAGCCGTACCACATTGTCTTCTTTATTTTCATCGTGAGCAACATGGGGGGAGCGCTGACGCCCATTGGTGATCCACCGTTGTTCCTCGGTTATCTGAAGGGAATTCCGTTCTTCTGGGTAGCTGAACATCTTTGGTACAAATGGGCAATTGGCATGATCGCGGTCCTCGCGATGTTCTATGTCGTTGACCTCCTGCACTTCAACAAACTCTCTGCGGCAGTGCGGCATGGTGTGGAAGGAGCGGAAGAAGAGGGGGAGGCCATCGGAGTCCAGAACGTTTTCTTCCTCGTCATGATTCTCGTTGCCGTGTTCATAACGAGGCCTCTCTTCCTTCGTGAGTTGTTGATGCTGTTGGCGGCGATCGGATCATACTATACGACAAAGCCTGAGATCCACAAGAAGAATGAGTTCAACTTCCTGCCGATCAAGGAAGTTGCCATTCTGTTCATTGGTATCTTTGCCACGATGATCCCGGCCCTGCAGTGGCTCGAACAGAACGCAGCACAAACGGGAATTGCTCGGGCAGAGCAATTTTATTGGGCTACCGGTATTCTGTCCGCATTCCTGGATAACGCCCCAACGTACCTGACATTCCTGAGTGCGGCAATCGGATTGTTCGTGAATGAGGAGATCGTTCAACAGGTCCAGCACCTCGTGCAAACGCACGGAGCTGATTTCGCGCAGGTTGCGGGACCACATGCAATAGAAATCAAGAATACGTTCTTGACACTGATGCAATACCACGGTGATCTGGTGATGACGGGGAATGTGCCCTTGGACGACATCAGTGTGTCGTACTTGATTGGTAACCACAATATTTACATTCAGGCAATCTCGATCGCGGCTGTGTTCTTCGGGGCCTGCACGTACATTGGTAATGGCCCGAACTTCATGGTAAAAGCGATTGCCGAGCAGAGCGGGGTGGAGTGTCCGAGTTTCTTTGGATACGTGTTCAAGTATACGATTCCGATTCTCTTGCCGGTTTTTGTCATCATCTGGTTCTTTTACTTTGCCGGACAATAGCGTACAGATGTTTCCATGACCATTTCACTGAATGACATTCTCACGACCGCGCCGCTTACGATCGTCTCACTGGCGGCATTGATCGTTCTCGTCATCGAATCTCTTCACGATAGAACTGAGACGCTGAACTGCTGGGTTTCGATCATTGGTCTCGCCCTGTCTGCTGGCGTCGCGCTCCAGGGGGTCGAAAGCACGGGGACAGCCTACTTCGGCATGGTCACCACTGGTGGCTACGCAAATTTCTTTGCGATCGTGTTCTCCGTCGCGGGGATTCTGAGTATCATGCTGTCGAACTCATACATCAAGAAAGAGAATATCGAGCACGGGGAGTACTATTCGCTGATCCTCTTCGCGGTGACGGGGATGATCTTGATGGCTGCCGCCGCTGACCTTGTGGTGTTCTTCCTTGGTCTTGAAGTGATGTCGATTTCATTCTATATCCTTGCCGGATTTGCACGAAAGCGGGCGACGAGCAACGAGGCTGCGCTCAAGTACTTTCTGCTTGGCGCTTTCGCTACAGGGTTTCTTCTTTACGGAATCGCACTTCTGTACGGAGCGGCAGGGACGACCAATATTGCACAGATCGTTCAGTACGCGACCATACATCCCGGTGGGACCACGTTCGTGATCGGGTTGGGTTTGCTCCTGGTCGGACTGGTATTCAAGGTGGCAGCGGTGCCATTTCATATGTGGGTGCCGGACGTGTACGAAGGCTCACCCACCACGGTGAGCGGTTTCATGTCCACCGGTGGAAAGGCTGCCGCATTCTCTGCATTCCTTCTGATCTTTGCCCCCGCGTTAGTGAATGCCACGGCTTCCATCCGTGACGTCATTGCCGTTATCGCGGCCATTTCGATGGTCATAGGAAATGTCATCGCCATCTCCCAATCGAACCTGAAGAGAATGCTTGCCTACTCCAGCATTGCACATGCCGGCTATATTCTTTCCGGTATTGTTGCTGCGAACGAACTGGGAAGCAATGGGGTCCTCTTCTATCTCGTGGCGTATACGTTCATGAATCTGGGCGCTTTCGGTGTTCTTTCCATTCTCGAATCAAAGGAGGGGCAGAACCTTACATTCGATGATTACGCGGGACTGTCTGCCCACCGACCAACACTCGCTGCCTTGATGGCGCTTTTCATGTTCTCGCTCTCCGGGATACCCCCGTTTGCAGGCTTCTTCGGCAAGTACTACGTTTTCGCCGGAGCTGTGGAGGCAGGTTACACTTGGCTTGCCATCGTCGGTGTATTGATGAGTGTTGTTTCCGCTTACTACTATCTTCGCCTTGTGGTTCTGATGTACTTCAAGGAACAGGCTTCCATGATGAACGCTGAAGTGTCGACACTGGGCGTTACAGCCTTGGTTCTCTCTGCAGCCGGCCTGGTGATATTTGGCATCTTCCCTGCAATCATCATCAACCTCACGACACACTTCTTCTAGGTCCCTTATGCAGGTGCTTGTTACTGCGGACCAGATGCAGCAATGCGATCGCATTGCGATCACAAAATATGCAATTCCCGGACTCCTCCTGATGGAGAACGCAGGACGTGCCTGCGTGGAGGAATTAACACGCCGGTACGGAAGCGTGGAAAGTCGACAGGTGGTTGTATTCTGCGGCAAAGGAAACAATGGTGGTGACGGGTTTGTAGTCGCACGGCACCTGCTGAATCTCGGGGCGCGAGTTTATGTTGCTCTCCTCTGCAGGAAGTCTGAAGTGAAGGGAGACGCGAAGACCAACCTGCAGGTGCTGTTGAAGTTGCTCAAGGATCGACAACCTGATCTGGCGATGCAGGAAATTTCTGCTTCATTGACTCGACTCCCAACGCCGGATATTGTCGTTGATGCGATCTTCGGGACGGGCTTCTCCGGGAGTGTGCGCGGCATGCAGGAACGGGCGATCCGCTGGATCAACGCAAAAGGGAAGTACACCGTCGCAGTAGATATTCCGTCAGGTGCAAACGCCACGACGGGCGCGGTCGAAGGCATTTGTGTGAATGCAAACCTGACCGTGACCATGGGTCTGGCAAAGGTTGGGCAGTACGTTGGAGCCTGTCGGGATCACACAGGCGATCTTGTGCCTGTCGATATCGGTATTCCCCGAAGGGCTTTTGCATCAATTGCCAGCCCGGCGGCCCGGATTCTCGCGGATGACGTGAAGAGTGTTCTTCCGAAGCGATCGCTCACTGCGCACAAACATTCGGTTGGTAAGATATTCATTCTGGCAGGTTCACGCGGCCTTACCGGGGCTCCTATCATGTGTGCGCAAGGTGCGATGCGATCAGGTGCTGGTGCTGTCGTTCTCGGCGTGCCGCGGTCCATCCACGGGGCGTTGGTCCGGAAAGCTACTGAAGTGATGATGACCCCATTGGAGGAAACGAGCGAAGGGACAATAGCGGCCGCTGCTCTTAAAGTCATCAATGAACGGGTTGAATGGGCAGACGTGGTAGTGATCGGTCCCGGACTGTCGGTGAATAAGGAAACCGGCCAGCTCATCCGTGATATAGTGAGCAGAATCCACAAGCCAATAGTAATAGATGCGGATGGACTTACGGCGATCGCGGAGCAACCCTCGCTCTTAAAGCGAAGAAGAATTCCGGCCGTCCTTACTCCGCATGTAGGTGAGTTGAGCCGCCTCATCGGAAAACCTACAAAAGAGATTGAGACCCTGCGCGTACAAATCGGACGTTCGAGCGCGCAGCAGCTCAAGAGTATCGTAGTACTCAAGGGATCCCCGACAGTGACTGCAACCCCCTCCGGCAGCACATACCTGAACTCGACCGGTAACCCGGGAATGGCCACAGCGGGAGCAGGCGATGTCCTTGCAGGTGTCATAGCTGCGTTCATCGGGCAGGGGATGACTCCGGAGGATGCGGCGTATAGTGGAGTGTTTGTTCATGGACTGGCGGGTGATATGGCATCGGAGCAACTCGGCCAGCGAAGCGTAATGGCGATGGATATTGCGGACGCACTCTCTGGCGCTCTTTCCCGATCGGAAGGTGCATGACTATTCTTATGAACCCGTTCGTCCGTTACCAGTTGCCGGTGATTCTCTGGGCTCTTTTGATTTTTATCAGTTCTTCGATTCCAGGAGACGACTTTCCTGAAATCAACGTGCCAATGGCAGACAAGATTGTCCATTTTTTTATCTTTTTTATCTTCTGTGCTCTCACCCACCGGGCAGTCAAACACCAGAGAAGGTTTCCGTTCTTCGCTCGCCACCATCTGCTGGCCAGTGTGCTTCTAACGGTTTTCTATGGGATGATAGACGAAGCACATCAGATATTTGTTCCCATCCGGAGCCCAAGCGTGCGGGATCTCCTCGCTGATGCTTTGGGTGCCTCCCTCTATGTTGCGGTCATCTGGCTTCAAACGAGAGTACGTAGTTCATCTATGGAATGAGCGGTTCATCGTCTCTGGTTCCATTGGTTGATTTTCCAGGTCGAAATGGGTACCTTTGTACGTTGAACTTTTCGCTCATACATACGAATGGGAAAGCCCGCGCTGGCCTCCTGACAACAGATAGAGGGTATATCCCGACGCCGATCTTCGTGCCAGTCGGAACGCAGGGGGCGGTGAAGGCGGTTGAGCCGAGGGAGCTTGAGGAAATCGGGGCGAAAGTCATTCTCGGAAACACATATCACCTTTACCTGCGTCCGGGGGTCGATTTGATCGAGAAGGCAGGCGGGTTGCATCGCTTTATGAACTGGGACTTGCCAATCTTGACCGATAGCGGTGGTTATCAGGTCTTCAGTCTCTCCAACCTCCGGGGCATTTCAGATGATGGTGTCGAGTTCAAATCGCACATTGATGGCTCTTTGCATCGATTCACCCCGGAACGTGTGGTGGACATTCAACGGTCGCTCGGCTCCGACATCATGATGGTACTTGATGAGTGCACGCCGTTTCCATGCGACGAAGAGTATGCCCTGGCTTCGAGTCGTCTTACTCTACGGTGGGCGCAACGGTGCAAGGCCAGGATGGAACAGACCTTACCCCATTATGGCAAGCGTCAAGCTCTCTTTCCAATCGTTCAAGGTGGTACGTTTCCTGCGATACGTGAGGAATCGGCGACAGCATTGGTCGAAATGGGGTTCGAAGGGTACGCCATTGGTGGACTTTCAGTCGGTGAGCCGGCGGAGATGATGTACGCCATGACGGAGTTGTGCACGGGAATCCTCCCGGTCGAGAAACCCCGGTATCTTATGGGGGTTGGCACACCGGAGAATCTTCTCGAATCAATTGAGCGTGGGATTGATATGTTTGATTGCGTCCTGCCGACGAGAAATGGAAGGAACGCAGTCTTTTTCACGCGCAACGGTAAGGTCAATATCAAGAACGCGGGGTTTTTCAATGATCTGTCACCGATTGATTCGACCTGTGAATGCTATGGATGCAGAAAGTTCACGCGCGCCTACATCCGTCACCTTTTTAAAGCGCGTGAGATCATGGCGCTTCAACTTGCTTCCATCCACAATCTCCATTTCTATCTCTGGTTGATGCGCTCGGCACGTGAGGCCATCTTGAACGACAACTATGCAGGATGGAAAGCAGCGCAGCTCGAATTGCTTTCAGTAGAAATAGAAGAACCATAGTAACTATCACGCAATACTTTCAGGAGGATCATTTGATTCATTCATTCGTTATTGCCATGGCTCCACCGCAGGGCGGATCCGGTGACGGCGGGCTGATGAGTACAATCATCATGTTCGCGTTGATCATCGGCATCTTTTACTTTCTCATTCTGAGACCGCAACAGAAGCGGCAGAAGGAACGTGAAAAATTATTGGAATCAGTGAAGAAGGGTGACAAAGTCATCACTTCCGGAGGTTTGCATGGAACTGTTGCAGGAATTGATGAGAAGACACTCTTGATACAGGTGTCGGAGAACGTGAAAATGAAATTTGAGCGGTCCGCCGTAACGACAATTGTTAAAGAAAGCGACGGGGATCAGAAGGCCGCCAAGTAGCGAACAAGGGGTTGGTACAACGGAGGGAAGTATGACAGCGTCGGGGCATGAGCTGAAAGGATTCAATACAATCGATGAGGCCGTTGACGAAATCCGGAACGGGAAAATCGTCATTGTTGTGGATGACGACGATCGGGAGAACGAGGGGGATTTTGTCTGCGCTGCGGAATTTGTAGATGCCTCAGTGATCAATTTTCTCGCACGGAACGGAAGAGGCATCATTTGCGCACCAATCGAGACATCGCGCGCAAAAGAATTCGGTCTCGATCTCATGGTAGATAGCAACACATCGCTGCACGAGACACCTTTCACCGTATCCATCGACTACGTTCACGGAACCACAACGGGGGTGTCCGCTGCCGATCGTGCAGCCACAGTCCGTTCCTTGATGGACTCGAACACCAAGCCGAGCGATCTAGCACGTCCTGGACATGTTTTTCCTCTTCGGGCATTGGAGGGTGGGGTACTTCGACGGGCTGGTCATACGGAGGCTGTGGTTGATCTCTGCAAACTTGCAGGTCTCTATCCTGCCGGCGTCCTGTGTGAGATCATGAATGATGATGGCACCATGGCACGCGTTCCCGATCTCCTCAAAATAGCACGGCATTACCATTTGAAAATTGTCACAGTCAAGGATTTGATTGAATATCGGATGATGCGAGAGAAGCTCGTGCAACGATTGGTGACAACCAACCTACCCACAAAGTACGGGGTATTTCAGATCTACCTCTACAGAAGTGAGACGGACAACAAAGATCATATCGCATTGGTAAAGGGGGAAATCAGGCCGGACGCGCCGGTGTTAGTGCGGGTACATTCAGAGTGCCTGACTGGAGATCTGTTTGGTTCGCTCCGGTGTGACTGCAACGAGCAGTTGATCGCTGCGATCTTAATGGTAGAAAAGGCCGGCTCAGGAGTCGTTCTGTACATGCGACAGGAAGGGAGAGGGATCGGTTTGGTGAACAAACTCAAGGCATATAAGCTCCAGGATGAAGGGTTAGACACAGTAGAGGCGAATGAGAAGCTTGGATTTCGTCCGGACCTGCGCGATTATGGGATTGGTGCCCAAATTCTGCGCGACCTGGGGGTCAAGAAGATCCGACTCCTCACAAATAACCCCAAGAAAGTGGTCGGTCTTCACGGGTACGGATTGGAGATTGTTGAACGGGTTCCTCTGGAAATGGACGCGAACGAAGTGAACGAACGTTATTTGAGGACGAAGAGAGACAAAATGGGGCATCTCATCCTGGTTGACCCGCAACAGAAAGCAGAGTGAACCTTTCTGATTAATCACAAACGTCGGCATTTTCCTCTTGCTTTTCTGTAGACTGTTTTCGTAATTGGTGTCAGTACAAGGAACGATATTGTTAGCCACCATTCGTGGAGAACGGATGATGGCTATTATTTTTGTCCAAATCAAATTGTGGAGTAGTCCATGTCTTCAAACGGAGTAAGTGAAACCGTCTATTTGACGCGGGAGAAACTGACAGAGCTCGAGCGTGATTTGCGTGAGCTGAAGACAAACGGGCGTAAAGCGATTGCACAGAAAATCGCCGATGCGCGCGGACATGGAGACCTTTCCGAGAATGCAGAGTATGATGCCGCGAAGGAAGAACAGCAACATCTGGAGCTCCGCATTGCGAAAATCGAACAAATCCTCTCGCGGGCCAAGATTATCGAGGCGAAAGACCTCCCAAATGACAAGGTCTACATACTGAGCAGAGTAAAGGTCAAAGACCTGAAGTCAAAGGACGAGTTTGAGTACCTGTTGGTCTCCCCTGAAGAAGCAAATTATGAGGAGAACAAGATTTCAGTCACCTCCCCCATCGGGAAAACACTGCTGGGGAGGACGAAGGGAGAAACTGTAGATATCAAGGTGCCCGCTGGCGAACTGAAGTACAAAATACTGGATATCAACCGATGATGTCGATGCAGCCGCCTGTTTTCCGAATGAATTCAGCGAAAAAGAAGTTTGCGGAGAACTTGACTTTCAGTTTCACCCAACGTATATTTTTTCCGAGTCGCGTTGGCTTGGGGCGGTTTTGCAGAAAAGTGCTTGCAAACAAAGGAAGCGTTTCTTATATTTGCCCTACCAATGCGGGAATAGCTCAGTTGGTAGAGCGCAACCTTGCCAAGGTTGATGTCGCGGGTTCGAATCCCGTTTCCCGCTCTGCCCCGGTCACACGGGGCACGGGGGCATTCGGTAATCGCACCGAACGTCTCTTATAAATACACTTCCTCTTTAAAGTGGCCCCGCCGCCCCCAATCCCACCAGGTGGCGGGGTTTTATTTATATGAGGGTGTCATTTGCCAACAGGTTCAGTGGTTCTTTGACGACGCATGGCGCCGTACCCAAGTGGTAAGGGAGAGGTCTGCAAAACCTTTATGCGGCGGTTCGAATCCGCCCGGCGCCTCATCGAACGCCCAGCACGTTCGTGAATTGATGTTTCCGGCTGCCGGGGTGGCGGAATTGGTAGACGCACAGGACTTAAAATCCTGAGGGCCGCGAGGTCCATGCCGGTTCAAGTCCGGCCCTCGGTACGAGTTTTTTGGTGTCCCAATCCTGGTCGAGATGAGTTCGGCGGGCGGTTAGCTCAGTTGGTTAGAGCGCTACCTTGACATGGTAGAGGTCACAGGTTCGACTCCTGTATCGCCCACAGGTTGTACGGAGGTCGTCCCGCCCGTAACGACGGGCGGGACGATTTGTTGTTCGGGTGAAATCTTTTGACATAATGAACTCAGTGCTAATCACTTTTCCAGATGGTTCGACCCGTTCTTTTGAACGCGGCGTGACGGGGCAGAAGATTGCCGAGGGCATCAGCGCAGGACTCGCAAGGGAAGTCCTTGCGGTGTCTGTCAACGGGCAAACATGGGATCTTTCACGTCCGATCGAATCCGATTCGTCGATCAGGCTTTTGAAGTGGACTGACGACGAAGGGAAAAGAACGTATTGGCACAGTTCCGCGCATCTGATGGCCGAGGCAATTGAGGGAATGTTCCCCGGAACGAAATTCGGCATCGGTCCTCCCATCGAGAACGGCTTCTATTACGACATCGATATGGGAGATCATTCGTTGACGGGTGAAGATCTCGCCAAGCTTGAAGTGAAGATGGAAGAGTTGGCGAAACGGGATGTTCCGTATCGCCGCGAGGTGAAGTCGTGGAATGAAGCAGTTTTGTATTTCAAGCGAAAGAGCGATCCGTACAAGCTTGAATTGCTGGATGGCTTGAAAGGCGAACAGATCACATTCTATCATCAAGGAGACTTCACCGACCTTTGCTTTGGTCCGCATATTCCATCGACGGGGCGAATCAAGGCAATCAAGCTTCTGAGTGTTGCCGGGGCGTACTGGCGCGGTAGTGAAAAGAACAAGATGCTTCAGCGGATCTATGGCATCACGTTCCCCTCGAGGAAAGAGCTCGATGAACATCTGTTCCGTCTTGAAGAAGCCAAGCGACGCGACCATCGAAAGCTGGGAGCGGAGTTGGAGCTGTTCCTGCTGACACCAAAAGTTGGCGGAGGGCTCCCGATCTGGCTGCCGAAGGGGACTGTGCTTCGGGAAACGCTTGAGTCGTTCCTCCGAGGCGAGCAAAAAAAGCGCGGCTATCTGCCGGTTATAACACCGCATATTGGCAACATCAATTTGTACAAGACGAGCGGACATTACCCGTACTACAAGGATAGCCAGTTTTCTCCGATCCAGGTGGAGGACGAGGAGTATCTCCTGAAACCGATGAACTGTCCGCATCATCACCAGATTTACCTGTCGAAACCACGGAGTTATCGTGATCTCCCGTTGCGCCTTGCAGAATTTGGGACAGTGTACCGCTATGAACAGTCCGGTGAGCTCAATGGGCTGACGCGCGTTCGGTCGTTCACTGTGGATGACGCACATATGTACGTTCGACAAGACCAGGTGAAAGACGAATTATGCGATGTTATCGATCTTATTCAGCTGGTCTTTGCAACCCTTGGATTTAGCAGTTTCAAGACCCGGCTTTCGTTCCGCGATCCGAAGAACAAGGATAAATATGGTGGAGAGGATGCGATGTGGGAGCGATCGGAGCGAGAAATAAAAGAAGTGGCAGATCTGAAAAAGCTGAACTATTTCATCGGCATCGGCGAAGCGGCATTCTATGGACCGAAAATTGATTTCATGGTGCAGGATGCTTTGTTGCGCACGTGGCAACTCGGAACCGTCCAGGTTGACTACGTGATGCCGGAACGGTTCAATCTTGAGTACGTAGGAAGTGACGGACAGAAGCATAGACCCGTGATCATTCATCGGGCACCGTTCGGATCCCTGGAACGGTTCATTGGCGTACTCATCGAACACTTTGCCGGGGATTTTCCCCTCTGGCTTGCTCCGGTCCAGTGTGTAGTTCTGCCCATCACCGATGGACAGCGAGAATACGCGCAAACCGTAATGCGCAGGTTGATTGATGCTGGGGCACGAGTGGAGTTGGATGAAAGGAATGAAAAAATCAACTATAAAATCCGGGAGTGGGAGACAAAAAAAGTTCCGTTTATGCTGGTGGTTGGAGAGAAGGAACGGGATGCAGGCAGCGTTGCGGTGCGCCGACACAAGAAGGGAGACCTTGGAACCATGAACCTGGAGGAGTTTAGTGCAGCACTGATAAAGGAGATCGTTGAGAAAACCATCACCACATAGGAGGCAGATCCATTAGCAAACAAAATCGGAACCGTGTGAACGATGAGATCCGCGCCGCTGAGATCCGGGTGATCGACCAACATGGCGGCCAATTGGGTGTCATGACTCCGAGGGAGGCCATAGCGCTTGCTCGTGAGAGGGAAGCGGACTTGGTCGAGATCGTCCCGAATGCCGTTCCCCCCGTGTGCAAGATCATCAATTTTGGAAAATTCAAGTATGAGCTCGCCAAGCGGGATAAGATACAGAAGAAGCATCAGCATGTTTCATTGCTGAAAGAACTCCGATTTCATCCTAACACGGATGTGCATGACTTTGACTTCAAAGCGAAGCACGCGATAAGATTCCTGACCGATGGGCACAAAGTAAAGGCCTCGGTGGTGTTCAAGGGACGCGAGATCACATATAAGGAAAAGGGGGAAATATTGCTTGTCCGGCTAACCGAGCGGCTAAGCGATGTCGGAAAGGTCGATCAGGCCGCTCATATGGAGGGAAAGAGCATGATCATGATCTTTGTTCCTGAACGTAAGAAGAAGAACGAAGCGAAGTCAGAAGAAGCCTAACGAAAGGAATCACCACAATGCCCAAGATGAAGACGCGCAGTAGCGCGAAGAAGAGGTTCAGCAGAACCGCTAGCGGAAAGATCAAGCGAGCTGCGGCCTACCGCAGCCATATCCTGACCTCAAAGACCACGAAGCGGAAGCGCAAGCTCCGCAAAGGACACCTCGTCTCAAAGCAGGATCAGCGGGCAGTCAGCATGATGATACCCAATTGATAACCTGATCAACGCCGTCCCTGTGCATGATGTAGTTCAGCAGGGCGGATTACCAATCACCAATCATAGGACAAAGCGCAACTATGCCACGTTCGCAAAATAAAGTTGCCTCCCATCGCCGCCGCAAGCGCATTCTCGCGCAAGCGAAAGGCTACTGGGGTGCGAGAAGCAAGGTCCTCACGGTGGCGAAGCATCACATCGACAAGGGCATGCAGTATGCCTATCGTGATCGCAAAGCCAAGAAACGGACCTTCCGCCAGCTCTGGATCACCCGCATCAACGCGGGGGCCCGGGTGCACGGAACAACCTACTCACGGCTTATCAATGGCCTGAGCAAGAAGCAGATCACAATCAACCGAAAGGTCCTTGCGGAACTTGCAGTAAGCAATCCACAGGCGTTTGCAGAGGTTGTGAAGTTTGCTGTCGCATAGCCAACAATGAATCTTCCCGCGTAGGTAATCGGTGCAGGTCATTTCCTGCCACTATATGCGCGGGGAGATTTCTTTTCCCTCGCCATCCCATGCAGCAAGACATTGATCGCCTTCGCCGCCAGGCGGAAATAGACCTCGCCGCAATAACCACCGAACAACTGCTCGAGGACTTTCGCATCAAGTACCTCGCCCGTAAAGGTCTCATCGCCGGTCTCTTTGACAATTTGAAGACTGTCGAGGGACAGCAGAAGCCGGCGCTGGGAAAAATGCTGAATCAACTCCGTTCGGAAGTTGAAGCCCTTTTTCATCAGAAGCAAGAATCTCTTCGCCGGCCTCCGGTTCAGAACTCCACGTTGGACCTGACGCTCCCAGGCAGAAGGAAATTCCTTGGGACCCGTCATCCGTTGACGCAGACAATGGACGAAATGAAAGCCATCTTTGTCTCCATGGGATTCGGGATAGCAGTCGGGCCGGAGATCGAGGATGACTATCACAACTTCGAGGCGTTGAATTTTCCCCCCGACCATCCTGCCAGAGATATGCAAGACACTTTCTTCCTCAGCCCGAAGGCCCTGCTCCGCACTCACACGTCGCCAGTCCAGATAAGGGTGATGGAAAATTATCGCCCCCCTGTCCGGGTAATAATGCCTGGAAAGGTCTATCGCAACGAATCGGTCAGCTCGCGCAGCCTCGCACAGTTTCACCAACTCGAAGGTCTCTACGTCGACAAGGGGGTAACGTTCAGCGATCTGAAGGGAACATTAGTTTCATTTATCAAGCAATATTACGGGAGCGGACTGGAGTACAAATTCCGACCGACGTTTTTCCCCTTCACAGAACCCAGCGCAGACATCTACATCACCTGCTTCATCTGTAATGGCAAGGGGTGCAAGATGTGCAAGCAGGGTGGGTGGCTGGAGATTCTTGGCTGCGGGATGGTGGACCCCAACGTGTTCAAGTCTGTAGGATATGACCCTGAAGAGTACACCGGGTTTGCCTTCGGGATGGGGATCGAACGAATTGCCGCGTTGCGGTATGGTGTGGATGACATCCGATTGTTCTATGAGAACGATGTCCGATTTCTGAATCAATTTTAGTATAAGCGACTCGAGATAGCGCACGATGCGTATCCTGCATAACTGGATTCAACAATACATCAAGTTCACAATTCCGCCGGAAGAGCTCGGCGACCGCCTTGGCATGCTCGGGCTCGAGATCGCTGGCATGGAGCGCTTGGGAGAGAAGTACACAGGTTTTGTTGTCGGCCAGGTGATGGAGAAAAGGAAACACCCTAACGCTGACAAGCTCTCGGTCTGCTCAGTCAACACGGGAAAGGAAGTTCTGCAAGTTGTTTGCGGCGCATCCAATGTGGAGCCTGCCCAGAAGGTGGCGGTAGGGTTGATCGGAACAATGGTGCCGCGCAGTCAACATGATCCATCGGGAGCTCCTTTTGTCCTTTCACAAGTGAAGATCCGGGGTGTGGATTCCTTCGGGATGATCTGTTCTGAATACGAGCTTGATCTCGGCAAGGATGCCGACGGGATTCTTGTTCTGGACAGTGAAGCGAAGGTGGGTCAACCACTGGCAGAGTACTTAGGACTTAGCGATATTGCTTACGAGATGGAGATCACGCCCAACAGGCCTGACTGGCTGAGTCACATTGGTGTGGCCAGAGAGATTGGTGTCCTCATCGGAAAACCAGCATCTCTTCCGCGCGTCCGTGTAAGAGAATCAAAGACGCCAGTCAAGGACTACCTGTCTGTCACCGTCAAGGATCGCAAGAACTGTCCGAGGTTTACCGCAAGGGTCATTCAAGGGGTGACGATTGCTCCGTCGCCACAATGGCTTCAGAACACACTTCGCAACGCGGGGCTCCGGCCACGCAACAACGTGGTTGATGTTACGAACTTTGTGATGCTCGAATGCGGGCAGCCTCTTCACGCGTTTGACTACGCACGATTGAAAGGGAAGAGGATTCTCGTCCGGCAGGCGGAGCCCGGGCATCGCTTCACGACTCTCGACGGGAAGGAACACACGTTGCCGGAAGGTGCTGTGATGGTCTGCGATGCAGAACGGGCGATTTCTATCGCAGGCATTATGGGGGGAGCCAACTCGGAGATTAGTGACGCAACTACGGATATTGTTCTTGAGGCAGCATACTGGAACCCGTCCAGTATCAGGAAGACAGCGAAGGCACTTGGCATCAGCACAGACGCGTCGCAGAGGTTTGAGCGGGGAGCTGATCCGGAAGCAAGTACCTACGCAATTGATCGTGCTGCTTCGCTGATCCTGGAGACAGCTGGCGGGAATCTGCTCAAGGGAAAGGTCACTGTACGTTCTGGCAAGGTGGTGCCTCGCATTGTTACGCTGAGGACAAGCAGGGTGAACGAAATCCTTGGTACTTCCATCGAGCAGGCTGAGATTGTTCGCCTACTCTCGACGTTGGGATTCAGACCAGTCCGGAAAGGAAAAGAAAACATCCAGTTCCGCATTCCAAGCTATCGGGTCGATGTTGATCGGGAGATCGATTTGATCGAGGAAGTTGCTCGTGCGTATGGCTACAATAACATCGACGAAAAGACCACAGCCTCTGTCAACTTCTTGCAACCGTTCCCTCAGGAGGATGATACAGAGACCGTCAGGCAAGCGCTTGTTGCCCTTGGGGTTCAGGAAGCGATCTCCAGTTCACTCCAAGACCTTCGTACGGCAAGACTCACAGGCGAGGCTCCAATTGAGTTGCTGAACGCGGGAAGTCAGGAAATGTCAACTCTCAGGACGAGCCTGCTCCCAGGTTTGCTCCAAGCGGTTGCGAGAAACAGCAACTTTGGCAATTCGTCGGTCCGATTGTTCGAAATAGGGCACGTTTATTCAATTGACGAGAGTTTCAAGCCAAAGACGGTTGAGAATTTTCTCGAGGTCAATCGGGTGTGCCTGGTTCTCACCGGAATGGCATCCCCGCGTCATTGGAGTGAAAAGCCAAGATTGGTTGACCCTTTCGATATCAAGGGGGAGGTCCAAAACCTCTTCGCAAAGATTGCTCTTGACAAAAGTCGGTTTATTTATTATTCTACCAGCAATTCTTTAGCTGAGAACGCGGTAGCCGTTGAAATCAATGGCAGTTATGCTGGTTGTTTCGGCGAGGCCAAAGGTAACGTGCTGAAGATGTTTGGTATCGATCAACCAGTTTTCTTTGCAGAGTTGGATCTTCGTGCACTTACTTCAAGTAAGGAACGGCGAAACTATTCCTTGCTTCCACGGTTTCCACGTGTACGGAGAGATGTAGCGTTCATTGTCGATTCCAATGTACCTTCGGAGCGATTAGAATACGCGATTCGATCAGCATCTGCTCGCTTCTTCCAATCTGTCGAGTTGTTTGACGTGTATCAGGGTGAGCGACTTCCCGATGGAAAGAAGAGTCTTGCATACACGCTCGAACTCATGTCATTAGAGAAGACGCTGACCGATTTGGAAATCGAAGCGGAAATAAGGGTGATTGTACAGCGGGTGGAACGGGATGTTGGAGCTCTGTTGCGAGCGGAGTGAGTCTCATATGTGTTATCAACTTCAGGCAATATTGTGGACCAGACCTCCACTGAAACAAATCAAGTAGTGCAGGCGGATCTTCGCACGGTGGAAGCCGGCCTCAAAGTTCTCTGGGACCGGGTGAAACGCGCATCGGAAACCATTGGAAAACTCCGGGAGGAGAAATCAGCGCTCGCAGCACAATTCGAGCGATTGGAGTTGGAACTATCATCAGCACGAAGCGAACTTGCCCGAAAGGAAGAGCTGATCAAGACATTGTCTGAGCAAAGTAATGTTGCGGAGCGATCTGCATTTGGGTCGAATGGTGAGCGCGAGGCGCTCGCCTCCCGTGTAAAGGAATTGCTTGCAAAATTGAATTCTTACTTGTAATATGGCTGGTGTGAATGGGGCGGAAGACGGTTCACTATTACCTGCGACAGCAATCGAGCGGACCATATGACAGCAGACAAGAAAAGCATCAAGGTCAAAATATTCGGATCCGAGTACCCACTTCGCGGCGAGAGTGAAGAGTTTACTCGGAAGGTTGCCACGTATGTGGACGACATGATTAATACTATTCATGGAAAAATACCCGAACAACCGACCCTAACTGTTGCCGTACTGTCCGCGCTGAATATCACGGAAGAGCTGTTCAAGGAGCGTGATCGGGCGAGAACAGCAGTGACGCTCATGGAGAACGAACTAAGTAAGATGAGCAACTACCTCGACAATTGTGTGCGAGAGGCGTGATTCTTCCGTCATATCCATCAACTTGCTGGAGGATTTTTCGTTCTTTTACAACATAGGTAATGTCGCGTACGGATTTCCAAATCCGCACCCGTCAACCGTCTCAAACATATTATAAAGAACCAACATTTTTTATAATTGGGAGCCCGACTCGTGGGCGTTGATTACACGCCCCACTCCGTTTCGGCGGGGTTCTTGCGATGACCCTCTTCTTCGGAAGAGCGAGCGAGACTGGGGAAGTAAAAGGCGTTCAGGCGAGCACCCACTGTGTTTGGAAAAGGTTCTTTACTAATTGCCTTTTTGTTACGGTTGCGTTGTGCGGATTTTTTTTGCCGATCTTCTTCTGATGAAATTGGAGGCTGTATGGACTTCATGTTTGTTGTGCCAGCTGTGATTCTTGCGGGTGGAGCGCTCTTTTTCCTCGGCTGGCTCTTGAACGCGAGAATTGCCCAGAATAGGATGTCTTCGGCCAAAGAGGTCGCCAAAAAGATCCTTGCGGATGCCGAGAAGGAAGCGGAAACGCTGAAACGGGAGAAACTCCTCGAAGTCAAAGACGAATGGTATTCGAAGAAGAAGGAGTTCGATAGCGATATTCAAAGCAAGAAGAGCAAGGTTCAGGCTCAAGAGAAGGCTCTGGATGCCCGAGAAGAAAACATTGACCGAAAGGTTGAACTCCTTGGCAAAAAGGAGCGTGAGCAGATGGCGTTCAAGCGAACACTGGATGAGAAATCAAAGTCTGTGGAACTGCGCTACCAGGATGTAGAAAGGCTGATTGCCGAGGAAAATATTCGACTGGAACGAATGGCCGGTCTTTCCAAGGATGAGGCCAAGCGGATGTTGATTGAGAACCTGACAAATGAGGCAAAGTCCGAGGCTGCGCATCTCCTCAAGGATATCAGGGATAAGGCTAGGGATGAAGCCAAAAAAGAAGCACAGAAGCTCATTGTCCAGGCTATTCAACGTACTGCTGCCGATCATTCCGTCGAAACAACGGTCAGCGTCCTTAACATCCAATCCGATGAAATGAAAGGAAGAATCATTGGCCGGGAAGGCCGCAACATCCGGGCTTTTGAGGCTGCTACAGGCGTAGACGTGATCGTAGATGATACACCTGAAGCTGTTATCCTTTCAGCATTTGACCCTTTCCGTCGCGAGGTCGCTCGATTGTCGCTTGAGAGACTGATCGCCGATGGCCGGATTCACCCTGCTCGCATCGAAGAAGTCGTAGAGAAAGTTCGCCTGGAGCTTGAAGAGGAGGTAATAAAGACGGGTGAGAATACGCTTCTGGAGGTTGGGCTCCACGGAGCACACAAGGAAATTCTGAGTCTTGTCGGCCGCATGAAGTATCGGTCCAGTTACGGACAGAATATGCTTCAGCATAGTGTGGAAGTAGCTTTCCTTACGGGGATGATGGCTTCCGAGCTCCAACTAGATGCCAGCCTCGCAAAACGCGCCGGACTTTTCCATGATATCGGGAAGTGTGTCGACCGGAGCATAGAAGGTCCGCACGCACTTCTCGGATACGAGATCGCCAAGAAGTTCGGGGAACACCCTCTTGTTGCCAACGCAATAGGTGCTCATCACGATGACATACCCATGGAATCTCCGATTGCGGCGCTGGTGCAGGCCGCGGATGCCATCAGCGGGGCGAGGCCGGGAGCTCGTCGCGAATCCGTGGAGGGGTACGCAAAACGCCTGGAAAAGCTTGAAACCCTTGCCCAATCGTTCCAAGGGGTTGCCAAGACATACGCAATCCAAGCCGGAAGAGAGATCCGCGTTGTTGTTGAACAAGACAAGGTGGATGACGTGAAGGCGGATCAATTGGCGCACGACATCGCCGCCAAAATCCAGCAGGAGATGGAGTACCCGGGTCAGATTAAGGTCACAGTGATCCGGGAGCTTAGGGCAGTTGCCTACGCAAAATAGGGATAGGATTTGGTTACCTCCTCGTTTCTTCGCCCCAACCAATTCAAGGGGTTTTACGCTTGGGATCCCTGAGGGTACGATCCTTTCTGAGATTGGGGGTAACCGGTGGAATCGGCTCCGGCAAGTCGCTTGTTTGCAAAGTGTTCGCGGACTTGGGCCGGAAAGTCATCGAAGCCGATACGATTGCACGTGTTCTCGTTGACACAGATAAGACAATTCAGACTCAGATTAGGAATGCGTTCGGCAGTTCGGTCTTCCTGCCTTCCGGAAAATTGGACCGCAAAGAACTTGCCCACATCGTCTTCACAAATCCCGCAAAACGAAAAAGGCTCAACACCATTGTTCACCCACATGTGTTCAAGAACATTGAGCGCGAAATCCAGGACTCTCTTCCAGAAATCCTTCTTCCGTTCGTTGTGATAGAGGCGGCATTAATCTATGAGACGGGCATGGATAGGGAATTGGATTATATCCTTGTGGTCAATGCTGCGGAGGAAACTCGAATCAAACGGGTAATGGATCGTGATAAAGTGAGCCGAGACGACGTGGTCCAGAGAATGAATGCTCAGTTGCCCGTGGAGGCCAAGGTCAAGAAGGCCGACTTCGTGGTAGAGAATAATGGGACTCCTCAGGAGATCATCAAACGGATTCAATTCATCAACACTCTACTTTCAAGTCTCACTGCCAGCAAAAAACAATGAGTCAAGCTGACAAGGATGCCCGGTACTTCTTCACTACCTACAAGCGGCTTCCCCTCGAGATCGATTATGGTGAAGGTCCGTACCTGTACACAAAAGACGGCAGGAAGTATCTCGACCTGTTCGCCGGGATCGCAGTAAACGCGCTCGGACATAATTGCCCTGCCGTTATTGCGGCTATCGAAAGTCAGATGAGGCGATACATACACGTCTCCAATATGTTCCATCAAGACACGCAGATTGATCTCGCAGAACTTCTCCTTAAGACTTCCGGATACGACAGGATCTTTTTCACCAACAGTGGAACCGAGGCAATGGAAGGGGCGCTGAAGGTTGCGAGGAAGTGGGGGAAGAATCGGGGAAAGGCAAACATCTTTGGTATGTCCGATTCGTTCCATGGTCGGACAATGGGTGCTCTGTCCATAACCGGTCGTGACAAATATCGAGAAGGGTTTGAGCCCTTTCTTCCAAACACTGGCATTCTGAGGTTCAACGACGTCGAAGATCTTGTCAACGCCGTGAATGACAAGACTCTCGCCGTGGTCCTAGAGTTCATTCAAGGCGAGGGGGGGATTAATCTGGTTTCGACCGAGTACATTCAAATGCTCTCAGCGCTTAAAGACAGGTATAGGTTCCTTATCATTGCCGACGAGATTCAGGCCGGGCTGGGTCGGACAGGGAAGTTCTTCAGCTTTGAACATTTCGGTATTGTCCCGGATATCGTCGTCATTGCAAAGGCTGTCGGTGGCGGGTTGCCTCTTGGCGCATTTCTTGGGACAAGGACCGTCGCTGACGTGCTCACCAGTGGTACCCACGGGACCACCTTTGGAGGGAACCCTGTTGCGTGTGCTGCAGGTCTCGCCACACTTCGAGAGCTACTTCTTAATGGAGTAATGGAGAATGCCAGGACGGTGGGGGAATACCTCAAGGGTGAGCTGCTCGAGGTGCAGCATAGCTTTCCCTCCATTGTAAAGGACGTGCGGGGCATCGGGTTAATGGTTGGTTTGGAGTTGACCATTGATGGAACGGCCATCATCGACAAGTTGCGAGAGGAAGGTGTTCTGTTGAATCTTACGAATAACACAGTCATCCGGTGGGTTCCCCCTCTGAACATAACCCGGATCGAGATTGACCAAGCCACAGAAGCACTCCGAAATGTTCTCCATTCCCTTAGGATTGAGGAAAACAAAGCCATTACGGGGACCCTGTGAAGCTTAATTACAGGTGGAGGGTGTATCTCTTGACATTTGATTGGCAGACCGGTATATTCATGCCGGCATTTTGAATCACAAACTAACCAAACGATCCACTATTTCGGAGGTACCATGTTGAGACGATTAGCTACTATAGCCGTCGTCGTTGCCGTTGTGGGGAGCAGTTTGTTTGCGGCTGATGGAAAGAACGGGGGTATTGCACGTCAAATTGCCATGGGTGGTTCTCAAGCCGGGTCCGGCTTGATACTGAACCCGTTTATTATGAATGATCCCGCGTTGATGTTGTTAAATCCCGCGTATCAGGCCATGTACAAGGACTATGCGTGGATGAATATTGGCGGTGGTACACTGACCGGCCTCACTACTGGAAACAATGGATATGGTCAGCAAAATGCAGGCGTTGCTTTTGCACTCGACCGCGAATGGACTATTGGTGCGATCTTCAGCTACGATCCTTCCGCAGCAAATGCTGTGGCTGGACTGATTGCAGGAGGGACCGTGGTTCCTGGTTTCCCGGCGCTTCCATCGATCGCGCAACGTATCCCGCAGTCAATTCCATCGATACTCAATGTCTGGGAACTCGTGGTTGCATACGACATGGGTTCGGTTGATCTCGGCTTCGGTTTTATGTACGGCACTTCTCATGCCGACAGCAAGAGTACAGTCCCGGCGCCTGGCACGTCTACTGACAATGAAGCATCTGCGAGCATGTTTGGTTTCAGAGCAGGTGCGAACATTGATCTGGGCGGTGGAAGTTCATTTGATCTCAGCGGGGCCCTCCGCCTCGACAAGGCAACAGATAATTTGAAGAACAATCCGGTCGTAGCGGGCGCGGGTGGAGAATACTCTGCATCTGGAACTGAAATCCAGTTCAGCGCTCGTGGTAAGTTCAAAATGTCGAACAAGGTGAATTTTGTCCCCTACGGGTTGTTCGCAACGCTCTCGGCTGAGCCAAAAGAGGATGCCCCACCGAACACCGTTACTGCAACCACGGCGAGCGAGAAGGTGACTGCCTTGGCATATGCGTTTGGTGTTGGCGGTGAATATCGGACTCCGGCGTTCTATATGGCCGGTGGTCTGAGCCTCCAATCTGCAAAAGCAGAACTCGAATTCAATACGGGTGGCACAACTCCTACGACAACCAAGAATACGGTTACATACTTTGCGCTCCCCGTTTTTAACGTTGGCGGTGAGTGGTGGTTTACAGATTGGTTGGCTGGACGAGGCGGATACTATCGCGCACTGGCGAAAATCAAAACAGAGTCGGAATCTACGACAGGTGGCGTGACTGGTACCACGGAAACCAGTGCTTCTTTCCCGCATAGCTTCCTACTGATTGGCGGAATAAACCAATTTACGCACGATGGCCTTGTTACGTTAGGCCTTGGCTTCCGTTTTGGCGGTTTTGCCCTTGATGCTACG
>DASRUE010000248.1:0-8303 GCA_035687895.1 Bacteroidota bacterium | reverse complement strand
GAACGATGTGATCGCTGCCGATATGCCGGTGACGGAGAGCTTCATGCCTCGAGCCGAGGCGGATCGATTGTTCAACCTTGACAAGCTCCCCGATACTGCCGGTGATACGCTCCGCATCATCCGTATCGGTGACTACGACGCGTGCCCGTGCCGGGGACAACATGTTCACTCGACAAAAGAGATCGGTGGGTTCCGGATCATATCGACGTCGTTCGAGAATGGGGTGCTGAGGGTGAGGTTTAAGATCGAAGAGAGTTGAATGATCTCAAGATATCCCTTCGCTACACACGATCCGGGGAATAGTGTCGGAAGGGTTTTCAGATTGTCCAGATGAATCTGTTCGCTGCTGGACTTTATGTTGGTGGTAGAGCCGCGTGAGGGATTTCAGTAGAGCCTTACCTATAACACCATTTCTCCGAAGCTGATTGAGTTCCCGTTGTACAGATGCTGTTTGCGATGCACGAAACGCTTTCTCAAATGTTGATCTGCCCCTTTGTATCCTCATCCTCTGTTGACTGAAGGAGCACCCTGAGTTCTCTGACCACATACCGCTAAGCGTGTGTGAGCGAAATAGGCTGGTCTCGTTGGTCGTAACGCCCGCCTCCGTCCTTCGGACTTCGGTGGGTAGAATGGGATTGTGGCATTGGCTCCGTTTGGTTCGGTGCTTCGGTCGGTCGGGGCTGCGCTATGATAGAAGTATTATTCTTAAGTTGTTTTGCTTATCGCTTCCAATATTTGTTTGACAATTTTTGGGTGGAGTATTTTCCCTGAGTGGAAAGGAACAACGACACGATTTCCTTTCTTCATGTAGATTCTGTGACTGCCCTTGGATCGAAGCAGGTCAAACCCCGACTGAAGGAGCAATGCTTCCGCTTCTTTGGCGGTCAAGCGTTGAAGCTTACCCAACAGTGACCTCAACTGATCCCGTCATGATTTCCTTGCTGAGGTATGCTTTCCGTTCTTCCATTTCGAGCGTTTCCAGATACAATTCTATGGCTTCACGGATATTTCTCATCGCTTCCTCATACGTTTCTCCCTGACTTTGGCAACCAGGGAGATCGGGACAATACACATAAAAGCCATGATCGTCTTTTTCCACAACGATGCTTGCTCTATAGGTCATGGTACTCCTTTCACAGCAAAGACAGCAGACGAAGTTTACCCGCCATTTGTTTGGGCGGGCTACGCTTGGTTCAGGTGATGGTCAATGGATTGCGCTCCAATATACAAAACATCATCGGCATAGTAAACCCGGCGGGGGTGCAAATTCCCCTCAAAATTCTGTAACGCATTCCTTCTCCTGATAGGCTATATTGGTATCAGCAAGAATGACAAACAGAAGGACCAAGGAATGAAAACTCAAGACCTGAAGATCGAAGGCATGACCTGTGGTCATTGCGTCATGAGTGTAAGGAAGGAACTCACGAAGCTTGCCGGAGTGAAGGTGGAAGATGTGCAGATTGGGAGGGCGCGGGTACAGTACGATGAATCGCAGGTGAAGAGACAGGACATCGAACGTGCAGTGGAAGAGGCAGGGTACACACTTGTTGGTTAATAGTCTCTGGGATTGACAATGTACGAGAAGAAGACATTGACGTTGCCCGTTGAAGGGATGACGTGCGCGAGCTGCGTGCTCCGCGTGGAGAAAGCTCTCAAAAAGGTGGAGGGCGTTGCGGACGCGGCTGTGAACCTCGCGAGCGAAAAAGTGAAGATCTCGTTTGACCCTTCACGGGTGAGCATCGACCGGCTTCAGGCTGCTGTTGCGGATTCAGGTTACACGCTCAAAATCCCGGGAGCCGCGTCTGCAAGGGCGGGGGATGAGTCTGTGAACAAGGATGCTGCATACCGGCAATTGCGGAGCGAGCTGATCTTCAGCGCGGTGCTTACCGTGCCCATCATGGTCCTCGGTATGTTGAGCATGAGTGACTGGTACATGGAACAGTCGCCCCTTTCCATGGACGCCACAAACAAGTTCCTCATGTTGCTGACCGCTCCGGTAATGTTCATCTCCGGGCGGAGGTTCTTCAAAGGCTTCTGGGCAACGGCCAAACATCTGACGGCTGACATGAACACGCTTGTGGCAGTAGGAACAGGGGTTGCGTTTGTGTACAGTACGCTCGTGGTTCTCTTTCCGGACATGATGGGGCTGCCCGTCCGAACGGCTTGGCCGGGCGGGCACGGCCACGAGGCAGAAGTCTACTTCGACACGTCAGCAACCATCATTACGCTCATTCTCCTTGGAAGGCTGCTGGAGGCGCGGGCGAAGAACCGTGCCTCCGATGCCATCAAAAAGCTGCTGGGACTTCAGCCGGCGAAAGCCCGGATTCTCCGGAACGGTGAAGAACAGGATGTCGCCATCGAGGGCGTTGCTGTGGGAGACGTTCTCATTGTGCGGCCCGGTGAGCGCATCCCCGTAGACGGCTTCATCACCAGAGGATTCACGATTATCGATGAATCCATGGTTACAGGAGAGAGTCTGCCTGTTGAGAGAAAAGAAGGTGACGGCGTCATTGGGGGGACTATTAACAAGAATGGAAGTATCGAGTTCCGCGCGGCGGCAGTCGGCAAGGACACAATGCTTGCCCGCATCGTGCGTCTCGTCGAAGACGCGCAAGGCTCGAAGGCACCGATCCAGAGTCTGGCTGACAAGGTTGCATCGGTGTTTGTGCCTGTGGTGATTGGCATTGCGGGGCTGACGTTTGTACTCTGGTTCTTCGTCGGCGACGTCGCATTTACGAGCGCCCTGGTCAAGTTCATCGCCGTGCTTATCATCGCCTGCCCGTGTGCCTTGGGACTTGCCACGCCCACCGCGATCATGGTCGGGACAGGGACAGGCGCACGTTTCGGGCTTCTTATTAAGGATGCAGAAAGCCTTGAACACACGCACACCATCACCACCGTCGTCTTCGACAAGACCGGAACAATCACCGAAGGAAAGCCGGTAGTTACGGATGTCACTGCGTTCAACGGATACGATGCCGCAACCGTGATCGAACGGGCGGCGTCCATCGAGAAACGGTCGGAACATCCGCTGGGCGCGGCTATCGTGAGATACGCGCTGAAAGAAGGTGTTCGCGTCTCCGATGTGGAAGCGTTCCAATCGCTGCCGGGCCTTGGTGTTGCCGGGATTGTAGATGGCGTCCCCGTCATTGCCGGAACCCTGCAGTTGATGAGGGAGTATTCTGTTGAAGTTGAAGGGGTGCAGTCTGCGGCTGCACAGCTTGCATCAGAGGGGAAGACTTCGATCATTGTTGCCATTGCCGGGAAGGCGGCGGGCGTGGTTGGTATTGCTGACACAATCAAGCCGACATCGGCCGAGGCGATCCGGGTACTGCACGGGATGGGGATCGAGACCGTCATGCTCACAGGCGATAACGAGCAAACTGCCCGCGCAATTGCCGTGGAGGCCGGTGTTGACCGGGTTATTGCGGGCGTCCTGCCACAGGAGAAAGCGGATCACATCAAAATGCTCCAGGCTGAAGGGAAGGTGGTAGCCATGGTGGGAGACGGGATCAACGATGCGCCGTCGCTTGCACAAGCGGATATTGGGATTGCCATGGGAACAGGGACGGACATCGCCATGGAAACGGCGGGGGTCACACTGATGAATGGAGACCTCAACGGTGTTCCCCGCGCGATCCGACTCTCGTCCAGCATTCTTACCACGATCAGGCAAAACCTCTTCTGGGCTTTCATCTACAATGTCATCGGCATTCCGCTTGCCGCGCTCGGCATGCTTAACCCGATGATTGCCGCCGCTGCGATGGCGTTTAGTTCAGTAAGTGTGGTGAGCAATTCGCTTAGACTGAAAAGGTTCAAAGGATAGGAACGGAGAGGCGAGATGGCAGGGAGAAGAACGGAAGGCGCGAGTTCACCAATTCTTGTCATTGACGTCGCCCATCCGCCGCGCCAGCCTGATGCAGTGGAGGAAGAGATCTACGTTGGCTGGATGCAGGTGCGCAATTCTCCGACACTAAGAATTCTCAAGATCATCCACGGTTACGGCAGCACAGGCAAAGGCGGCTCCACAAAGGAAACTGCCCGCAACTGGCTTTTCCGCAACAAGAGCAGGGTCCGCGCAATCATTGAAGGAGAAGAGTACAATGTGTATAATGAGGTCGTTCAGGAAATGCGGGGGGAAGTTGGCCAGCTACCAGACCACGATCTCAATGCCGGCAACCAGGGGGTAACCATTGTTTGGGTGCGGTGATACCACGCCCGGCGTTATTTGGTGGAAAGCAGCTCTTCGTAAATGCCTTCCAGTGTGCTGATCTGTTTCCGCTGATCGAACAACTCCTCTGCTCGTTTTCTCCCCGCCTTACCCATTTGGTCTCGCAGGAGTGGGTCTGCGATAAGCTGTATCAAGGCCACCGCGAGTTCATCGGCACGTCGTGGTTGAACATAGAGTCCTGTCTCGCCATCTACTACAATATCCAGCACACCATCACAATTTGTCGATACCACCGGACGTTCCATCGCCATGGCTTCGATCAGCACTACCCCAAACGATTCCGCATGCGAAGGAAAAGCAAATATATCGAAGGCCGCCATAACGTCCGGAATGTCCTCCCGGAATCCGGCGAACGTTACAGTCTTCTCAATGCCCAGCGAACGGCTGAGCGCCCTTATTTTCTGCTCGTACCGTTGTTCCCCGTGGCTGGCCTCTCCGACGACAAGGAAATGAACATTCTCGTCCTTCTGCGAGATGATGCGTGCAGCTTCCAACAACTCCTCGTGTCCCTTCCCCGGGGAAAATCTTCCAACGAAACCGATGAGAACGATGTCGTCGCTCAACCCGAGTTCCTTCCGCACCTTCTGCCGATCAGCCCGTTGAAGTGAGAAGATGTTCGTATCAATCGCGTCGTGGAGCGTTAGGACACGATCCGGTGTTATCGGTGTAGTGTCGAGAACGTTCTTGTGGATGACCTCCGATATTGCGAGGACCTTGTCCACTCTGTTATATGTGAAGCGATGGAACATATCCTTCTTGCTGATATACGATCCGACACGCTTTGAGAGAAGGAGGGGAATCCGTCGGCGGGAGAGCGTGAGAGCGGGTACAACAGTTGCAATGTCCTTGGAAAGCTGGCAGTGAATGATATCGATACGGTGACGTGCGATGATTCGGCTGAGTTGCCAGACAATGCGCGGGTGCACATGGCCTGTGACGTCGAGAGGAAGAATAGCGAGATCGTTCTTCTCCGCCTCGAGTGACAGCCTGCTCGTGCTGCAACATGCCAGACAAACGGCGTGTCCGCTCTCCGAAAGCTGTCTGGTTACCTCCAAGGCCTGGATCTCGAGCCCTCCCCATGAATGGGAAAAACAGGTCTGCAGGATATTCAATGGCTGCGCGTTCATGGTGGTCGAAAGGTACAGAAATGAAAAACAATGAGCAACCGTTGCATTTGGCAGTGGTGATTGGTAAAATGATCCGCATGAACGTTCTACTCGTATTTGTAGGAGGGGGAATCGGGGCGACAGCGAGGTACGGTCTGCAAGGTCTGATCTACAGGTATTCCGGGGCTGCGTTCCCGTATGGGACTCTTGCCGTGAATGTGCTGGGATGTCTCGCCATTGGATTCCTTATGTCCATCTTCGAAGGACGCATTGTCATCAACCAGTCGGTCAGGCTCTTTCTTGCCATTGGTATTCTTGGTGGGTTCACGACGTTTTCATCGTTTAGTTATGAAACGATGATGCTGTTGCGGGAAGGAAGCTACGGAGCCGGTATGGTCAACATTTTTGGCACGATGGTTTCTTGTCTCGCAGCAACGTGGCTCGGGATGCTGATGGGAAAACTTCTCTGAGGTGAGTCGCATGAAATTGGAAGGTGAGGGGAAACTGCTCAGGATTTTCCTGGGAGAGGGAGACCGGCTGGATGGCAAGCCCCTGTACGAAGTGATTGTAGGGGCCGCGAGAGAACAAGGTCTTGCCGGCGCCACGGTGCTGCGTGGCGTTGAAGGTTTCGGGGCGAGAAGCAGAATTCACACCGCAAAGATCCTGAGGCTTTCGGAGGACCTTCCGATCGTTGTGGAGATGGTTGACACGGAAGAAAAGGTAAAAAGCTTTCTGCCGTTGGTTGATACGATGTTCGAGCGAAGCGGGTCCGGAGGAATGATAACACTGGAAAGAGCCGACATCATCAAGTACTCACATGGAAAATGACCAGTAGTCTCGACGATGGCCAAAATTACTATTTATCAGAAGCCGACGTGCACCACATGTCGGCAAACAATGACCATTCTGAAGGAGGCCGGTGTCGATTATGATGCCGTCAACTACTATATCGACCCCATCCCCAGAAAGAAACTCAAGGAGCTGATAACGAAGATGAAGGTCTCTGCGAGAGGCGTTCTTCGAACCAAAGAACCCATCTACAGAAAGCTCAGACTCGCAGAGAGGGAATTGTCCGAGGACGCACTTCTCAATCTTCTTGTTCAGTATCCTGACCTTCTTCAGAGACCGATTGTCGAGAAAGGGAACAAGGCGATTCTTGCGCGCCCTGCAGAAAGGATCCGGGAAATCCTCTAACCAGAAGTGACTCGCCTTCCCATGACTGAAGCCTCATCACCCTTCATCCTGAATGGACATGGATGGGGGCTCTTCCGCGAAAAACCTTCTCTGAACATACCTGCTGCCCAGCACAAGCAGCGCCACACCAAAAAGCGCCCCATCGATTTCAATCCAACCGCATCTGTGAGTGATGTTGCGCAAGTGCAGCATGCACGGAAAGGGAATAGACGAACGCCTTCACTGCGGATCCAACCATGGAGGGACGGCACTGATGGTTTCAGTTCAGGAGTGCGTTAACTCAAGAGAAAGTACACTTTGGATGGAAGAGAGGTAAGAGAAGAGGGTGCGGGAGCAGCATCAGCCGGCGCGTCGGGTGGTTACTGTTGCGCGCGACTGATGCTTTGAAACTTAATCAACGCTGGACTTGACGAATCCCTTGGAGAATGCCTTGTGGACAGCCATCGCAAGCTCGGAGTAGGTCGAGTATTTCATCCCTTTGATAATCTCCCAGACAGTGTCCTTATTGACGTTGAGAAACCGGGCGATAGATACTGCATCATCATGAGTTGCTTCCTTCATGATTTCATTCCCTTCAATGGTGAATAAATCTGCTTCTGGCAGAATCCGTGCGGATGAGGTAACGATGTGTGGTTCCAAGATAGGGTTCCTGGGAAAGATTTCTGTGCCCTGTCGCACATGGATGGGAGGTCGAAGAGGTATTGCCTGATGGTGCGAAGTTTCGTATCTTAAGTGCGTAGTTATCGGGGCGTAGCTCAGCCCGGCTAGAGCGCTTGGTTTGGGACCAAGAAGTCGCAGGTTCGAATCCTGTCGCCCCGACTGCTGTTTTCCCTCCGATGTACGCAGGGCAACGACCGTAGCTCACTCTGAACTCTTGTACCTGCGAGCGGGCTTCGTTGAGACCGACGAAATCCGGCCCCGTAGCTCAATTGGATAGAGCAACAGCCTTCTAAGCTGTAGGTTCCGCGTTCAAGTCGCGGCGGGGTCACACGTACTGCGGATTGCTGATTTGGATTGTGGATTGAAAGCCCAAATCCGAAATCGACAATCCGCAATTTGCAATCACGCTTGCCCCCATCGTCTAGAGGCCTAGGACACGGGCTTTTCAAGCCTGTAACACCGGTTCGAATCCGGTTGGGGGCACCCCATTGAAGCAAAAAAGGCTCTGAGAAATCAGAGCCTTTTGCGTCTACAAGCTGCAAAGTAACAACGCACCAAAGGCGATTATCTCGCATCATGACCAGTCCTGACAACAAGTGATTGTTGCTTGCGGGCTGTTTCGAGGGAGACACTTGCTCCTACCCCACCTGTTTTCTATCTTCCTGCGTCACTTGATCCTCATTGCCTGTGTCCTTTTCACAAATACGTTCCATCAATCTGGTTGCGCTCTTGCTATCGAGTGAACACTTGTTTGCGCAAACGCAACGTGCTAAGCAACTGAACTTCCGACATTTCAACGTAGAGAATGGCCTCTCTCATATTTCGTTGAAAGGTTCACATCCTGATGAATTACTCAGAGCGCTCACCACGCGGTGGGTGCTTCCCTTTTATATGGCAGCGGTTGCCTAGCGGGGATTGCTTCTACATAGGAATTTCAACACATTCAATCAGTTGCTCCGCAAATCACACGTTATCGCGGTGTTCCTTTTGGGGCACTTAGCACCGCCTCGTTGGCGCCACACTTTGGCTTCTTCACGACCAGTCAGACGTGTTATAGACATCGTCCTGCGGACTGATGGGGAATTCTCAGCGTACTCAGGCGTATGGGTCAA
>DASRUE010000247.1:0-13919 GCA_035687895.1 Bacteroidota bacterium | reverse complement strand
AATCCGCAATTTGCAATCACGCTTGCCCCCATCGTCTAGAGGCCTAGGACACGGGCTTTTCAAGCCTGTAACACCGGTTCGAATCCGGTTGGGGGCACCCCATTGAAGCAAAAAAGGCTCTGAGAAATCAGAGCCTTTTGGCAAGAATCCGCTTGTCGAAGACGCAGCGTTTTCCTTTGTCCAGTTGGTAGCCAGTTCATTGCTTGACATTCCCCTCTTCCATGTCTAGATTGGCTGCCAAATCCGGTGCCCATGTCCCAACCTCGAGCCACGCTGTTACTGCTGGTCATTATGATTTGCCCATGTGCGGTACCGCCCGCACATTCACAGCGTCGCGACCTTAAGTTCGACCACATCTCCACGCCACAGGGACTTTCGCAGGATATCGTCAAGACGATCGTGCAAGACAGCCAGGGATTTATGTGGTTCGGTACGGAAGATGGTCTGAACCGTTATGATGGCTACTCAATGAAGATCTACAAATATGACACACGTGATTCAACAACGGTGTCGCTCAACGGTATCAATGATATCTACGAAGACAACCGCGACAGACTTTGGATCGGAACCAGTAACGGCCTGAATCTCTTCGACCGCGACCGTGACAGGTTCATACGTCTTGGCAATGCACCCGGTAATCAGGGGAGCCTAAGCGACAACGCAGTTCTCATGATTCGCGAGGATCGCAATCACAGGCTTTGGGTTGCAACGTCAAAGGGTCTGAATAGATATGATGAAGATAGGCAAGTGTTTGCCCGCTACTTCCATGATCCGCACGACCCGACCAGTATCAATGCTGATGGAGTTATCTCGCTTTTGCTTGACAGGTCGGGAACACTGTGGGTTACAACAACGAACGGAATCTGCAGGTATGATGGGACAACCGACCGCTTCACAAGATATCTCTTTGAGAAACGTACATCTCTCCGACGAAGGATACTGCAACTTCACGAAGACAGGGCTGGCACACTCTGGGCGATTCAGGCCGACAATGGTATCTGGTCCTTTGACATCACGAACAATATCTTTACTCCTTTGCCTCGACCCGTTGGCCCCACGTCTGCGAACGCGCATGAGCTGGCAGGCGGAGTTGTAAACAGTATCGCAGAAGATACAAGAGGCAACCTTTGGATCGGGCACTTTAGCGGCCTCGATGTGTTCGACCCACAGGCAAGGACTTTTGCACATTATTCTACTGACCCGATGGACCCAGCAAGTGTTAGTGGGCGGGTAATTGCCATCTACCGAGACAGGGTTGGTGTAATGTGGTTAGGAACATTTCAGGGTGGGGTGGACCGCTGTGATCCAAACAGGCAGAAGTTCCTGTCGTATAGAAGCACTTCGAACCCGGAGAGCGGTCTGAGCAGCAACTACGTGACCGCCGTGTATGAAGACAAAGCCGAATATGTGTGGATTGGAACTGATGGTGGTTTAGACCGATTTGATCCGCGTACATACACGTTTACACACTATCGCCACAACCCACGGGAGGAACACTCCGTTGGTGCAGATCAAATCAATGCTCTCTTCGAAGATGTGAGCGGCAATCTCTGGATCGGTGCGGGGGTTGGCACGGGGTCCAGTCTCGACTGCCTTGATCAGGAACGGAGACGTTTCGTTCACTATTCGATCACATCTGTGAAGTCCATCCTCGAAGATAGCAGGGGTAACCTCTGGGTTGGAAAAATTAACGAGACCGACACCGGCGAAGATGTCGTGCGCCTGAATCGCGACCGGAAAATCGTTTCTCGTGACACACTTGCCGGGACCGGCGTGTGGTGCATGTACGAAGACCATCATGGGTCGATATGGCTTGGTGGTCAATACTGTTGCCTAAACAAATTCAACATAACAACAAATCGTTTCACGCATTTTGAGTCCAGCCTCAACGATCCGGCTGGTCCCAGCTCTGGAGCTGTCCGCTCGATATTTGAAGATGATGACGGCTATTTCTGGTTTGGTACATGGGGAGGAGGATTCAATCGCTATGACCCTCGTGCGAATGCCTTCACCTATTTTCTTGAACAGGATGGCTTGCCCAGTGACTACGTGAAAGGAATTCTTTCTGACGACCACGGAAATCTCTGGATAGCGACTGAAAAAGGCCTATCGAGATTCAACAGGAAAACACACGCCTTCAGGAACTTCACAACGGAGGACGGCTTGCAAGGGGACCGCTTTCTTTCAGGCTCATGTTTCAAGGGAAAGAACGGTTGGATGTACTTCGGCGGCATCAATGGCTTGAATATGTTTCATCCTGACAGCATCAGGGACAATCCCAACATCCCTCCGGTTGTCATTACGAGCTTTAAAGTCTTTGATAAGCCGTTTTTCCACTCCCAATCTGTTTCTGCTGTTAAAGAGATCCATCTGACATACGATCAGGATTTCTTTTCGTTTGAGTTTGTTGCACTCGATTACACGGCTCCGCAGAGAAACCAATACGCGTACAAGCTCGAAGGTTTTGATCGCAATTGGGTGGAAGCGGGGACGAGACGTTACGCAGCCTACACTCGTCTGAGCCCAGCAGAGTATAACTTCAGAGTGCGAGGCTCAAACAACGACGGGGTCTGGAACATGGAAGGGGCTTCTATCAAGCTCATTATTGCTCCTCCGTTCTGGATGACGTGGTGGTTTATTGTTTTGGTGATCGTCGCAGTTACGACGGCGCTGTATCTGCTCTATCGCAACAGGGTCAACCAGCTTCTCGCCATCGAGCGGCTTCGCACGCGGATTGCCAGCGATCTGCACGACGACGTTGGCACCGACCTGAGCAGCATCGTCCTTGCAACGCAGGCGATGGAACATAAGCGTCCGCTCTCGCCGCAAGAACGGGATGAAATACGACAGATCGGGAGGATTGCCCTGAGGACTCAGGACATGATGCGCGATATTGTGTGGGTCCTCAGCTCAAGGAATGACTCGCTGGACGATATGATCCTGAAGATGCGAGAGGTCACCGCGCGGATGTTGAAAGGAATCTCGTACACTTTCAAGGGGCCGGATTCCCTATTGTCAGACAAAGTAAGTCTTGAATTCAAGAGAAACATCTTCCTCTTCTACAAGGAATGCCTGAACAACATCATCAAACACTCTGCTGCATCTGAGGTGAATATCGAGGTCCAATTTCAGCAGGGAGAATTCATTTTGAAACTACGTGACAATGGTAAAGGGTTTAATCCCGACACACCGAAAGCGGGCATTGGACTCCAAAATCTACGAGGAAGGGCCGAACAGATTGGGGGGAGCTTCGACATTTCAAGTGCAGAGGGAACCGGCACAGCCATCTCCCTGACTGTGAAAACCACGTAAATGCGTCATGGCAGGTGAGTATGTCGGAGCCTACATTGGAGAAGAAAGCAACTACATGAGCCAGTCGGCAGACCATCCCATCCCACAGAACGACAAGCATACGGTCTGGGTTGTTGAGGACAATGAAGAATTCGGGCGCCAGCTTGCGGGCCTGCTGAACCTGAGCGATACCTTTAGCTGTGAGCACGTGTTTACCGCGTGCGAGCCCGCACTCGGTCTGCTGCACAACGACGAGCTCCCAGATTTGATTCTGATGGACATCGGTCTGCCGGGTATGAACGGCATCGAAGGAGTTCGGGAGATCAAAGCAGTTGCTCCTTCCGTTGAGGTTGTCATCCTTACCGTTTTTGAAGATAGCGAGAAGGTGTTTCAGGCTATTAGTGCGGGGGCATCCGGCTATCTTCATAAGAGTGCTACGTTAGAGACAATTGTAGAATCACTGAAGTCCATCCTTGCAGGTGGCGCACCGATCAACCCTCAGATTGCGCGCCGGATGCTCGAGATGTTCGCACAATTCTCAGCGCCGCATGGAAATTATCACCTTTCGCCACGGGAGAAGGAGATTCTCCGCCTTCTTGTAGACGGTCTCACTAAGAAAGAGATTGCCGACAGACTTTTCCTTAGCTTCCACACAATCGACAACCATCTCCGCAACATGTATGGCAAGCTCCAGGTCCAGTCCCGCAGTGGAGCTGTTGCCAAGGCGCTCAAGGAACGCTTGCTGTAACCCTGGATCGATCCCTGCCATAGCCCCCTCCTCAAAAAGACGCATTTGCGTCATGCCACCTGAGATGGCTAACTGTTAGATTTTATCACACCCCTTTTGCTTTCCAAGCAGTTCCGTTCTGCGACATAATCCATTCTGGTTCATTTCAAGGAGGTACTCCGTGAACAGTCGCGTCTTGGTCATTTGTTTTGTTGTTGCCCACATGGCAATTGGGCAAACCCGTGTCTCTCGAGAGGCACGTGGTAGAGATATGGGATACGATGGAGGCGGCGACATTCCCGGACTCACGGCTCTCCCCTCATGGATCAACATTCCTGCTCATACGAACGGGCCTGCTTCAATCTTCACCGTCAGCACCACGAATGACACGGGTGCCGGTTCGCTTCGCAAAGCGATCACCGACGCCAATGCGAGTCCGGGTCTCGACCGTATCAACTTCAGCATTGGCAGTGGGTTTGTCGTGATATATCCAAAATCCCCGCTTCCCCTGATCACCTCCCCGGTGATTATTGACGGGACCAGTCAGCCAGGCTACGCAGGAGTGCCGCTCATAGCGATCGACGGTAACGATATCTTTGTCGCAGCGGACGGCCTCACTCTTTTATCCGCTGCGGCCGGCTCGACCGTCCGCAGTCTCGTGGTGAGTTTTTTCCCGGGGCAAGGGATCGTTGTGAATGCCAATGCATGCGTGGTCGAAGGCTGCTATGTCGGCACCACAGCCAACGGAGCCGGCGGTAGAGGCAACTCTTTCAGCGGAATATTTGCCCAGGATGCCTCAGATTGTCGCATCGGCGGAACGACTCCCTCGCAACGGAATGTTCTTTCAGGCAACGGCCAATTCGGCATCATCATTCGAGGGCTGTCGGTGAGCGACACGGTTATGGGAAACTACGTGGGGACTGACGCAACAGGCTCATACGCGCTTAGGAACATGTTCGACGGTGTGCGCCTGAACTATAATTCCCTCACAGGATTTGGTGCAACGAACTGCATCGTTGGTGGCACGATGCCGGAAGCAAGAAACATCATCTCCGGCAATGACAGCGCCGGCGTCGGTTTTGTCGGCTCAACTGTAACAAACAATCGTGTTTTGGGCAACTACATCGGGACTAATGCCGCGGGTACAAGTCCCATTGGGAATGGTTCCGCAGGGGTTCGCTTCTTTGGGAGTGCAACTATTGGAGTCTCCTACAATAACACGATTGGTGGAGCAACTGCGGGTGCACGGAATATCATCTCCGGGAACGGCAGGAGTGGAGTGACTATCCTGGGCGGCTCATCCGGTGGCTCAGGCAACATCATCATCGGAAACTTCATTGGCACGGATGCCTCCGGAACTGTAAAGCTCGCAAATAACGGATACGGAATCTACCTCACGACCACGAACGTTACCAGTGGTTCCATCACGAACACGCGCGTCGGCGGAGCCTCTTCCGATTCAGGCAATATCATTTTTGGAAACCACGGAGTGGGAGTCTCTCTTTCAGGTTCCGGTGTCTCTCAAACCCTCATACGCCACAATTCGATCTTTGGCAACGACAGTCTGGGTATTGATCTTGGTGCCAACCGCGTCACCCCGAACGACTCACTCGATTCAGACACCGGACCGAATGGATTGCAAAATTTTCCGATCATCGATTCCGTAGTCGTCACCAGCTCTTCAACGAAGATTTACGGCAGACTTGACGCAAAACCAAACCAACGTTACACAGTGGATTTCTTCACGAATGATTCGGCAGATACATGGCACTTTGGTGAAGGCGAGACCTTTTTTGCGGAACACCCGAACGTCGTCTGCGATAATACCGGGCGCGTGCAGTTCGTGGAAATAGTTTCCGTGCCACTTCCTGCGAACAAATTCGTCACGGCAATTGCGACTGATAGCCTCGGCAACACCTCGGAATTCAGCCAGGCACTTTCGGGTGATTCCGATGGCGACGGCATTTTCGACTCGTGGGAAACTCAAGGATGGGGGATTGATCTCAATAGCGATGGAGTAATTGATTACGATCTCTACGCACATGGTGCGCGGCCCAATCATAAAGACATCTTCGTCGAAGTGGAAGCAATGTCAAACCTCGGCCCACCCGCAGGAGCGCTTGACTCTGTCCGGATTGCATTTGCACGTGTCAACGAAGACACGGTTCGTAACCCCGATGGTCAACCTGGTATCGCACTTCATTGTGAACCGGACAACTACAACATGGCGGTATGGGACTTTCCCTTGGTATTTACAAACTTCAAAACCGTCAAGGATACAGCGTTCGGAACTACGGCAGAACGCTCGTCACCTAATGCACGTCATGTGCTTCAGGCAAAGAGGCTTGTGTACCGCTATTGCATTTTCGCCAACACGTTTGGAACTACAGCGATTGATAAGTCATCTTCAGGAATAGCCGAGGATCTTGTATGCGATGACTTCATGGTGACATTTGGTGGCCCGACCTGGAACAACACCCGCAGATGGCAGGACCATGCAGGAACCTTCATGCACGAGCTTGGACACACATTAGGATTGGATCATGGAGGCGGGGATGGTATATCCTACAAAATCAACTACATCTCGGTGATGAATTACATCTGGCAGAAGGATTACAGTTGGATAAAGAGCGGTTCATGGAGCTTAGACTATTCTCTTGTTCCTTTGCCCACACTCAACGAGACGAACCTTGATGAAAGTACGGGCTTGGACCCCCCTGCGGGCGCGTACAAGATCATCGCCTTCCCATTCATAGATGGACTCGACAAATTGCATTGGGGAAGACTTGAACCGGGAGTGGCGGCGAATTGGAACGGTGTTGGAGATTCTACGGAAACTGGTCTGGTCGTAGATATCAACTGGAGATTTCCTCCGCAAGCTCCCACTCGTGACCAAACGATGGAAGGGTTCGCCGACTGGTCGGCTCTTCGATACAATTTCAGGAACACTGCTTCGTTTGGAACGGGAGTGATGACGCCACAGGCAGTGTTCAACGAGTTAACGTTTGAGATGGCGGATTCCCTTGATCAGCTCCCCCCACCTGTCCCCGGGGGCTTGTTCCTGATGGATGGGCAACTGGATACGACAGCCATACTGATTTCTTCGAATGGGGGCGTCAGCCTCTATGAAGCGTGGAGCGGATCGCAGTTGTATGTCGCGACAACATCAGCACAGTCGCAGGGAGGCGACGTTATGATATTCCTCGCCAGGACCCGTGGAGCACTGAAGGCTGCGCCCTGGCTGAAGAGCGGCCAGGTCGGCTCGTGGGACGCAGTGTTGGCCAATGAAAGCTCAACCAACGTTGCCGGTTGGTTGGATGCGGATGCAGTGCTGCTTAACGGCCTTGCCGTTGACAGTGCCTCGGGGTTCTTGGAAGGAGTTGTGGATTTGGACCTCTACTTCGGTGAGCATTTGAGCACCGTGTACATTGCTGCCGGTCGGTACACTACTGAGGATGGCGGTGCGCTCCTCGTGCAAGTGCCCGCTGGCGATGGCGACGGCAACATCGACGGAGCTGAGTTCTACGAGTTGACGGATCCTGCCCTTCCCATCCAGCTTGCCTCCTTCACTGCAACACCTCTGCTAAATGGGTACGTGCGGTTGGACTGGGTGACGTTGAGCGAAGTGAACAACTACGGTTTCCAGATCCAGCGCAAGCGAACCACTGATCCCGATTTCCAGACACTTCCCAACTCGTTTGTGGCGGGACATGGGACGACGAATGAGCCACACTCGTATTCGTTCATCGATACAATGGCATCGGCCGGTCAATGGGTGTACAGGTTGAAGCAGATCGATCTCGATGGCACAATCCACTACGGGCCGGAAGTGGTTGTTGACGTGCTGACTAGTGTGGGGGAAGGATCGTTGCCGACGGTCTTTGCTCTGTACCAGAACTTCCCCAATCCATTCAATCCTACAACAGCAATCCGGTTCGACGTCCCACGACTCTCACACGTCTCACTTATGGTCTACAACGTGCTTGGCCAGGAGTTGATGACGCTGGTGAACGAAATCCGGAAGCCGGGGAAATACCAAGCTCTCTTCAATGCGAGTTCTCTGTCGAGCGGAGTGTACTTCTACAAGCTCAAGACCGATGGTTATACCGGCACGAAGAAAATGATTCTGACAAAGTAGACGCTCTGAAGATGAAAGGCGAAAAGACCATGAAACAATCCGCGTCAGGAACGAAGCTGCACCTTCTGTGCTTGTTGACCGCAATAGTGGTTCACGTTCTGGCTCTACGTCAGGGTCTTGCTGGGACAAATGGAATGACCCTCCGGACGATTACCGGCCAGACGCCATTTGCAGGATTTGGCTATTCGGTGGCTAACGCAAGAGATGTCAACGGAGATGGTTACCCTGATCTCATCGTCGGCAATTACATTAGCTACGCCGGCAGAGCGTACATCTACTTCGGCGGCCCGGGGATGGACACGATTCCTGATGTTACCATGATTAACCACGACAACAATGATTATTTTGGAATGGCTGTTGCGGGTCCTGGCGATATGAATGGAGATGGCTACGCAGACGTAGTCGTTGGCGCTCACGTTAGCGGTTCGCTCGGTCTCGATTCAGGTCACGTGTACATTTTCTTTGGCGGAGCCGTGATGGACTCGATACCCGACGTCGTTATGGCAGGACTGCCAAGTGAACTCTTCGGCCGCTCGGTTGCAGGTGCCGGCGATGCGAACGGCGATGGGTATGCTGACGTTATCGTCGGTGCCAATGGCAGTGATGCAGCCGGATTGGATGTAGGACGGGCATACATCTTCTTCGGCGGCGCAACTGTCGACAATGTTCCCGATGTGACAATCACGGGAACAGTGGTCACCGAGAACCTCGGCAACTCCGTTGCATCAGCCGGGGATGTCAACAATGATGGCTACGATGACGTCATTGTCGGTGCCTATGCCAACGATCTTCCATCCGGGAACAATCTGGGCAAGGCATATCTACACTTGGGGGGAAATCCGATGAACAATGTGGTTGACGTTACCTTCAACGGCTCGGCCTCATTTGATTACTTTGGTCTGTGTGTTGCCGGAGCTGGGGATGTTAACAATGACGGGTACGATGATGTTCTCGTTTCCTCACGGGGAAACAACGTGCAGGGAAGAACCTCTCTCTATCTGGGCGGTTCGGTGATGAACAATGTCGCCGATGTGAGGCTCAATGGCGAAGCGGTCAACAATTATTTCGGGGAATCCGCTGGGAGCGCGGGAGACGTCAACAGCGATGGATATGCCGATATCATCATCGGAGCTTTCGGCTACAACAGCTTCACGGGTAAAGCTTACGTCTATTGCGGCGGGGTCAGTATGGATACTATTCCCGACATGACGTTCTTAGGCGAGGCAACGTCCGACCGGTTTGGATTGTCCGCAGCGGGAGCTGGTGATGTGAATGGAGATGGCTACGGCGATGTGATTGTAGGTGCGTATGCCAACAGTGCAAATACTGGCAGAGCGTATCTGTTCCTCAGTTCCGATGGACCTCTTCCCATTCAGCTTGCGAGCTTCACAGCAACCTCCATTGGTGAAGATCAGGTTAGGCTTGATTGGACGACACTTGCAGAAGTGAACAACTATGGCTTCGAGATTCAACGGAAGCGAGACGAGGAACCGTCCTACTCGACTCTCCCCAACAGCTTCATCCCGGGGCACGGGACAACGAACGTCCCGCATTCGTATTCGTTCATCGACTCCACCGTTTTCCCCGAACAATGGTCGTACAGGCTGAAGCAGATTGATCTAGATGGCACGGTGCACTACACAGATCCGGTGAATGTGACAGTCCTTACTTCAGTAATTGAAAACTCTGTCCCGACAAAGTACGCTCTCCATCAGAACTATCCCAATCCATTCAACCCATCAACAACCATCCGGTATTCGCTCCCGGTACAGAGTCACGTTACGCTCAAGGTCTACGATGTTCTGGGCAGAGAAGTCGCAACGCTGGTGGATGGCGTTGAAGAGGAAGGATACAAGCAAGTTTTGTTGGATGGCAAGCTGTTGTCAAGCGGTGTGTACTACTATCGCATTAGCGCGAATGGCGTAGTTGATCCGGGGCAATCACTCACGCAGGTAAAGAGGATGCTGCTCATCAAGTAAGTCGATGGACCAGGTTCAGGTTCTTCGTTTTCTCCATCGTTACATGTTGCCATACTATCAAAGAAAGGAATTGCGTATGCGCACGCTACTTCGTTGCATCCCACTCACGCTGATGCTCGCGTTCAGCGCTCAGGCCCAGATCCCTCGTTCAATTTCGTATCAGGGAATTCTGACGGACACGTTAGGAGCACCCAGACCTGACGGGGCATACACAATGACGTTTCGTCTCTACCTCTCAAGCTCAGGAGGCTCGGCGATATGGAGTGAATCCAAGTCCCTGCAACTCAAGGGCGGGCTGTTCTCAACTTCTCTTGGAGACGGTACACCCTTTCCCGGTTCACTGCTGTTCAACACGCAGTATTGGCTGAGCGTGCAGGTAGGTGCTGGGACCGAGCTTGCGCCCCGCATTGCGATGACAGCAACTCCGTATTCGTTGTACTCCGAAAAGGCAGACAGCGCACGGATTGCCGGTGGAGTGGGTCCGAATGCGGTAACGACCTCCGCCATCGCGGACAACGCAGTGACCAGCGCGAAGATCCAGAACGGGACGATTCAGTTTCAGGATATTGCGCAGAACGGAGCGGCAACAGGACAGGTGATGAAGTGGAATGGCACGGCGTGGACCGCGGGGAATGATTCTGTTGGCGCGGGAGGGGGTAGCAGCCAGTGGACAACGAGCGGTTCCAACATCTACTACAATACTGGTAATGTCGGTATCGGTGTTGCTTCGCCGAACATGAAACTGCAAGTACACTCTGTTTCAGGTGGCGGCAATTTCCAGCTGACAAGTGCGTCAACCGGTGTGGCTGCCACAGATGGCTTTGTGATTACAAACGATGGAGGGACAGCTGTGAATTTGGCCCAGCAGGAGAATGGGGACATGATTCTCGCTGTCAATGGTTTAGTCAATCTTGCACTGAAGCCGAACGGCAGCGTTGGGATTGGAACCCTGTCTCCATCGTTCAAGCTCGATGTTGCGGGGATCATCAACGCAACTGACATCTACAAGAACGGATCTCCGCTTTCCACCAGCCAGTGGGCCACGAACGGCTCGAACATCTATTACAATGGTGGCAATGTAGGAATTGGGACATCGAACCCAACCTTGCTCACTGGCGGATCGGGGAAATTCCTCTCGATCGACGATGCGTTGAGCCCGGGGATCGCTTTCACGAGCACAGCGGTGGGTGGGAATCAGTACTTCCTCTATTCTCGCTCCGAAGGATCAGCCGGAAGCGGCAAGTTTGCCGTCTTCGATGCCACCCATAATGCGCATCGTTTCGTCATTGATAACAGTGGCAAGGTTGGAATTGGCAACCTGAGTCCATCGTACATGCTTGATGTTAACGGTATCGTCAACGCAACCGAAATCTACAAGAACGGCTCTCCGCTTTCCACCAGCCAGTGGACTACGAACGGCTCCAACATCTATTACAATAGTGGTAATGTGGGAATTGGAACAGCCGTTCCCGCACAAAAATTGGATGTGCAGGGAAGTATCAACATTATGGCCGATAGCAGCTACCGCATTAACAATGTCAAGATGTTGTCTGGAATTCCGTCGTTCCCCTATACCAGTATATTTGCGGGGGCAGATGCCGGTCTCCACAGTCAAGGAGTAGGAAATACCGCCATCGGAGGTGATGCGCTCTATAGCAACACGGGGAGTTACAATACCGCCAGCGGATTTCGTGCACTTTACTCGAATACGGGTGAAGAAAATGTTGCCACGGGAATGTGGGCGCTTCGTTTCAACGCAACAGGAAATGGAAATACGGCCAACGGAACGTGGGCGCTTTTCGAAAATCAAGCTGGAAACAATGCTACTGCTGTTGGCTATTCTGCTATGCGATATGCCAACAACACGGCTACACCATTTACCAACTTTAATGTGGCTGTTGGGTACGAGGCACTAAGAGGTTCAACCTCTCCCGCCAGTAATACCGGAAACTACAATACAGCTCTTGGGTATCAGGCGCTTTATTCCAACACGACGGGCAACTGGAATACTGCGATCGGAGTTGTTGCGCTTAGCACCAACTCCACAGGAAGCCAGAATACCGCCAACGGAAGAGCTGCACTTTTCTCAAACAGCACAGGTGCCTATAATACCGCCAGCGGAATGGAAGCGCTTTTTTACAACAGCACAGGTACGGATAATACCGCATTAGGGTTCAGAGCCTCGCAAAACACAAGTACTGGTTGGCAAAACACTTCGCTCGGTTCCAATTCGCTCGTCGCAAATACTACCGGCTCGTACAACACGGCAATTGGGTATAATACCGGACCGAATGCCGCCAATCTCTTCAATACGACATGCATAGGGATAGATGCTACTGCTACTGCGTCAGATATGGTGAGAATCGGAAATGTGTTTGTCAATTCCATAGGTGGTCAGGTTGGCTGGACCACGCTGAGTGACGAACGATTCAAAGAGAATGTAAAGGAGGATGTGCCGGGATTGAGTTTCATTTCCAAGCTTCGTCCGGTAACCTATCGTGTCAACCGGGAGCGCGTGAGTAGTTTCTTGGGTGTGAATGAACGAAGGGCGAGGCTCGCTGCAGAAGATGCCAGCGCACCACCCCCGCAAAGCAACAGATCAGCTGAAGTGATGACGGGATTCATTGCGCAGGAGGTTGAGGAAGCCGCCCGTTCCGTTGGTTTTGATTTCAGCGGAGTCGATGCGCCCAAGAACGAAAAGGACATGTACGGTTTGCGTTATGCTGAATTTGTCGTGCCGTTGGTGAAGGCCGTACAGGAACAACAGCGGATGATACAGGAACTGAAGAAACGAATTGAAGAATTGGAGAAGCGGTAGTGCGCGGGATCGGCTTACATCGACTCATGACAGGCCAAAGGTGAACAGATGAAAACGACGTCGGTTTTGCTGTTATCGTTCATGATTGCTTTTGCGTGGGTAATTCATTCAGGGGAAGTCCATGCTCAGAACAACCGGGTAGAGTGGTCGGCATTCAGTTCGGGGTTCGGAGTTCCGAGCCTCCTCAACACGGCCACCAAGTCATCGGTGGGACAGGCGGTTGCCGGCCGCTCTCAACTGGCGAATAGCGTGATGGAGAGCGGCTTTCTTGTTCACCCACTCTTCCGCGGACCGCTCGTTAGCGTTCCTGAGGAGGAACTTCTCCCAATGGTGTATGCTCTGTACCAGAATTACCCGAACCCCTTCAACCCGTCGACGACGATCAAATATCAGTTGCCTGTACAAACACATGTCGTGCTCAAGCTCTATGATGTTCTGGGCAGAGAGGTCGCAACGCTCGTGAATGAACAACAAGATGCGGGATACAAAACGATTCAATGGAATGCTGCGGGTCTCGCGAGCGGAGTATACCTCTATAAGCTCGTCGCCCGAGATTTTGTGGAAACGAAGAAGCTCCTGTTGCTGAAATAATATCATGTGGCACCCGCTTTCGCGTAACAGAGAGGCGCTTAGTCGTCAAGCGCCGGCAATTCTCTTTTCTTGGGTCGATATCGATCCTCTCTACGATCCCAACCTCGTTTTCCTTGCTCAGGGCGCTCACCACGCGGTGGGTGCTTCCCTTTTATATGGCAGCGGTTGCCTAGCGGGGATTGCTTCTACATAGGAATTTCAACACATTCAATCAGTTGCTCCGCAAATCACACGTATCGCGGTGTTCCTTTTGGGGCACTTAGCACCGCCTCGTTGGCGCCACACTTTGGCTTCTTCACGACCAGTCAGACGTGTTATAGACATCGTCCTGCGGACTGATGGGGAATTCTCAGCGTACTCAGGCGTATGGGTCAA
>DASRUE010000246.1:0-7420 GCA_035687895.1 Bacteroidota bacterium | reverse complement strand
GAATTCGAGTGCCAGATCTCCGGATACCTGGGGCTCAAGTATTCAGTGGGATGTGCGTCAGGCACCGACGCTCTCCAGATTGCTCTGATGGCGCTGGGCATTGGCCCGGGAGACGAAGTGATTACTACGCCATTTACGTTTGTTGCCACAGCAGAGACGATCGCCTTACTCGGCGCCAGACCGGTGTATGTTGATATTGACCCGCGGACCTACAACATCGATCCTGCATTGATTGAGCGGGCGATCACTCCCAAGACGAAGGCGATCCTTCCCGTTCATCTCTACGGTCAGGCGGCGGATATGGACCCGATCACGGACATTGCCCGGAAGCATCGTCTCCATGTCATCGAAGACGCGGCGCAGGCACTGGGAGCATCATACAAGGGCAGGAAGGTCTGCACGTTCGGTGATGTCGGCTGCATCAGCTACTTTCCCAGCAAGAACCTCGGTGCCTTTGGAGATGCTGGGATGGTAGTGTGTAACGATCTCTCCCTCGGCGAGCGAATGAAGATGATCTCAGTTCATGGCTCGAGAGTACGGTACCATCATGAAGTAGTGGGGATCAACAGCAGACTTGATACGCTGCAAGCGGTGGTTCTCAAAGTGAAGTTGCGCCATCTCGACAACTGGAACACGCAGCGGCAGAAATGCGCCGAACGATATAACCGTCTTCTCGAGGGAACGCCAGTCACCGCGCCGTATGTCTCGCCGGCGTGCACTCACATTTTCCATCAATACACACTCCGAGTACCGAAGCGTGATGCACTCGATGCCTATTTGTCGGAGAAGGGGATCCCGCACGCGATCTACTATCCGATCCCGCTACACCTGCAGAAGGCGTTCGCCATGTCAGGAGGAAAGAAGGGAGATTTTCCTGTGACCGAGAAAGCGTGCGAAGAGGTTATTTCACTTCCCATGCACACCGAGTTGACAGAAGAGCAGCAGCAATATATCACGGATGCGATCAGAGCCTTCTATAGTTCACGATAGCCCATTGCAGAACGAGACTGGAATGCCCAAAGCGCTGGTTGTCATCCCGACATATAACGAGGCCGAAAATGTTCCCCGGTTGATCCCGACTGTCCTGGGCAAAGCGCCGAACCTCGACGTGCTTGTGGTGGATGACGGCTCGCCTGATGGGACGGCCGGATTGGTGCGCGACATGATGAGCGTGGATTCACGGATTCACCTGCTCGAAAGGCCCGGGAAGATGGGACTCGGTACCGCGTACGTGGCGGGGTTCAAATTCGCTATTGAACATCAGTATGACTATGTGTTTGAAATGGACGCGGACTTCTCCCACAGTCCCAAGGAGCTCCCCAACTTCCTCAAGAAAATGGAGGACTATGATCTTGTCATCGGCTCCCGATACATCAATGGTGTACGCGTCCTGAACTGGCCTATGCAGCGCCTTCTTCTAAGCTACTTTGCCAACATCTACACACGGATCATCACCGGTCTTCCGGTCCACGATGCAACCGGGGGGTTCAAGTGCTATCGCCGCACCGTGCTGGAGTCGATTGACCTGGACGCGATCAAATCCAACGGCTATGCATTTCAGATCGAGATCAGTTACAAGGTGTGGAAAAGGGGATTCCGCATCGTGGAAATTCCCATCATTTTTCTTGACAGACGTTCAGGTACCTCTAAGATGTCGAAAAGCATTGTGTACGAGGCGGTCTTCATGTTGTGGAAGTTGCGGTTCCGTAGTATCTTTCAGAGGTTATAGGCAGTATGGACCTCTCGGTCATCATCGTCAATTACAACGTCCGGCAGTTCCTCGAAAATGCGCTGACGTCGATCAAGCGCGCAATGGAGGGACTGAAAGGGGAGGTGTTTGTGGTGGATAACGCCTCCGACGATGGCAGCATCGAGATGATCAGGTCGAAGTTCCCTGATGTACGTCTCGTTGAAAACAAGATCAACCTGGGGTTTGCCCGCGCGAACAACGCCGCATTGAAGCACGCGCAGGGTCGCAGCATCCTGCTCATCAACCCGGACACGATCGTCCAGGAGAACACCTTCCGGGAAATGGTCAGGTTCTTCGATGAGAACCCGGATGTAGGACTCGCCGGTTGCAAGATTTTGAATCCTGATGGATCGTTTCAACTCCCCTGCCGGAGGAGCTTTCCAACTCCGTGGGTCGCTTTTACCAAGATCTTCGGGCTCAGCGCCCTCTTTCCGAAATCGAAACTCTTCGGGCGGTACAACCTGACCTACTTGAACCCCGACGAAACCTACGAGGTCGAGGCGGTCAGCGGCTCGTTCATGATGGTCAGGCGTGAGGCGTATATGAAGGTGGGAGGTTTGGACGAGGCATTCTTCATGTATGGCGAGGATCTTGACTGGTGTTACCGGTTTTCCCGGGCCGGCTACAAAGTGTTCTATGTCCACTCGACGGCGATTATCCATTTCAAGGGAGAAAGCACCCGGCGGAGCGACCTGGATGAGATCAAGGTCTTCTACAATGCGATGCAGTTGTTTGTTGAGAAGCACTTTAATTCCTCCATTATTGCCGAGGCATTGCTGAACATCGGCATCTCTCTCCGTGCCGGACTGGCGTTCGCCGCAAAAGCGGGCCGGACACTGGGTGTTGTACTCTTTGACATGATTCTTGTGGCCGGTGGCTTGCTGTTAGCAGAGTTCATCTACTTTGGTGAGGTGTTCCGGTTTCCGAGGTATGCATATCCCATCGTGTTCCTTGTGCCGGGAGTAATTATCACGGGTGCAATGTATGTCTATGGCGTTTACACCACGCACAAATTCTCTGCGTCGCGGACCGCCGTTGCGTTGATCGGAAGCTATGTTGCGATCTCGGCGGTGGTGTTCTTTGCAAAAGAGTTTGCCTTCAGCCGCGCGGTGGTACTCATTTCCGGTATCATTAGTATGTTGACCTTGCCGGGCTGGCGTCTCCTTCTTACGTCCTTCAGCCGGTCGTCGGTCCACCGCGGAAGACGAAGCCTCTTCGGACGAAGGACGGTTATCGTGGGGACCGGGACATCGGGACAGGAAGTGCTGCGCAAACTCCGCGACCGCGTGGATGATGGGTATGAAGTCCTGGGCTTCATTGGCATGACCAGACGACAGATTGGTGAGCGTGTTGCGGGCCTGGAAGTTCTCGGCAGTCTCGACAATGTGGGGAAAGTGATTGACGAACGTAAAGTGAGCGAAGTGATTTTTTCCACCGATGGATTGACGTACACGGACATCCTATCGGTGATCGGCCGCAACAGCAGCCGCAATGTCAACTATCGGCTCGTCCCGAACAGCCTCGAGGCGATCATTGGCAAAACGAGGATCGACGAACTGGACAGTATCCCTCTCGTCGAAATCGAATATAACATTCACAAGCCGATCAACAAGGTGGTCAAGCGGATGTTCGACCTTTTCTCCGGCGTGTTTCTTATGGCAACGATCTTTCCGATCGTTCTTCTTTGGCGATGGATGAGCACAGACCCCCCCGGTGCCTTGGCATTGCGCATCCTTCTGTTACCGGCGGTCGTGAAAGGAGAGATCAGCTTCGTCGGCCGTCCTCTCGGTGACGAAAGCAAGATAACCGAGGGAGTTTCCCCCAAGGGAGGTACCACTTCCTATCTCGGGCCGAAAGGTCTGACCGGTCTTGTCCAAATCCGCAGGCGCGATGGACTGGAGCCGGACGAGATCGAAAAATACAAACTCTACTATGCAAAGAACCAATCACTCATCCTCGATCTGGAGATCATTTTGAAATCGCTTCTGCTCCTGCTGAAAAAATAGAAGGAGTCATACGCATGGCAAAAGTGGTACTGGAATTTGAAAAGCCGATCCTCGACCTTGAGCAGAAGATCGAAGAGATGCGCCGGTATGCCGATAATCCCGGTATTGCAGAGGAGATCGTAAAGATTGAAAAGCGTGTGAATCAGCTTCAGCAAAGCATTTACGCGGGGCTGACCCGTTGGCAAAAAGTGCAGCTTGCGCGCCATCCTGATCGTCCGTACACGCTGGACTATATCAACTTGATAACGAAAGACTTCATCGAATTGCATGGCGACCGGACGTTCAAGGATGATAAGGCGATCGTCGGTGGGTTCGCGAAGATCGACAAGTACTCGGTTATGCTGATTGGACACCAGAAGGGAAGAGACACGAAATCAAACCTGTACCGCAATTTCGGGATGCCCAACCCCGAAGGATATCGGAAGGCGCTCCGATTGATGAAGCTGGCAGAGAAGTTCAGGAAGCCGGTCATCACACTTCTCGATACTCCCGGTGCGTTCCCAGGTCTCGAAGCCGAGGAACGTGGACAGGCGGAAGCCATCGCACGAAATCTGCTGGAGATGTCACGGCTTCGCGTTCCGATCATTGTGGTCATCATAGGTGAGGGAGCCTCGGGAGGCGCGTTGGGGATCGGCATCGGGGATCGAATCCTGATGCTCGAAAATACATGGTACTCCGTGATATCCCCGGAATCCTGTTCCAGCATCCTCTGGCGGAGCTGGGATTACAAGGAACAAGCGGCGGAAGCGTTGCAGTTGACTGCGCCTGACCTGAAAAAGCAGGGGATCGTCGATATGATCGTGCCCGAGCCCATGGGTGGGGCGCACCGCAACCCCGAGCAGATGGCCGCCATCCTGAAAGAGACGCTGCTGGACGAGCTAAAGAGCCTTACCAAAATCAAGATCGACAAGCTGCTCGAGCGCCGCATCGAGAAGTTTTCCAAGATGGGTGATTGGGCGGGATAGGGAGGAGTATCATGATCAGGCATGTATCGCAGATCCGTGTTCGCTACGCGGATACAGATCAGATGAAGTTTGTATACTATGGCAAGTTCTTTGAGTATTTTGAACAGGGGAGGTCGGACCTCCTCCGGGGTATCGGGCTTCCCTATCCGAGGATCGAGGAGATGGGACTGTTCCTTCCGGTGATCGAGGCGCACGCCTCGTACAAGCGCGCAGCGCGATACGATGACCTGCTGAATATCGTGACACTGGTTCGTGACATGCCTATCGCACGTGTCCGGCTGGAATATGAGGTGTACAAGGAAGGAGAAAGTGAGCTTCTCGCGGACGGCTACACCATCCACACCTTTGTCAATGCCACCACAGGACGGCCTACGCGCGCTCCGGCGCAGTTCATTGAAACCATTGAGAAATCCCTTAACGCCAAACCCGTGAAAGTATAATCATGCTGAAGAAGGAATTGCTCGACATTCTCTGCTGCCCCAAGTGCAAAGGGGACCTCGATTACAAACCCGATCAGAATACGCTCGCCTGCAAGAAGTGCGGCAAGGTATATCAGATCAAAAACGACATTCCCATCATGCTGGTGGATGATGCCCAATGATGTCCTGAACGACAGCCGCATCGGCAGGCTTGTGGAGCTCGCGCTGATGGAGGACGTCGGGCTTGGCGACATTACGACCGACGCGATTGTACCGGAGATGAAATTTGGCAGAGGGGAGTTCCTGTGCAAGGAGGCAGGTGTGGTTGCGGGGCTCGACGTGGCCGGTCTCGTGTTCCGCTATTGTGACCACAGCATTACGGTGACGCCCGTAGTTCCTGAAGGCGACGTCGTGCCCGCCGGGCAGGTAATAGCCAGGGTAGATGGGGACGCGCGGAGCATTCTTCGCGGCGAACGGACCGCCCTCAATTTTCTTCAACGGATGAGTGGCATCGCAACACTGACCCGGAAGTATGTGGATGCGGTGGCGGGGACGCCTGCACGCATCACGGATACAAGGAAGACGGCGCCGGGTCTCCGCGTGCTCGACAAGTGGGCGGTGCGGTTGGGGGGCGGAGTCAACCACCGGTTCGGGCTGGACGACATGGTTCTGATAAAAGACAACCATGTGGTGGCGGCCGGAGGAATTTCCAATGCCATAGCCCTTTGCAGAGAGTTTGTCAACAAGGAAGGCCTGAATGTCTCCATCGAGGTCGAGACGCGCTCCCTGACAGAAGTCCGCGATGCACTTGCCTCGGGCGGAATTCAACGGATCATGCTGGACAACTTTCCGCTTGCCGAGATGCGCCGCGCCGTGGAGTTGATCGAACATCGTTTTGAGGTGGAAGCGTCCGGTGGTGTCTCGCTGGAGACCGTGCGTTCGATCGCGGACACGGGGGTGGATTTCATTTCGGTTGGCGCTCTCACGCATTCGGTGAAAGCTCTCGACATCTCTCTCGAGCTGACTCACACACAAGATTGAAACGCCTCCCCACACAGGCATGATCGAGAACATCAAGCGGCTCGGCACGGACACCGCCATCTATGGCGTCAGCACCATCGTCGGTCGCTTTCTCACCTTTATCCTTACCCCCATCTATGCCAACATCCTCCCGCAATCGGATGTCGGTGTTGTGGCAACCGTCTTCTCCTACATCGCCTTTCTGAACGTGATCTACAGCTACGGCATGGAGGGCGCGTTCATGAAGTACACATCGACACTTGAGCTCGGGAGCCGAAAGCAGACTTTCACGATTCCTTTTCTGGCTGTCCTCGTTTCTTCGGCGGTGATCTCCGGCCTCATGATCCTCCAGGCTGATAGGATTGGTTCACTGACTACGGCACCGGCAACCTACGCGCCGCTCGTCCCTTACGCAGCCTGGATCGTTGCACTCGACGCAATCACTATCATTCCATTCGCTGCGCTCCGCATGTCCCGGAAGGCTACGCAGTTTGCGGCCATCAGACTTGCGGGAATCGTGGTGAACGTCGCCTGCAACCTGCTCTTCTTGATCAAGTACGGAATGGGCCTCGAGGGGATATTCATCAGCAATGTCATCTCTTCAGGCGTTACTCTCATCCTGCTGGCACCCACCATCCTTTCGAATATTGCCCCGGGATGGAATGGTAATCTATTCCGGGAGCTGATCCGCTTCGGCCTCCCGTCCATTCCTGCCGGCCTCGCCGCCATGATGATTCAGGTGATTGACCGACCGATCCTCGAAGCATTCACCGACAATGCCACGGTCGGGCTCTACCAGGCAAATTACCGCCTCGGCATCTTCATGATGCTCATCGTCTCCATGTTTGACTTTGCCTGGCGCCCGTTCTTCTTCTCGCACGCGAAGGACCCGGACGCACCGCGGCTCTTTGCCCGAATCCTTACCTACTTCGTTCTCTTGATGACGGGAGTGTTTCTCGTCCTGAGTTTCTTCCTGGAGGACATTGTACGAGTTCCCATCTTCTGGGGATATTCTCTGCTTCCATCCAACTACTGGCAAGGCATCACCATCGTCCCGGTCGTGCTGCTCGGGTATATGTTCCTCGGTGTTTCCAATAATGTTGTGGCAGGCATCTACATCGAGAAAAAGACGAAGCATCTTCCGACGATTACGATCCTCGGGGCGGTGGTAAATGTTATGGCAAACGTGGTGCTCATTCCGCGCGCAGGCATCATGGGGGCTGCCGTGGCAACACTCATCAGCTACGCAGTGATGGCGCT
>DASRUE010000245.1:0-4276 GCA_035687895.1 Bacteroidota bacterium | reverse complement strand
GGTGGAGATCTCGCAGACCATCCTGACGCTCAGTGCCGGGCCGGAATTCCACATCAATATTCCTGCTGCTCCGATCACTCCGTATGTCGGAGCAACGATCGCCCTCCACCGCTTCAGCGGCGAAACGAAGTTCCAGGGCGTTGCCCGTGTGCCGAGCGCGACGTTCGACGTAGAAGCCTCCTCACGCTTTGGCATCGGATTCAACGGAGGTGTCCTCATCGAACTGAGTAGAATTATATCGCTTGATCTAGGCCTCGGTTACAACCTGATGAATCTCGGTGGGAGGTCATGGAATGACGTCAACCCTTCTCAGGATCAGCGGTTGGACACCTATCTGTCGCTGAACGACGAAAAGGACCCTCTATTCAGAACGGGAAGCAATGACCATGTTGTAGGGAGTAGCCGGCTCATCAGCTCGTTCCAGATCCTTGTGTCGGTGATGTTCGGGCTATAGCAAGGTAGCTGGGCATCACAGTAATCAGCCACGCAGCGACTTAGTCGTGGGTGCACAATGACGCACTCGCTCAGCCTTATCCCTCAGTTCTTGACAAAGAAATATGAACAAACGCTCTTCCTCAGAGAATTTGGAGGGAATGAGATGATATGTTCCGGACGTTTCCATCGGCCTGGGGCATCATTCCGACATTCCCACCCGAAAATCCTTCGAGACTTGCTATTCTCATTTGAACGATTAGATTTAGGGTTGTTATTTCGGACACCGAAGGAGTAGATCAGGTAGCAATGATCGGACGTCGCTCGACCAATCCAACGCCCCACCCAACCCACCACTACCGCTGCACTCTCTCGCTCCAATCAAGCTCGTGTCCAATCCTTCGCAAGCCGACCAAACAGTTTCTTTCCACTTATCCATCCACAAAAGGAGACCTGTAGGATGAAAGCGTGGCTAACAGGTATTGGTTACAAGCTGAAGAGGGATAAGGAAGCAGGCGGGGAGCATCGTTCACCAATCCAATCATATTCCGGAGGAGGATCAATGCAGCAACTCTCCAGAGTTCTCGCAATAGTCTTAGTCGTGTGTTGTATGGTAATCGGAAGTGGTGTTGCGGGGGAAAAGCAGAGCGTCGCACGACACACCATTCCAACAGTGGATATGCAAACGCAGCCCGCGAGGGAATTGTCAACTGAGGAACGAAGCATAATCAGCCAATTGCTCCAGGCAAGAAGGGGAGACAACGTAGCAGCGGCAAGATCTTTGGAGGAAAGGCTGATGCAACTGCGGGGCATCTCTTCTGATGTTGATACGCGGGCTTCGGGCGATGGACCGGAATTTGTTGCTGGGGCACCACCCTTCGTGGGACCAGACCGCTGGGGTAATGACATCATGGTATATTCGGGCAATATCCTCGGGCTCTCACTGCGCCGGATTGCTACTGAGGTCGATGCCAATGGGACGATTTATGTGGAAGGTATCGTGAACACTACTGGGACAGACGTCCTCAGAAGCTACAAGTCCACTGACAATGGACTCACTTGGACGTACTTTGGCGGAGTGCAGTTCACTGGCAGAAACATCCAATCCTTTGCCTTTCACGTTACCGACACGACCGGCGCCCAACTGCTTGGACATCTCATCTCGTTCTCCCTTCCGTCATCACGCCAGGATGGAGATCTCTATTGGGTAAGCTACCACGACGATGCGAGCATATTCCGTGCAGTACTTGTAAAGGCAGGCAGTGGCGGCCTCGGCTATTCTAACCCAGCGTTGGTTTCTGATGGATTCGACTATAGCCCAGCGCTCACGTATTGGTTTGGTGCGGCAGCGCTGGTGGATTCCAATGGTGTGTCGAATGGCATTATCGCCTTTCGCTCCACGAACAACGGGCAGACATGGCCTATTGTTGACACGGTGCGGACCGGTTTCGACTACAGGTTCCCATCGATTGATTACGAGTCTGTAGGAACTGACGAGGAAGTGTACGTCGCTTCCCAGATCAACTTCCTTAGTGGCGGCCGGAATACCTCGGATATCCGACTCCGCAAACAAACTGCCTTTTTTGGCGGGACACCGCAATGGCCACAGACAACTGTCACGGCTGACACACTCGATGATTTTGACCCGGATATCTCCGTCGGACGTACTGACGCGGACGTGATCGTCACGTTCACCATGAACTACCAGAATTCAGGCGACCTTGACATACAATACTCATATAGCAACGATTCCGGAGCTACCATGAGTGCACCGCTTAACGTAGCGGCATCCTCACGTGATGAGTATTTTTCGAGCAGCAATATCTATCAAACAACCTCGACCTCTTTTTTCCGCGTTGCCTATGTTGACGTGGATTCTGTGATGTACAAGGGGACAGGGACAATCACCGGACTGGGCGCTGCAGCACGGACGCGAGTCAACGAATTCACACCGACCGGCACGGCGCGGCCTGAAATCGGTTCCCACGGAATAGGTGCGGGTTCAAACGGACATGTTATTTATGCAGGGTTTGGGCCAACGAACATTTACTACGATGGGTTCGACATTTTTGTCGCTGTGGATGAAGATCCGGCCGGGGTTCCGACCAGGTCTTCACTTGAACAGAACTATCCGAATCCGTTCAACCCGAGTACGGAAATCCGGTACACAATCGGAGAACCAGGGCAGGTCTCTCTGAAGATCTACAACCTGCTCGGCCAAGAGGTTGCATCACTTGTCAACGAACGCCAGCTGGCGGGAGCGTACAAGGTTCGCCTCGATGGTGGTTCACTCGCAAGCGGCATGTACTTCTATCGCCTGCAGGCAAATGGATTTGTGGAATCACGGAAGATGCTTCTGCTTAAGTAAGCCGGCTTCGCTTCATTAGTCATACGCCCCGACCATGCTCTCAAAAAGAGAGCGGGTCGGGGCGTAGTGTTGAAGAGGGGATGGCGATCCGTTTTGTTGCATCTCAATGGGTGATGCAATCTTCCTCCTTCGGTGATGCACTACAACCCGCTTCTCCACTCCGTCTTCGGCAGGATAAGGTGGTCCAGACTGAGGTACGATTTGTTCTCCGGGTCTGTCTTCGGCAACGAGCCGAACGTAAGCACTTCCATCGGACAATTAACGACGCACGCCGAACAGCGGACACACTCCACGTCGTTCATGGGTATCCCCTTGTTGGCAAAGCTCATCACGTCAATCCCCATGTGGCAGACGGTCGTGCATATGTTGCACGAGATGCACTTCTTCTTGTCGGCGAAGATACGGTAGCGAGTGAACCGCGCATAGATGTGCATCAGCGCAGCGAGCGGACATGCGAACCTGCACCAAACACGCCCGCTGAAAAAGAAGTAGACGCCAAGACCCAGGATTCCCGCAAAGATCACATCAACAACCACAGAGTAGACCTTCTCCGCCTGCGCGGTGAATGACTTCAGGTTGAAGAATGGCACCTCCATTCCAAGGAAGACGGTCAAGAGCTTCGCCGCAGTAATCACGAAAATTACCAGCAAGACGGTCTGTCCGAGGTTCTCCCATTTCTTGGGGATGGGCCCATGCAACGCTGTCTTCCGGTACTCATCTCCCAATGTCTCCGCCATTGCTCCGCACGAACAAATCCATCCGCAATAGGCGCCCTTCCCCCACTTCACAACGATCCATGGGATGAGGACGAATGTCTGCAGCAGCGAGAGAACAAGCCAGACGGTCGTCGGTGCGTCACTCACGACATTGGAAATGAACAAGGGCCATGCGAGGATCAATCCGGACGCGCGCCAGAATGTCGGTTCGCCGCCTGCACTGTACGGAGGAAAGAGATTTTCCACCAGCCATGGATGGAGCACGTTGGCTTTCCAGAGCGCCGGCAGGATGAACTCGGGAAGAAGGAACAGGGGAAGTGCCTGAATCAGGATCAGCGACCACGTTTGTAGCTTGATATACCGTGTCGGTCTTACGTACATCCGCCGGAGACCAAATGTGAGTATCGTGGTCGTGTACAGAAATGAATACCAGAACCCCGGACTTTTTTCCAGCAAGTTGTAATCGAAGTATTTGCTCCCAAAGAACGCCGTGCAGAATAGTACCATCGCACCCGCAAAGTAAGAATACTTGAAGAAACTCCATGATGTCGCAAAGTACACGGAGACCTTCCGGGCAACGTGAATGACTGCCCACATACCGAGGACTGCTGTCCCGATGAGCGATACGTACGCCGTCATATTCGTAAGCAGCGTCGACCAGTCGTACGATTTTTCGACGATCGTGACCGGGAGACGGAGGAAATTCCACCAGAATGTTCCGCTCAGCTTGAATGCCGCGATGTCGGTCCACGATTGAACC
>DASRUE010000244.1:0-29632 GCA_035687895.1 Bacteroidota bacterium | reverse complement strand
GACTGTCGATTGGCGGCCAGTTGTGGTACGTGATTAGCCCGGTCATCGTCCCCATTGGTACGGCAGTTGCCGGGGGTTCCAACCCGCCGTCGCAAGCCAGGGCAGGCAAACAAAGGAGAGTGAGAAGAACAATTTTCATATACTCACCAGGAAAGAACGCTTACTGGGTATTTCCAGTGGAACTACTTGACTGCGCTCCCTGATTCTATATCTGCCGACGGAGTGATAAACACCAGCTTCCCATCATTGTCCGACGCGGCGAGGAGCATTCCCTGGGACTCGTGTCCCATCAGCTTGGCAGGCTGGAGGTTGAAAACTACGACGACGGATTTCCCGACAATATCCGCCGGTGTGTAGTGCTTGGCAATGCCCGCAAGGATCTGACGTTTCTCGGTCCCGACTTCAACCTGGAGTTTCAGCAACTTTTCAGACTTCGGCACAGGTTCCGCCGCGATGACCTTTGCCACGCGCAAGTCGATCTTTTTAAAATCATCAATGGAAATGTTCGGTCGCGCATCGGGTATGCCTCCGGATGGTATTACCGGTAGCGGTGTTTGCGCGGATGTCCCTTCCGGTGTACCTGGAAGCTTGTTCAATTCAGAAGCGATCACATCGTCCTCAATTTTTGTGAACAGAATCTCCGGGGTCCCGATACTATGGCCCTCCGGCACGAGTGGTTCGGCGGCAGAATCCCACAATTGTTTCGATGCCTCACCTTGCATACCCAGCATCTTCCAGACCTTCTCCGACGAGGAGGGAATGATCGGCCCCATCAGGATTGCCAGCGATCGGGACAACTGAAGACAGATGTTGATCGTGGTTGCACACTTTTCCTTGTTGGAGGAGGCGGTCTTCCATGGTTCACTGTCGTTGAAGTACTTGTTCGAAGCCCGGGCGAGGTTCATGATTTCGAGCACGCCGTCGCGGAACCGATAGTGCTCGAAGAATTCCCCCGCGGTGGCAGGAGTTTTCCGCATTGTTTCAAGCATACCGCGGTCCAGGTCCGAGAGCGTTCCCAACTTCGGCACCTTTACTTCGAATGCCCTCCCGACGAAGGCGAGTGTCCGGTGTATAAAGTTGCCGAGAATGTCGGCCAGCTCGTTGTTGTTCTTCGCCTGGAAGTCACGCCAATAAAAATCAGAATCGCGATACTCGGGCAACGAGACCGCGAGATAGTACCTCAATGCATCGGTGGGAAAGCGCTCCAGAAATTCCAGAACCTCAATCCCCCACCCTTTGCTCTTTGAGAACTTCTGTCCCTCAAAGTTGAGAAACTCGTTTGCCGGAACATTCTCGGGGAGGACATAGGGCGGCGCGGCGCCGTCATTCCACGCCATCAACATTGCAGGAAAGACAATACAATGGAAGACAACGTTATCCTTCCCGATGAAAGCAACATACTTGGTCGTTCCGTCAAGCCAGTAGTCTTTCCATCCCTCCGGCCTCCCTTTCTGCTTTGCCCATTCCTTCGTCGAGGAGATATACCCAAGTACTGCATCAAACCACACATAGAGGACTTTGTTTTCGTAACCGGTCAACGGAACCTTGACTCCCCAATCGAGATCACGGGTGACGGCACGATCCTGCAAACCGTCTTTGAACCAACTCTTGCAATAGTTGAGGACGTTGTCCTTCCAACCATCCCGTGCGTCCCGTTCGGCGATGTACTTCTCGAGTCTCGTCTGATATGCACCAAGGGGAAAATACCAATGCGATGTTTCCCGGACCACCGGTGTCTCACCGGTGATCTTGCTCCGCGGGTCAATCAATTCTGTTGGGTTGAGGTAAGAACCGCAACGTTCACATTGATCTCCCCGTGCATCGGGATTTGAACAGACGGGGCACGTCCCTTCCACGTACCGGTCTGGAAGAAACATCCGCGCCTTTTCATCATAGAATTGCTTTTCCTGCTTCTCACGCAGAATCCCACGTTTGTGAAAATCGAGGAAGAACTCCTGCGCAGTTTGATGGTGGATCGGAAGAGATGTCCGGGAGTAATTGTCGAAGCTCACTCCGAACCGCTCGAAGGCGGTTTTGTTCATTGCATGATAGCGGTCGACAATCACCTGGGGGGAAACGTGTTCCTTGTCGGCGGTCAAGGTAATCGGGACGCCATGCTCATCGGAGCCACAGATGAACAAGACATTCCGCTGCTTCAGCCGTTGGTACCGGACGTAGATATCTGCCGGAAGATACGCACCAGCCAGATGACCAAGATGGATCGGGCCGTTGGCGTACGGAAGGGCGGCTGTAACAAGTATGCGTCGAGTGGAAGTCATTGATTTTGTTACGCGTGAGAGACTGCAGCCTGCGGCCGACCGACATCGAGATATCTTTTCAGACGGACGGAAAGTTGCATCAGCACGAGATTAATGTAGACATTTCCATGAACAAGGGAAATAGCCTTCTCAACTTCTGTCAGTGCCGAGAGAAGGTCGGCGTGCGGGAACCTCGTGACGAATCTCTGGAGGTCATCCTGTTGGTCGAGGTTGATAATGCTGCCGCCGCGGGAGAGAACCAGTGCATCCCGGAACCACATCAGCATGAGTGTGAGAAAACGGATCACCACGTCTCTGTCCTTTGTTGAGCAAATTCTCCCGATCTCATCTAACAGGGGCGCCACACCGGAGCCGAGCACAAGCCGAATGAAGTTCACCACCTCTTGCCGCCGGGCGGCGACATCGTCTTGCAAGAGATTTATTGCTTCCGTATAGCTTCCGTTTGCAAGGCGCGCAACCAAAGCGGCATGTGCCGGGTCCACATCATTCCGGTCTACCAGAGCCGTTCGTATCTCTGTTTCAGTCAGGGGATCGAAACGGACCTGTTGACAGCGTGAGCGTATCGTAGGAAGGAGGGCGTCGGGATGCGCTGTTGTGAGAATCAATATTGTGTTCCCTGACGGCTCTTCGAGTGTCTTTAGCAATGTGTTGGAAGCGGCATCTCCCATCTCATCGGCACAGGAAATAATGAAGACGCGCGTCCTGCCGCCGACCGTGCTCATCGCCGATTCCCGCCGCAGCTCCCTGATGCTGTTGATTTTGATGATCGTGGCTTTCGGAATGACAATCCGGTGATAAGGATTCTCTGACTTGCGGGCGATCTGATCGCGAATGAGAACGATCTCTGTCGCCGTCAGTTTCTCCAGCGGGGGATCATCCGATGTTTCGTTCTTGCCGACGGGCAAGGCCACCACGAGTCGGACATTGGGATGCTGCAATGCGTTCATCTGCAGACAAGAGGAACAACGTCCACAAGCCTCTTCTTCTCCCGCTTCGCACTGAAGAACGCGTGCAAGCTCGATGGCGACAGCGTCCTTGCCCACCCCTTCGTTCCCGTGAAAGAGGTACGCGTGAGGCAGCCTATTGTTTCTCCGCGCACTGAGGAGCGTCTGCTTCACGCGCTGTTGCCCGATGACATGCCGCCAGAGGATTCGATCCTTCGCATCAGAATGCATGACCAATACCAAAGTGAAGGATGCCTTCTTTGAACGTTTGTCCCCAGAACGACCGTTCCGTTATCCATTGCTGACTTGACCTGGCAGCAGGGTTGTATACGCGAAGGCCATAATCGATTCGGAATGGTCCAAAGAATGTATCATACCGGAATCCAATTCCGGTCGCAATAGCCACATCTCTCAATTGCAGATTCCGCGCCTGCCCCCAGACGTTGCCAAAATCCAGAAAGGTCACAATCCAGATCTTGTCCAGGAAATCATCACGTAACGATTGGAGAATGTTCATACGCAGTTCCATGCTTCCTTCAAAAGCGACGTTGCCTCCAAACTGAGGATCGCCGGTCGCACTTAGGTCACGCGATTGCCAACCGCGAATGCTGCCACCACCGCCTGCATAGAATCGGTGTGTCTGCGGAATGCTGCGCGTGGAATCGCTTCGAGTCTCACCATATTTTTCTTCGAAGCCGGCCTTCAATTTCAGCCCAAGAATAGAATAGCGATTATCAGTCATGTCGAAGTACCAGCGGCCGAGGAGGCTGATACGATAGAATTGTGTAAATGGAAGGTTTTGGGGAAGCGCGTTCTTCAGTAAGAGGGGGAGCAGACCGGCTTCCTCAATAGTCGCGGTGTGGATGAACCCATCGGATGGACGGAAGAGATCGTTGGACTTATCTCGCTGAATCGTGAAGGAGAGAATCGAATTGAACTGGGTGTTTTTCGACTGTTGCTCGAGCTGGTCCAACTGTTGGCGGAAATCGGCGTCGTTCGTATCACCGGTGAAACTCTGGTTCCGTGAGAGATTTACCAACTCAAGCGTCCAATCGAGGTACCCCGTCGTGAACTCCGCAAAACGATCGGTGAAACCAAACGTGTTGCGAACTATGTCCTGCCGGTAGGGGAGTTGCTTATCCCGAATGAGCGAGAACGTCCAGTTACCTTTGATCTTGTTTGTGAAAATGTACGGCTGGAGCATCTCAAACGTCAACTCTCCGTTTGAAATAGCTGTCGTATTAAGTCCGAAATAGTTGGGGAACTCACGGATCGTCTGGGTTCTGAAACGAAGCCTTGCTGAGAATGTCCGTGCCCCTCCGAGAAAATTTCTGTTTGTATAGCCCAGACCGGTACCAAGGTTGAATGCATTGTTTTCATCGCTGATCAGGAGTTCCGGTGCGAGTTCGTGCTTGTCTTTCGGGCGGACGCTGATGCGGCTGGCCACAAAAATGGACGGGCTATCGTTTGGCGGAACGTCTGTTTCGATGCGAGCCTGGTCGAAGATTCCGACCCTGTTCAGGTTCCGTTCGCTGGAGATCCTGCTTGAGTAGTTGTAGAAATCATCTGGTTTGTAGTCGAGCTGACTGAAAACGATGTCATCGGTAATGTCATCTCGCAGCGTGTCTTCGTTGGTAACGTGGATTTCTCCAAACACATACCGTTTGCCGAGATCAAAGGTGAGCAGAACCGAGTAGTTTCCTGTACTCGTTCGCAATGTGGCAAAGGATCGGTCTCTTACGTACTCGCAATTGGGGTAGCCTGCGTTCCAGAGGATGAGCCGGACGCGGGCAACTTCTGCCTCCAGTAACGCGGCATCGTATGGGTCGCCAGAAGTGATATGGGGAGATGATTCCATGTCGTCATGGACGAAGTCCGGCACATTCGCGATCCCTGCATACATTATGGTATCCACAATCGCGCGGTACCCTTCCGTCACAAGAATAGAAATCTCTATCACTCCCTCTTCATCATCAAAAGTGAGCGAGGTATCAATCCGGACCATGTTGAACCCGCGATCGCGGTAGTGCTTGTGCAGACGATGGAGGTCTTCGGTGAACTTGACGGGATCGAAGTACTCGTTTTTTCTTCCGAGTCTGTCGTTGATCCCATGAAGAAACTTGCTCAGAGTACCGGGCGTTTGTTTCGTCTGCAACTGGGCGAGAAGTTCCTTTGCGCTGATGGTTTCGTTCCCGTCCACCACAATTGTGCTGATTTCGTATAGCCCTGTCTTTTCCCCGTTCTCCTGGGCAGTACCACCGTCTACCAACGCGATCATCAGAACCAGACCCAAAATGATATGGGCGGGGTTAGGCAAAGGGAATAGTGAACGTTGAGGGACGTGTCGGTTAAAATGCACGAGTTCGATATAAGCCTTCGTGAAAAAGCAACACAAAAAAACCCAGCCGTCTTGGCTGGGTTGGTATGGTAGCAATTTTGCTCCAGAGAATCAACGGAAACGGACGACTAGTATTCACCTTCGTCTTCAAAGAAAAAGTCTTCGTCGGTCGGATAATCGGGCCAGATCTCCTCCATACTTTCATACGGCTCTTCACTGTCTTCAAGTTCCTGGAGGTTCTCCACCACCTCGACCGGAGCACCGGTCCGTACAGCGTAATCTATAAGTTCGTCTTTGGTTGCCGGCCACGGTGCGTCATCCAGGTACGAAGCCAGTTCCATCGTCCAGATCAATTTCTCACCTCGAACAATGATTGCGATAGTTCACGTTGTGTTGCGTGCAGTTGGGCATTGCAGTTCGACCACATCCGACCCCGGCGGGTGTGCCGGCAAATATACAGTTACTGTATGCTCGCCAGGGCTGTCCGATACCGGGCAGCGTCCACATCGTCAAAGAAGTAATCTACGGGGTTTTGTTTCCGGCCATTCAACCGGACCTCGTAATGCAGGTGCGGGCCGCTCACAAGTCCTGAACGACCGCTTTTTGCGATAAGTTCCCCTCGTCGCACGGTCTGACCCGGACGTACAAGGATCTTGGAAAGATGCGCATACAACGTTGAGTACCCATAGCCGTGCGAAATCTCAACGACGGCTCCATAGCCACCCTGGGTCCTTCCTGCATACCGGACAACACCATCCCCAGTGCAAAAAATATCGGTCCCGACATCATTGATGACGTCGACGCCTTCGTGCATTCTATAGACTCTCAGAACAGGATGCACACGCATGCCAAACCCGTTAACACTGTAATAACCAGTCGCCGGTTTGATCGCGGGAAGGTGGTTGAAGAACTTCTTGTTGTACTCGTAACGCTTGTAAATATCTTCATAGCTTGCTTGCTGGAGCTTCACTTCCCTTGACAATTGGTCAAGTAATTGTCGGGAGTTGTTCAACACTGTGGAGGCTTCCTCCGACAGGAACGGGAACTCTGAGGTCTTGATGGTTCCACCGATTGCAGCTTCTCGCGTCTCTGGGTCGATGGTGGACAGATCAACCATCAAACGAAGCTCGTTGCCCCTGTCTGCAAGGCTTGCCAGCCCACGTTGTACGCTATTCATCCGACGAGAGATCTCGTTCAACTGGTCCTTCAAGATCTTGTTCTCCGCATTCAACACGGACATCCTGTCGTACCCAAGCCCGAGCAGATCGTTTGAAAGGAAGTTCACAATTAGAACTGCCCCTATGACAAATAAACCCAAGGCAAGGCTTGAGCCGATCAGCTTGAGCTTGAAAAACCGGATTTCCCGAAGTTCAAGGCCTGTGTCCGAGAAGACAAAGAATTTCATGTTCTTCAGCATGGCAAAATTGCCTTATTGGCTCGGATATCTCCGATTCCCTTATCCACGATTTCGAGTTGGCTTTGTGGAATTCTCTTTCGGAATGTGACACAAGTCCCATTCCAAAAATGCAGGGGAATGATAACACATAAACAGCCGTTTGTCAAGGAAATTTTCCGCGGCTCAAAACCGCAAGATTGGCAGAAAGAGGTAAAAAAGGGGCTGGGTGGAAAGAATTACTGGCTATTCAAAGTCGTGCTCAAAGTATTGGATGGCTCTGTTCCCCTTTCGTTTCTCGCCGATGACGGTCTCCAGTCTCTTGGAGAACTCCTTTGCCGCGTCGTAGCCGTAGTGCTTGAGGAGATAGTTGAGGGCAATGACTTCGGTGATGACTGTGACGTTTTTTCCTGGAAAGATGGGAAGCTTAACGAGTGGAATCTCTACGTCCAGGATGGAAACGTTCTCATCATCCAGCCCTGTACGAGTATAGTCATGTGTCGGTTTCCATTCCTCCAATTCCACGACAAGTTCCACTCTCTTCTGAAATCGAATCGCCCTGATGCCGAACATGCTGCGGACGTCGATCAGGCCCAATCCGCGGATCTCCATAAAGTGCTTCACCAAATCGGTTCCTGCACCCATCAGGATTCCCTCTCCTTTTCGCGTCACCATCACCACGTCATCGGCAACGAGACGATGGCCCCGTTCCAGCAGGTCAAGCGCGATCTCGCTTTTCCCGATTCCCGACCTCCCGGCAAGAAGAACACCAACGCCATATACATCCACAAACGACCCGTGTAGAACGATCTGCAGTGCAAACTGGTCGTCGAGGAAGTCAGCGAGGAAATATGCTATCTTGGTAGTCTCGAACGGCGTGCCGAACACCGGGATCTGCTTCGCAGATGCCGCCTCAAGCAATTCATCCTCTAACTTGTTGCCATTCGTCAGGATGATGCACGGCATTTTGAATTCCAGCAACGCCATGAATGCAGATTTCCTGTCGGCAGGGAGCAACGAGTTCAAGTAACGGATCTCGGTGTTCCCGATGATCTGCACTCGATCATACGTAAAGAGCTCCACATACCCCGCAAGCGCCAATCCTGGTCTATGCAGGTTCTTGTCCTTGATCGAATTCTCAAACCCCCTCTCACCGTTCAGCTGTTTCAGCTTGAAACGTTGTTTCGTCGTTTCAAAGAGAAACCCGACCGTAATTCCCTTCTTCCTGGTCTCCTTTTTCCTGTCGATCTTCATTTGTAGCCTGGGCGAAGTGGTTTAGACTTTGTCCTGCATCGAGCGAACCTTGTTCTTATCTTTTGCGCGAAGTTTGGATTTGTACTTTGCCAGTTGTCCATTCATTTTCTCCACCGCCAACTCCACCGACTTGTGATAATCCTCCGACTTTTCCCTCGCCGTCAACATGGTTCCGAAGACGTGAAGATTTATTTCCGCGATCTTGATGTTCTTGGTCGCACCTTCAAAACTCAGAATGACGTCAGCACGGAGAATGCCATCGTAGAACTTGTCTAGCTTCTTGACAGCATCGGTCGCAAATTCCTTCAACTCCTGGCGGGCGCGGAAACGACGCGCTGTGAATCTTGTCAGCATGGCTATTCCTTTCGAGTACGTTTTGCGGAGAACATCACGCCTTGGGATGGGCCTGCGCGTAGACTTTTTTCAGCCGATCCACACTGACGTGTGTGTAAACCTGGGTAGTGGAGAGGCTCTCGTGCCCCAACAATTCCTTCACCGCTCTCAAGTCAGCACCACGGTTCAGCAAATGTGTGGCAAAAGTGTGTCGTAACACATGAGGACTCTTCTTCTCTATTTCTGATACTTTCCCGATGTAGGTGTTCATCAAAACGTTGATTCCCTTTGGATTCATCCTTTTCCCACGAGCACTGAGGAAAAGGATTCTCGTGTCCGCCATCTTTCCCACGAATTCCCGGCGCCGCAAAAGATAGTCATCAAGTGCCTTCCGTGCAGGACGGCCAAAGGGGACGATTCTATCCTTGCTTCCCTTACCCGTCACTTTGACTGTACCGTTGGCGATATCAACGTCGCCAACCCTCAAATAAATCAACTCGCTGAGGCGGATTCCAGTTCCGTAGAACAACTCCAGAATTGCAGCGTCGCGTATCCCTTCGAGGGTGCATCTATCCGGTTGTTCCATCAGCCTGGTGACCGTGTCCTCGTCCAAGAATTGTGGCAACCGACGTTCAAGCTTGGGGGACGCGACATTAGCAGCCGGGTTACAATCGAGACGATGGACTTTACAGAGGTATTTGAAGAATGATTTCAGGCAGGCGAGCTTTCGGGCGACACTTCTCTTGGAGAACCCCTGTTCGAGAAGGCTACCCAGAAAGCCCCGAATGGTTCCTCGGTCAATCCCGCGGAGCGATATCGCTCCTTTCTCAGAAACACGGCTGAGATACTCTTCAAACTGACGTAGATCATCCTCGTATGCTGCAATGGTATGCGGGGAGTAGTTCCGTTCTTTCCGCAGGTAGTGAAGATATGTGCGGACATCGTGCTCCATGCGGCAGGTCAGGGCGTTGATCAGGTTTCCCGTTCGACGGGTTCTTCTTTTGCAATCTCAGCTTTGCACGACGGGCAGGTCAAATAGTCGCCCCGTGTCTGGCTAAACTTCACCACCATGTACGCGTTTCCACAGGTGTCGCATGCGCGGGCGACCGGCTTATCCCATGAGGCGAAATCGCAATCGGGGTATCGGGAACACCCGTAGAAAACGCGTTTCCGCTTCGTCTTTCGTTCGATGACATAGCCATCCTTGCATTTGGGGCACGCTACCCCGATGGAGATCGGTTTGGTGTTCTTACATGTTGGGTAGTTCGAACAACCCATGAACGCACCATATCTTCCACCTTTGACGAGCATATCGGCGCCACATAGTTCGCACTTCATGCCAGCCATGTGCTTGTTCTGTTCCTGTTCGCCGGGCAAAGGGCGCGTGTTCTTACAGGACGGATATCCGCTGCACGCCATGAAACGGCCATTCCGTCCCCACTTGATGATCATCGGTTTTCCGCAGAGCTCACAGACCTCCTCGGTCTTCTCCTGCAACGATTTCTTGATCGCAGCGCTCTTCTTGTCCACCCCCTCTACATCTTTGATAAAGGGATGATAGAAATCTTCCATCACCTTCCGATAACTCTGCTTCCCTGCAGCAATGGTGTCCAGTTCTTCCTCCATCCTCGCGGTGAATGCTACATTAAACAAGTGCGGAAAGTTTTGCACGAGGAGCCTGTTTACAGCGATGCCCAACTCCGTGGGATAAAGCCGACGCTCTCGCTGCTCAACATACTTGCGCGCCTGAATCGTATCCACGATCAGTGCGTACGTGCTGGGACGTCCGATTCCCTGTGCTTCCAGTTCTTTCACCAGACTGCTTTCTGTGAATCGTCCGGGGGGTTTTGTGAAGTGCTGGTTCGGGATGAGATTCGTCAAGGACGCCCGATCTGCCAGCTTCAGCGTCGTCGGCAACTTCGAGACAGGATCTTCGTCGCCGGATTTCTCGGTCTCATCCACTATGTCATCATACACTTGAAGAAATCCGCGGAACTGAGGCATTGTATCGGTTGCGCGGAAAAGGTAATCGCCACCCTTGACATCCACCGTAAGCTGGTCGAAGACCGCCGCGCTCATTTGGCAGGCCACAAACCGATTCCAGATGAGCTCATAGAGCTCAAACATCTCCGGGTCAAGGTACTTCTTCACCACCTTTGGGGCGTACTTGGCATACGTTGGACGAATTGCCTCGTGGGCATCCTGCGAGCTCTTCCCCTTCTTAAACAGTCGGAGTTCATGCGGAAGGTACTCCTTCCCGTAATTGGTGTAGATGTACTCCCTGACTTCCTTAACGGCATCTTCACTCAAGCGTGTTGAGTCTGTTCTCATGTAGGTGATCAATCCAACGCGGCCTTCTTCTCCCAACTCGATACCTTCATAGAGCTTTTGTGCAAGCATCATCGTCCGCTTCGACGTGAAGCGAAGCCGACGGGCTGCCTCCTGCTGCAATGTGCTCGTGATGAATGGGGGCGGGGGATTTCGCCGGACGGGCTTTCTCTGGAGATCGGAAATTGCGTAAGACTGCTTCCGGATGTCCGCTACGTACCCTTCTGCAGTCGTTGCGTCACCGATCGTCGGGTCATCCCCTGCAACTTTGAAAAGTTTCGTCAGGAATGGATCACTACCGACAACCTGGAACTCCGCCACAATAGACCAATATTCCTCAGGAATAAACGAGTTGATTGCCTCTTCCCGTTCGCAAATCACGCGGACAGCCACCGACTGCACGCGTCCGGCGGAAAGTCCATAGAACACCGTCTTCCAGACAAAGGGGGATATCTTGTACCCGACAAGGCGGTCCATGGCACGACGCGCCTGCTGCGAGTTCACCAGATTCTCGTTGATCTTCATCGGATGCTGCATCGCTTCTGCGATGCCGCGTTCGGTGATTTCATGAAAAAGGACGCGGTAGACGTTGGTGTTCTTGTCCTCGATCTCTTTGGCAATGTGCCACCCAATCGCCTCCCCTTCGCGGTCAGGGTCCGTGGCGATGTACACCGCACTTGCTTTTCCCGCGTGATCACGCAACCGTGCGATGACTTCGTCCTTACCCTTGATTGTCTCATACTCGGGGGTGAAGCCATCCTCAACGTCGATACCGATCTTGCTCTTCGGCAGATTCTTGATGTGACCCACGGAGGCTTCCACCACGTAGTCCTTGCCAAGATACTTGTTGATGGTCTTTGCTTTGGCTGGAGACTCAACGACAATCAACGCCCTGCCATTCGGCTCGACGACCGGCTTCCTCGCTCTCTTCTTCTTGGCTGGGGCACCGGTGCCGTTCGTCGGACGGGTCACTTCCTCGATGAGCTTTGCTATTTTTTTCTTTGCCATTTAATGTATTGTGTCTCGTGAATTCAACATCGACCGATTGCCCCCGGAAGGCCCAGACTTGGAAAAGAGGACGAAAGCAACGAGCTCCTGCAGTTCCTGCAGCGTCAGTTTCTCGTAGCCGCTCACCATCGCTCGCTCGATTACCTGTTCTACATCCTGTTCGTCCAACAAACCGAGTTCGCTCAAATGAATCAGATACCCCTGGCCTTCAGTAGTAATCAGGGTTTTCTCAATATCGTGCAGCATTCTGCGGGAACCTTCCGCCGCCCGTGCAGGGTGGGAAAGAACCCCTTCACTCAAGTGCATCGTATCATACAGCCAGCTAAACGCCGTGCTAATCTCCGATTGCGTGTATCCCTTGTCCTTCAACTCACCAAGGTCAATTTCAGCAAGTCCTTTGTTTTCCTGGATCTCGGACATGATGTAAATGAGAATCTCAACGATGCGCTCTTTCATTCTGTCGCTATCCCTTTCCCGAAAACCAGTACCGCACATGCGCGTCTTCTCTTTTCCTCATCGCCGCTCCCTTTCCACGTGTCGTATCATCGTAACCGACCAGATGAAGCACACCGTGTATGACTAGACGTGCGACCTCGTTGGCGATGCTCACGCGGAAGTCTCGCGCCTGCCGACGAGCACTATCAATGTTAACATACACTTCCCCCTCCAAGTTCGGGCTCGCTTCCAGCGGAAAGCTGATCACATCCGTTACCTCATCGCTCCCCAGGAATTCCTTGTTGATCTTTCTGCAGTATTGCGAGTCGACAAAAACAATTCTAATCTCAGCCTTGCGAATCCCGGCCAGCCGTAAAACGCGCATCGCGTAATCACGAGTCTTCTGCCCGGGGACGCGGTATCTCCCGTGGTTGTTGAACACCGCAACACGACACGTCACCGGCGGGTTGCCTTTTTCTTGCGAGTCTGCCCCCTGCGCTGTCCGGATGGTGCGGGTAGATCGAGAATTCCATCGGTCAGTGAAAGTGCGATCCCCGAAAGCATTACCTCTGGTCCGAGCTGAGTGAAATCACCTGAGAGAAGAGAACGATCCACATTTGCGTAGAGTGAACAGCCGCCTTCCTTTTCGATGATAAGACCAGAGAGCTTCCCGTTATATTCACCGACGAACGTGACTTCTCCGAGCATCTCGCTGACCACATATCCTGAACAGAAGTGAAGCTGAAGATGGGCATTTATCGTGTAGACTGAAATCAGGTTTCCCTTTTGTGCTCCAATGGAAAGATCGGGGTAGATCTCAAGAACGAGTTTCCGGTGCGAATCTGTCGAGCCAATTTCAAACCGATAGTTCGAGCCCTTCAGCTTCGGTTCGGCGCCAAACACCTTGCCAAACTTTTTGATATCGGACGGCTTGAACACAAACGACATCTGTACCTCACGATTCTGATGGTGATGGAGATACACGGAAAAAAACAGCGAGACCCCGGTCGGGGGCCAGTTTTTGCTGGCGCTTGCTCACCGGGGTCGCTTCAGTCTGTTTGACGATCATACGACCACGACGTTGGCGGCCTGCGGACCTTTCTTTCCCTCGACAACTTCGAACTCGACCGTCGCTCCCTGTTCTAATGACTTGTATCCCTGGTCTGCTTTTATTGCGGTGAAGTGGACAAAGATGTCTCCTCCCTCTTCCTTCTCGATGAACCCAAAACCTTTCTTCGCATCGAACCACTTAACCTTGCCGCGTGCCATTACACTCCCGGATTGTGAACGGATCTTTGAGCGCCCGCTGGTTGGGCATGAATAGCTCGTTTCCTCTCGGCGAAAATATACCCACCATTCCGTTGATTGTCAAGGAGTTTCTCCCGCATCTATGGCCGCTACCGAACTTCACCACTCAAGCTCCATCCCTTCCGCTGCTGCGACACACTCGAATTTGTAGTTCCGTGTCTTGATCTCTTTTCTACAGGTACGCAGAATCTCGTCGATCTGCGCGTCGCTGTGGGTTTGATCATGATGGAAGAGCACGAGTTTTCTCACTCCCGCCTCCGCTGCTACCTTCAGCGAGAACAAATAATGTGAGTGTCCCCATCCTACATGGTTCACATATTCTTCGGGAGTGTAGGTGGAATCATGGATAAGGATGTCTGCACCGCGGGCAAAATCGAATATCCTCTGGTTCGGGTCTCCCTTGCTCTTGGAGTATCTCTCCACGATTACCTTTTCCACATTCCTGACGGACTTGGCAACTTCACGGTCAAATGGCTCATTGTCACTGATGTACACCAGTGACCGTCCCGCCACATCGAGGCGGTACCCAAGGGCAAACGAGGGATGGTTGACGTAGCACGACGTGAGCGTACCGTCATAGAGCTTCAACGTTTCTTCTTTGATCGGATGAAAATTGATCTTGGCTTTCAACTCATTCATTTGAATAGGAAAGTACACCTTGTCCATCAAGTCGGCAATCATCTGGCGAAGAGTGACATCCTTTGACTGCCCCCCAATGATTGTAAATTCGTTTCCCGAGATGAATGCAGGCTTGAAAAATGGAAACCCCTGCACATGATCCCAGTGGGGATGACTGATGAGGACGTATGCTGTGACCGATTCGCCCGTGGCAATAAGCGAATCCCCGAGATTCCGAATCCCGGTCCCGGCATCGAGAATGACCAACTGATTGTGGTGGAGACGGATCTCGACACAGGGAGTGTTGCCGCCGTACGCAATGGTGGATTTTCCCGGCGTTGGAATCGATCCCCGGGTGCCCCAGAAGCGTGCCTTCATACGGTGTCACCTGTCATGGATACGCTGGACCGATGCTGCTGTGCGTAACCGACGTAGTGTTGTGCGGAGGAAAGAAGATGGGCGCGTTCCTCGCTGGTCAGGTCACGAACGATTCTGGCAGGGATTCCCGCAGCCAATGCACCCTCAGGAACGGTAAACCCCTCTCGAACCACAGCCCCTGCAGCAACAAGGGCATGAGGGCCCACGAGGGCTGCATCAAGGATAATCGCCCCCATCCCGATAAGGGAGCCATTCCCTACCGTGCACCCGTGCACAATCGCGCGATGCCCTACCGTTACATCATCTCCAATTACCACTGGAAGTTCGTGCGTAACGTGGAGAATTGATCCGTCTTGAATATTTGTACGCTCTCCGATCCGGATGAGATTGATGTCCCCGCGGACCACTGCGTTATGCCAGATGCTTGAATCCTTGCCAACTTCCACACGCCCTATGATCGAAGCATTGGATGCAACAAACACCGTGGGGTGGATTGATGGTTGGTCGTTGAGGAATGTAATGAGGGGCATGAGCGGTCATTCACCTCGTGGGGGCGTCCATCCCGGCCTCTTCCACTTGATCAGCTCAAGCCGCACGCTTCCGAGTATCACTTTCATCTTGGCAACAACTGGAATTCTAGCGTCGTCGTTACTGAACCAACCCTCAAAGTCTCCCGTTAGTCCAAAGATGCCGACAAACTCCGCTGTCCCCTCAAAACCTATGACGTCGATCGGGTAATCGACGGCGTCAATCTCTACCGATTTTCTGTCGCCGGCAAAATCGATGTAGGTGTTCACTTTCTTCTCCTTCACAACGGCAGGGATATTCATTCGCGTGTGTGAGAACAACTGGTCACGTGCATAAAAGAAAAGGGAAAGGCCATCATGCGAATGCACATCGACAGCGAGCGTGTCCCGCCTCTCGACGATAGTATCCCGCCGGCCCATTTCCATCAGCACACGTTTCTTGTCGTACTCAAACTTGTACCGAGCGAAGTCCCACGCATTATCCTCCCTACTCTTGCCAACAAAGGCCCGAGAGAACACACCGGTATCGACCATACTCTCATACACAGCGTGGAGATCAACAAATGGAACACCCTTGTACGAACGGATCAATGCCTTTCCAAAGTACGCAAGGTACTCAGGATCCTGCACCTTCCGCTCAATACTGATCTTCACTTCGCCGAGATCAAATGGGCCGTAACTGACATTATAGGTAAGCTCCTCACCTTCCATCAGGACATGAGAGGGAGGGGTGGACGAAGACTGCGCATGCGTCTGCCATGGACTGATCCATGAAACGCATGCGAGGATGGAACAAACAAGGGAGAAACTCGGACGTATTGCCATGGCAAACCGAGAGCGGCAGGCAGAACGGCTTTGGGCGTTTCTCAACGAACGACTGTTCCTCTTGGTGAGTGAACCCTACTTCAAACTGGAAAGGGTCTTCGAAATCTTCTCTGCTTCAGGAAAGAGAGAGATGGCCTTCTGGAACTGATTGTCCACCGCTAGCATGACTCGAGCAGACCCTTCGTTACCCCAGAGGCTTCGACCGATATATGCCTTCGTGAACGCCGTGATATACTTGAGATCTTTCTCGTACATGTCCTTTTTGAACTCAACCCCCTTTGCCTTGGCGATGCTGAGAACGCCTTCCAGCATATCGGATGTTACTTCGAAATCGGAGGCAAATTTCTGAGTTTCCTTGCCATATTTTGCTTTGAGAGCTGCGCCTTCTGTATCGAGATATTTGTCGGCAAACTCCAGGAAAACGAGCTTGCTGCGTAACTGCACCGAGTATTCCGTCAGCCGGTCAGATTTGACGATGTAATCCGGAGTGATGCCTCCACCCCCATACACGACGCGTCCGCCTGCAGTTTTGTAGACGGGCCGCGAAGAATCCTTCTCCGCCTCGTGCATGACATTCTCCCCCTCGGTCTCCTGACGTTCGAAGGCTTCACGAGCATACTTCATTTTGTCTCCGTTGTACGGGCGCTGGATGAGACGACCGCTGGGGGTATAGTACCGTGCCGTTGTAAGGCGGAAAGCAGAGCCATCCTTGAGATCAAACTGACGCTGCACCAGTCCCTTACCAAACGATGTTTCCCCGACAATGAGGCCCCTGTCCCAGTCTTGAACGGCGCCTGCAACGATCTCGCTTGCGGAGGCAGAGCCGTTATGCACCAGGATGACCAAAGAGACATCCTCGAATTTGCCGTTTCCCGATGAGATGTATTCATCATCGAATTCAGGCCGGCGCCCTTTTGTGTAGACTATCTTCTTCCCTTTCGGCATCACTTCATCTGCCATTTTGAAGGCCTGCTCGAGGTATCCACCTCCATTTGCCCGAAGATCCAGCACGAGGCGATTCATCCCCTGGCTCTTCAATGCGGTAACTGCAGTTACAAACTCCTCATGTGTCTTGGCCGCAAACCGGGTTACATTAACATACCCGGTCCTGCTGTCGATCATGAACGAAGCGTCCACGGTGTATAGCGGAATCTTGTCGCGGGTAATCTCAAAATCCAACAGGTCCTTGATGCCTGCACGAAGGATGGCAACCTTCACCTTGCTCCCTTTCGGGCCACGCAACTTCTTCTGAACACCTTGCTGCGTAATACCAATTGCCGAGGTGTCGTTAATGCTGACAATCTTGTCTCCGGAGAGAATCCCAAGCGCTTCGCTCGGCCCGCCTACAATCGGAGAGACGACAAGCAGGGTGTCGTTCAGCACCTGGTACTCGATACCCACACCCTCGAAACTCCCCTGGAACTCTTCGTTTACCTTCTGAAGTTGAGAGGCGGGAATGTACACTGAATGAGGATCGAGTTCCTCCAACACACCGTTGATCGCCGCCTCTGTTAGCTTCTGTGTGTCCACATCCTCAACGTAGTACTTCTCGGTAATACTCAACACATCCTTGAACTTGTTGAGTTGTTCATAGATGTTATCCCCCGAGATCAGGTTGTTGAGCAACGAGCCCGCAAATAGGCTCAGGACAACAAGTGACGCCACCGTCATCAGCGAAAATCGTTTCCTCATCGCGTTCCTCTTCCCTCAATAGAAAATAAGATACGTTGCTTGTCAATCGGCTGAAGTATGAACGACCAAACCGGGCGCAAAGTTTCTTTCCCGGCGTTCACTCATCGCAACCACAGCGTTATATATCCAAAAACAGCCTGAAAGTCAACAAAACGAAAACGATGAGTTCCATCCGGCCACTGGAGCTGTCACCGGATTGGCTTCCATTCACTCAGGATCGATCGACGGAGGAAGAAAACCGAAAGGAAATTCAGGAACCAGGAAGCGGTCACATATAAATATCCGTACTTCCGGTAGCGCCGTGGCGATTCATACACCACGATATCCTTGAGGAACTTCACCCGCCCGGCTTTCTCCAACCTGCGAAACATATCATAATCCTCTCCGGCTGTAATGCGGGGAGCATAGCCGTTCACCCGGTCAAAGATCTCGCGCTTGATGATGTGACACTCTCCCCGTCCCATCGCCATCCCCACCTGGTTCATCATATAGAAAAACCAGTTGTAGAAACCATGGAACCAGCGGTCGATCATCCTCTGGTCGTCCGGATAGATTTCAACGCTGCAGGTAAGCGCGGCAATCCTTGATGGTTGGATCTCTTCGGACAGTCGGCGAAAGAACCTGTCCACGTCCTTAATCAGTGTGTCAGCGTTCAAGAACACAAACACATCGCCGGTCGCGTGTTTTGCTCCGACGTTTCTGCCGAGTGAGATGGTCTGCTTCACGCGGGGAATATTCTCAATAACCTTGTGCGCATATTGATGTGCAATGGCGAGTGTTCCATCAACGCTCCCTCCATCGCTGACGATCAACTCAATATGATGACGCTGCATAATCTCCTGCGTGAACTGTCGCAGCATTCCGCCCAGAAGTTTTTCTTCATTCAGTGTGGGTACGATGACGCTAATCTTCAATCGGCGTTCCATTTCAAGTGAGATAATGCCCGGCTGGCATCTGCAATGAGGCCGTGGGCAAGGGGTCTTCTCTCGCAAACAAGTGATGAGGCAGAGAATGAGGGCTACGGGACGGCTTCCGAACGGGCAACCGTACTTTGAACCTTCTCATTTCAGGTTATCGGGTACAATATACCAATTGGCAGAATCGAAAGCACGCTCTACAGGCGTCTTACAGACTGTACACAACGGAGGCGATGCTCTTTTTCGAGTCGGAATTTCCAGTGAGGCGTGACAACCGATGCTTGATACAATCGCTCGAACCCTGCTTCGGAGAGTGAAACGGTTTCCAGGGGATGGCGCCAGAGCACTGCGGGTTCCCGAAACATGAACGATGTCTCGATCCCAAGCCATTCATCCACCAATGTGCAGTTCTTCACGTCGACTTCCTCACCTGCACTTCGCAACCGTTTGTCCTTCAGCGTTCGCCCTTCGATCTTGTAGTATCTGTCATGTGCATCGCCTGCCATCAGCCCCACACAGAACTCCACACCGAACCAGACATCGATCGGCGCTGCCTCCCCGTTGATGATCGTATAGTCGACGGAGAACTCTGAAGACCCAGGCGAGTAGCGGACGGCTTTCCTGATGGTGACCCGGTGCGGCATTGCTCCAATCCAGAGCGCGCCGTCGCGTTCTAACGTGACTTCAACGTGGTCGCCGCTCTTTCTTGTCCGGGATGTATAAGCCTGATTGACGAAATCGCCAAGCTCAAGATACTTGCATTGCGCAAATGACTCGGGTGTAGTCTCCTGCCCGAAGAAATGATCCACCAACGAAGCATGGCGGTACCAATCAAAGTGAAGATGCTGCTCCAACCCAGGCTCCTTGGCAAGCACGCCATCATGCACGTTGGCGTTGGATCCAAATTCGGTGTGAGCCATCAACCTGCGATGATAGCCCTCCTCCCGGCGGCTGAGGATGTCGAGCAGGTTAAAAGTGATTGGCTTGTAGTCCAGCTCGATAAGAGTGCCTCCAATCGAGGGCTTAAAATAGAGATTCATCTCATCTGTCTCGACCAGCACCTCCTTTGCACCATCACAATCGAAGTCAACCTCTTCGACCCGGATCAACGGGAGCTTTTCAAAATGATCGAGCCGCGCCTCTGCCTGAAGGAGGTTCCTGTACACCGGGAACCGCAGATTGGGAAGATACAAGCCGCCGAACACTCCATGCCAGTACGGATCGTTGCATTGCCCGGCCCAGACGTGATCGAGCACGTCGTTCGCGTTTTTTCCTTTGAGCCCCGCTGACCGTGCCCGCGTCGCAACCCGCAGCATCTTCTTGTGCATGTGGTTTGCCTCGGGGTACTTTGCCAGGAAGTTCCGCCAGAAGCCGCCGCGCACGAACATGCCGTTCTCTTCCAACAGATTGGCCTCCTTGAGCTGGTTCTCAAACCGTTCCAGCTTCAGAAACGACGTCGGATGCAACACCCATTTCAACATCTCAGAGTAGGAAGCGGTTGGAAGATATACCCGACCCTCGGGAGGAAGTGAATCCACCACGGCACTCAGATGTGTCGTCCTGAGCCAGGCAGAGTTCGCTTCCATCATCCTGCACATCGACTCAAGCCAGCCGTGTTCGTAGACATGGGTATAGGTCTTCGGCCAGACACCGAACTTCTCGCCATCATCTGCATGCACAACCACCCGCGTACCATGTTCAGAAACCACCTGCTGGAGATAATGTACGGTCTCTTCCAGTGGCCGGAAGGGGACGGTGTATCTAAGCATCTTATCGATCGGAACGACCTTGATCATCTTCCCCTGGTCTTCCGTGATGTAGAAGCCAAGCAACTGGTCGTCCCCCAGACCTGCATGTTTGAAGTGCGTGTCGTCCACCACTAAAAACTCTACTCCCGCGTCCACGATCGAACCGACCAGATGTTGTTCCCACACCCGCTCGGCCAACCACATCCCACGCGGCGAATAGTCAAATGTCTTCTCGATAAACGTGGTCAGCTTCCTGATTTGTCCGATCCTGTCGTCCGGAGGGATGATCGCAAGGATTGCTTCATAGTACGAGCCTGTGAGAAGCTCGAGCTGTCCCCGATGGACCATCGTCCTCATTCTCTCAATGAAGTCCGGATGCTTCTTCAGGAGCCACTCCAGCAATGTCCCCGTCCAATGCTGGGTGAGTTTGATTGCTGGGTAACGTTCGAAGATTTCGAAGAAGGGCTTGTAGGAACGTTCGTACGCCTCCTCAAAGACAGTGTCAAAGTTTCCGATGGGTTGATGATTGTGAACGGCAAACACAACGTTAATGGATTTCATGGATGTGTCGTCGGAAAGAAGGTGACAGATGAGGGTGGTGAACTATGTATGTCGAAGGTGTTACAACCCGTGCGCGGTCAATACCCGTTCGACCTCCCGGGCCCACAGACGGTATCCGTCGGCGTTTAAATGGACTCCGTCGTAGGTGAGCGTATCGTTGAGAGCACCATTGGTGGCCATGCTCTTGTTCAGATCGATGTACTCCAGCCTTGTGGTCGCGGCGAGTCTCTGAAGCAAGGTATTCAGTTGGGCGACGCGCAGATTGTTTTTCTCGTGGTCATGCCAGCGGGGAGAGACGTACAATGTCGATTGAATGATGGGAACAATCCCCTCCGTTCTCAAGGTTTCAACAATCCGCTTGTAGTGTGTGTGCACAAGATCCACTGGCACACCGGCGTAAATGTCGTTGATACCACCCTCGATGAAGCAAAGCCGTGGCTTTAATCTCACCACCGCGTCGAGCCGATGCAGATACCCTTCGGTAATGTCACTAACGATTCCCCGGTTCACAATGGACGCTCTCCCCAACAACTCGTTCCAATTGACATTATAGGTGAGAGAGTTCCCCAGCATCACCACGTCAGCCTGTTGCGTCTTGTAGAGATCATGGAGTGCGGTTTGGAGGCCGTAGTTCCTATTCTGAAGATACAATGTCGAGCTCTCTCCGTTCAATTGCTCTACGTATACAAGCAATACCACCGCGGCCGCGGAAAGAAAAAGAACACCAACCAGAAGCGGCACGGGCGGGCGGTCGAGCCTCCGAAAGAGTGTCATTCGTCAAAGTCCAGGGTTTGGGGAGAAATGCCGGGCGTATCCACTACAAAGACCCGGTACCTGAGTGCAAGCGTCCACTCCGGTGTTTCTTCAGGCGGATGGTGAGCACGACGACTGCGGCGGCGCTTCATCAGAACGTGTGACGGTGATCCCTCAGATCATTTCTTTTCCGGTTTCATCTGGGGAAAGAAGATCACATCACGGATCGATTCCTGACCGGTCAGAAGCATCGCCAGCCGATCGATGCCGATACCCATGCCGGCGGTCGGAGGCATGCCGTACTCGAGTGCGCGAAGGAAGTCTTCATCCAGTGGCTGCACATCTTCCTCGCCGCGTGCGCGGTGGCGCATCTGTTCTTCAAATCGAGCCCGCTGATCGATCGGGTCATTCAACTCGGTGAATGCGTTGCACAGTTCCTGCCCGTTGCAGATCGCCTCGAACCGCTCCACCAGCCCCGGCTCGCTACGGTGGCGTTTGGCGAGCGGGGACATCTCAACGGGATAGTCCGTGATGAACGTCGGCTGGATCAGATGGTGCTCCACTCTCTCGCTGAAAATCTCGTCGATGATGGTTCCCGTACCGTCACCCGGCTCCACCTCCACGTGCAGCTCCTTCGCTGCCTGACGGAGTTCCGCCTCTGACTTTCCGCGCAGATCGCGCCCGGTGAATTCCTTGATGGCATCAAACATTGTGATACGCTTCCACGGAGGTGTGAAATCGATCGTTTGAGCACCGAGGGACACCTGCATGGAGCCGTTGATGGCAACGGCGACCTTGCCGATCATTTCCTCCACCAATTCCATCATCCACAGATAGTCCTTGTATGCTACATAGACCTCCAGCATCGTGAACTCCGGATTGTGCGTCCGGTCCATCCCTTCGTTCCGGAAATCCTTGGCAAACTCGTAGACACCATCGAAGCCGCCAACGATAAGGCGCTTCAGGTAGAGCTCATCAGCAATGCGGAGATAGAGATCAACATCATGTGCATTATGATGGGTAATGAACGGGCGTGCAAATGCGCCGCCATACTGGGGTTGGAGCACCGGTGTTTCCACTTCCAGAAACCCTTTCTCGTCGAAGATTCTTCTCATGGTGGAAATGATCCTCGCGCGTTTAACGAACACCTCCTTCACCTGAGGATTCACAACCAGATCGACATACCGCTGACGGTACCGAAGCTCTTTGTCGGAAAAAGGATCGTGGACGACCGTCTTTCCTGTCTCATCCACCGTTTCCTTCGGTATCGGGAGTGGACGGAGTGTTTTGGAAAGAAGGACCAGTTTCCTCGCATGGATACTCACTTCACCCATCTTCGTCCGGAACACATACCCCTCCACACCGATGATGTCTCCGATGTCGAGAAGCTTGAATGCATCGTAGGCTCCTCCGAGATCATCTTTCTTCAAGTAGATCTGGATCTTCCCCTGCGAGTCGATAACGTGGCAGAACGACGCCTTCCCCATTCTCCGGATGGACATGATGCGACCGGCAACAGCCACGCTGTCTTGGGGCGCTTTATCTTTGAAGTTCGCAACGATCTCGCGGGAAAATGCCGTGCGGTTGAATTCGTGGGGATAGGGATTGATGCCCAGTTTCTTGAGGGCCTCAAGCTCTTCCCGTCGGCGCATCATGAGATCATTCAGTTCAACGGCTTCGGCTTGTACGTCCAAGAGGAACACTCCGGATGATGGGAGGCGGTGGCAGTTCGGGATCAAAATAGCGAGAAAGCCCCTGAGAATCAAGGTAACTCTGACAGGTGAGCGCGCACCGTCCTTACAATTCTCTCAGGAATTTTGTATCCTGTTCCGATACCCAAGAGGACAACCATCACCCTGCAACAGCACGCCGCAAAACACGTACACACCACTACCATCCACCACCATAGAGACCATGAGTTACTTCGACCAGCGACCCCAACTCTTCCGCATTCTGTTTGGCATTGTTGCTGCCGTGCTAGTGATGTTTGCCGGATACAACATCTACCGATTCGGCAAGACCCCTTCCGACGAGAACATATTTCAGAACCCTCCTGCGCGCGCATACATCACGAGGTCGTTTCCTGCGGACCTGTCTGAGACATCCGGCGACCGGGCGGACTCGATCCGTATCGGCGACCTGATTCTCTCGGTGAACGGAAGGAAGTTCCCCTCACTCAAGGAAGGTCTCGACTACGTTAGCACGCTCAATGACACCTCCCTTCTGATTTTCGCGGTGGCCCGGCCACCCGATATGGCGCGCCATACATACAGCGTTCGCAAATCATTAATGTCCCCGGACTACGTCCGCGATCTGCAACCAACAGCACTCGTCGTGGACGTGACACCGGGAGGAGCTTCGGACCGAGCCGGGCTGCGTGTAGGCGACCACATCACGCGCATCAACGGGAGGGAGTTCAAGAACGTCGGCGAGGCAGATGCCATTCTCCGGCAAGGGCAGATCGGGAACACCATCGATTACGAAATCATCCGGAACAATGAGATATTGACGCTCCATGTAACGCTTGCGTCGTTCGGGCTGCAGTTCGGTTTCCTTCTGTTTTTCCTTTCCGGGCTCGTGTATGTGTCCACGGGTATTTTCCTGGCGGAGGCACGTCCGCAGTATGCCGCCACGCGTCTCCTCGGTGTGTTCTTCCTCGTTGTGGGATACGTCATGGCGGTTTCCATCGTCAGCCGGGGGAGTGAGTCGCCGCTCATAGACTTCTTGCGTAGGTGGAGCCTGGTGATAGGCCTTCTCACGGGGTTTGCAGTGTCTCTCCATAGCACGCATTACTTCCCGCAAGAGCGCCCGAACCTGATTCGACGAAGGTGGCTTCGCATAAGCGGGTACGTGTTTTCACTCATTTCACTTGTCTGTGTCATTGTACTTCCCGCCTGGGGGCCTGCTGCCGTGGTCATCACGAATGGTGTCTACGTATTCTTCGTCCCCATCCTGTTCCGCAAGGATAGTCCAGTTGAGTACAGGAGAATGAACCAGATCGTAAGGTGGACAGGTATCGGCATCGGTGCAAGTTCCTTTGCGTTTGGTTTCATTGTCGGAAGGCAGGGTGATTTTGTTGCGCTTCGGTTCCTGGGTCCCTTCGGTCTACTCCTAATGGCAATGCCTCTCGCCTACCTTGTGACCATCGGCCGGTACCAACTCTTTAATCTCGTCTTCCGGATCCGTCGAGGTGTGCAGTACTCATTCGTTTCGATCACCTGGCTTCTCGCGACAATTCTTGTGTTCATGGTCGCGCTCTCGCTCCTGGTGCAGGCGGAGATTCGTTTCCCGTACGTGAGAATCACCAGCAGTTCCATCGAGATCGTGGATACGCCGGCGTCAAGAGAGGAAAGGAATGCCATCGAGCGAGGAACGGTGGCGGCATTGGCCATCGGACTCACCTTCACCATCATGCGCCTTCACAAATCAGGCGGGCGTTTCCTGTCGCAGAAGTTCCACCGGGCGCAGTACGATTACCGCCAGATGGGGCGTGAACTTGCCGAGGTCATGTCCTCCACTCTGAGCATGACGCACCTGGCAAAAGGGATTGTTGAACGGCTCGCTTCGTTGATGAAACTCAAACGCGTAGGGCTTCTCTTCTTCCGTGACCAACAAGTCTGTTGCGCTCACGAAGCGTACGGTTTCGACGGGTCGACGTGGGAAGAGTTTTGTCTCGGCATCAATGACCAATGGGTGGACGGACTCAAGCCATTCGACCAGGAGGTGCGTGTGGACATGCTCCCGGGTCCATTGAAAGCGGCACTTGCCTCGAAAGAGTTCTTCTATGTCGTGCCGATCTGGTCCAAGGAAAGACTCGTCGGTGCGATGTTAATTGGAGAGAAAATGTCGGAGTCTGCCTTCACTCCCGAAGATCGTGAATTCCTGGGCGCTGTAGCACGGCAGGCCTCGGTGGCCATCGAGAACGCGTTCTTGTACGAAGAACTCGCCGAACAGGAGCGGCTGAAGCATGAACTTGCCATCGCGCGGAGAATCCAACTCGAATCATTGCCTCAGACCACGCCCGATGTTGCAGGATTGCAGGTCGCCGGCATCTCCATCCCCGCGCTGGAGGTGGGGGGCGACTACTACGATTACCTTAACGGCGATGCGCGGACCCTGACTGTAATCGTCGGTGATGTGAGTGGCAAGGGAACATCGGCTGCCCTCTATATGTCCAAGGTGCAGGGAATACTCCGCTCGCTGCACGCGTTCGGACTTTCGCCGCGGGAATTGTTCATTCGCGCCAATTACCTTCTATGTAAGGACCTGGAAAAGCGGTCGTTCATTACGGCAATGGGGGGCACATTCAAACCTGCAGAAAGACAGCTCACCCTCTCCCGGGCAGGACATCTTCCACTTTTTCACTATTCCACAAAGACGAAGCATACATCCAAAATCATCCCTCGTGGACTCGGGCTTGGCCTCGCCGCCCAGAATATTTTTGCCGATGAGTTGGAGGAAACCACGATTAGCTATGATGCGGGAGATGTCTTTGTTTTCGTGACGGACGGAATCACCGAAGGACAGCGCGAAAGTGGCGAGGAGTTTGGTGAAGAACGGCTGATGGAACTGCTCACCACGAGCGCTCATGCAACAGCGGAACAAATCAAAGAGAGGTTGATTGCGGCAGTAGAAAAATTTGCACAGGGTGCCCGCCAACATGACGATCAGACGGTGGTCGTCGTGAGGGCAATGTAGAATTTCGGAGGACGGAGTTTGGAGTTGGGTGCACAGAAATTTAGGGTTCAAACTTCTCCGCGTAGTCAGCCATTGCAGCCCTGACAACCTTCAGCGCGTGCGACCGGCCATACACCCGCTCGATGTGCGCTTTCGCCGGCTGACCGGGGACCAGCTTGTACGTAACGAAATAGTGCTCCAACCGCTCCACGAGTACCGGGGGCAAATCCTTGATATCGCGGGCCCCGCCCCAGATCAAATCGTTCTCCAGCACGGCGATGATCTTGTCGTCTGCCTCCCCGTCGTCGATCATCTGTAAACCACCCACCACTTGCGCATGTACGATCACTTCGCCGCGCGTGATTTCCCGTTCGCTCAGAACACAAATGTCGAGCGGGTCACCGTCCCCCCGCTTTGATTTGGGAGAGAGACGTTGCGTCCTTCCGCCGCAATATGTGCGCGGAACAAAACCATACAAGGCCGGCGGTTGCGACGAACTCCGCTGGGGCCTGTCCACATGAAGATACCCGGAGACCTTATCCACCTCGTACTTCACGAGATCGAACGGTGTGATCTCCACAAACACATTCAGGATTTCCGGGGCTCCGGAACCGGGCTCCAGCCCATGCCACGGATGAGGCCTGAAATGACTGACAGGGGTGGGGAGCAGATCTGTATTTCTTCGGGCCTGGTGTTTTGGTGTGCGCATATGATAAGAGCATCTCCTCGGGGAAAATATTGCTGCATGATTCGAGAATGGGGTGCCATCATCTGTGCTTTGCAGTCGCTTTGATAGTACCAAACTTGTCGGACTAAATCAAAGATTGCCCGGAGCAAAGACAATCAGAAAACCGAATGATGGAAAACAATATCGAAGAGATTACGTGGGGGTTAGGGGATCTCCTGTGCGTAGGCCGGGCGTTGGAACAGAAAACCTCTCGCGGATGTCGGATCCGACACGAATCGGCCGGCCGGAACGGACGTTGATGGGACACCACAACGTGCGCGCAAGGGCCGGAAGCCGCCAATCGTGCGCACGGAGGATCTCGGTATGCCGTTCAAACGTCTGCGCCGTCGCGGCCCCCACCCACGTTCTTGCAACAATCCCGTCATCAAGCTTTGCAGCGCGCTTGTACTCTATTTCGTGCCGGACCACCACCAAACTACTTGGGCGGGCTCAATCCGCTTGGCTCGACGGAGTCTGCTTTTCAAGACGTAGTCGGGTCATCTAGCTTGCTGAGTCCCGCTGTTATTGAGCGGGACGAAACCCGCTCGACGAGTCAACGAACGCTCGCTTCTGTCGAGTCGTTGGCCGTCTTTATGGCGGGAGCCGCTGGTTAGGGCGCACGGCTACTGCATTCACTTCTGCAATATCATTTTCTTAGTCTGCACCAATCCGCCTACACGCAAACGATAGAAGTAGACACCACTCCCGAGCGTTGTTGTGTTAAATGATGCCTCGTGTGTTCCACGTTCTTGAATCCCATCAACAAGAACTTTCACTTGTCGGCCAAGCAAGTCGTACACCGCAAGGAAGGTATGGGATCTTTGTGGGAGATCGAACACAATCTTTGTGGTCGGGTTAAACGGGTTTGGATAGTTTTGGTGCAAAGCAAATCCCGTAGGGTGCAACCCCTGACCATCATCAATACCGGTAGTGAAACGCCATACTTTCAACACACCGTGCGTTGTTGTTGACACATACATCGTGTCGCCGTTGGGATCCGCAACGAGGCTCGTCAGGCCTGTTGTGGGAAGAGCATTATTGAAAGGAGCCCACGTCAAACCCCAATCGGTGGAACGAATAATGCCGGCAGTAGCAGCGGCATACGTTGCAAGCGCAGCGCTCGTGAGTCCCAGGATTCTACCTTGATTGTAAGTGATGGACCACGTTGTGCCCCCGTTGGTGCTGCGTACAATTGCACCGGTTCCGGAGGTATCGGATGGATAAGAACGCATTCCCAGGAGAATCGTATCACCATGTGCAATCAAGTTGTTGCTACGCCCGTAGTATGCCGAAAGAGATAATGGAGAGAACAACGAGTCCCAACTCACTCCGCTATCTGTGGAACGATACAACACACGACTTGACCATTCCTCTGTGGCTCGATACAAAATGTGTGGATCTGATCGATCGACACCAACAAGTCGTGAAAGCCCCCAAGGTGATTCAAGCATGACATTCTGCCACGTGAGGCCGCGGTCGGTGCTCTTCTGTATTCCACACACGCCGACGAATACTATCGAATCATTGTTCGGGGGGAAAACAACACTGAGCGGTCCCAGCCAACAGGAACCTCCAGCCCCACCACCAACAGGAGGGAACTGAGGGGGAAAACGGACTTTCCTGATATGAAGATCGGCTTCAGTGTATGCGATGTAATGACCTACAAAGCACGAGTCGGGCTCCCAAGGTGAGAATTCCAGAAGGGCATACGACACGCCATTGTTAACTATAGTTTCGGGAATATGGCGCAGTGCGTAGTTCCAAGTTCCCGCGTTTGAGTATATAGCAACCCCATTACTCGTAGAGGCTGCAAGATGAAACGTTGAATTAGGGAGCCAGCGACCTGTTAAGTAATACGATTCTCTCCAGTTGACAGAATCTGGACCGAGTTGTTGCCATCCTTGGCCAAGAGCAACTTGACCCAACATAGCAAGGACGAAGAATGAACGTTTCATACAAATCTCCTTCCGTGCGCCCTAGCATATAATTATACTGCGCCCCCCTCAGGATAATCCCAAGAACCCGGAGTTATCTTGCGTCCCGGATATTACATGACTGTATGAGTGAAAGGCTGCGGGTCGCGAAAACGGGCCGGATCGAAGGGAAAGATCGCTGAGCTGTTACCTCAGAACGTTTCATATAGGAGGGGGGGCTTTCGCCAATGTAGAAAAGCCTTCGACAACAATCAAGAGACCTATGGGCGCAGAACCTACAGCCCTTCCTGCGCTACTATGTAGCAGAACAGGGCCTCCACCACCGCTCCCATCTCCAGCTCACGGGCGTTTACCTTGTCGATCGTATCGTTGGCCGAATGGTGGTAGTCGAAATACCGGTGCCCTTCAGGATGAAGACCAAAACTGGGAATGCCGCGGTCCATCAAGGGGGAAATGTCGACACCACCGTAACCCGGATCGAGTTGCCCCGCACTCAGGATTTCAAACAGCGTCCGCCAGCCCTGCACACGACGCACCACCACCGAATCGGCGGCGATGGTAATCCCTCGTGGAGCGAAGCCGCCCCGGTCGGACTCAAGCGCCGCAATGTGTTTTTCCCCTTGCCGCTCCGGTGCAATCGGATATGCCTTGCCAC
>DASRUE010000243.1:0-2165 GCA_035687895.1 Bacteroidota bacterium | reverse complement strand
AAAGGTGTTAAACTCGGATGCATCAAACGGACGGTTGTAGAAGATAATCTTTCCTTTTGCTTTCGGACCGAGAGCCTGCAATTCCTCAAACGACTTCACTTCCACAACCTCGGCCGTGATTCCTCCCTTCGGAGTTGCGATGCTTCCACCGAGTGCGCAGATGGTCAGCGGGGACTTCTTCCCGTTCGGTACAATGGCTGTTCCTCGTTCCACAGGTCCGCGCACCCAGTGCGGTACCTTGATCAGCTCCAGGTGGACGTTGTCGAACTTGAGATCGTGCATCATCCGCTTCGTCAGCTCCACGGCCTTCGCTGCATCGCTGGAGCCACTAAGCCTGCGCGGTGCTTCGCTGGTGAGGCGCTCAAGCATCTCGTACGCCTTAGGATTCCTCAGCCCGGTCTCCATGAGCTTCCGTGCAATTGGCTCGTAGCGGGACACGATCGCATCCGACACTTGCGCGCCGGCAGGGAGAATTGTGAAGACCAGAACCACGAAAGACACAACGATACTCCGGGAGTCCATATTCACGTCTTCAATGATGAGGGAATGAGGGTGTTTGGTTTTAGCTATGATAGCGGCGCTTGATACCGGGTATGAGATATTCGCCAAATGCGCGCTGCAGGTCGTACGACGGCCGAAATCCCCAGTCCTTGCGGGCTGCCGTGTCATCCACGTCTTCCGGCCAGGAATCGACAATGGCCTGACGGCGGTCATCGGGGGAGAATGTGATGGCGGCATTCTTGAATTCACGCACCACCAGGTCCCGGATTTCTCCGGCGCTTGGATTGAAACTGGTGATGTTGTAGACGGGTTGCGTCAGCATCTCCCGAGGTGCTGCTTCCAGCCTAAGCAACGCCTCGATCGCATCCGGCATGGCCATGAACGGAATGCGGACGTCTTCGCGAACAAAACAGGAGTACGCCTGTCCTTGTGCCGCCGCATGGAGCATCTCGGGGGCGAAGTCGCTTGTCCCTCCACTTGGCACAGTCACAACACTGATAAGACCGGGAAAACGGATCGAGCGGAAGTCAACGCCGCCCTTCAGAGTGTCTGCCGCAAGCTGGCGGTAATGATGTGAGTAGTACCGTCCGAGGTGTTCACAGTAGAGCTTGTTTACTCCGTACATCGTGCGCGGTGCATTCCATTCAGTCTCTTTCACCTTGCCGGCCCTCTTCTTTGTTGCGGTGTCCGGCAGACCGTACACGGCAATCGAGCTCGGGAAAAGGAACTTCACCGGTGCTCCGTGCCAGCGTGATTGCTCAATCGCCAACTTCAGGAGATTCATTGTCCCTTCCACGTTCACCTTGTGCGCGGCTTCCGGCATGAACTCCGCCCGCGTCGAGAGAAGTGCCGCAAGATGAAATACCATATGGATCTCGTATTCGCTCTGCATCCGCTCAAGCAACCGCTGCTCGAGGATGTCCCCCACGATGACGGCACTGCATTTCTGCTTGATGGCGTCATCCACCGGGCGAACATCAAGCGCAATGATGGTTGACCGGCCTTGTGCTGCAAGCTGGTCGATGAGGCCGTGTCCCATTTCGCCATTTGCGCCGGTCACGAGAACGGCGGGTTTGCGTATTGTCTCACTCATGATGGAGTCTTCTGGGAATTGGTAAGGTTCGGAAAGATCGAAAGGACGTGCACCGGAACGGACGTCCCGGCTGCTTCAAAGATAAAAGAATCATAGGACTGCAAGGGAGCGGAGAACCCGGGGCCGACTCCGGGTTCAGAATCCTTTCCTTTGTCCGGGAGGGAACTTTGGCCGCTTCTCCTCGGGCGCGGTAAGGTACTCGATCCAGGCTTTGAGTTCACCGATCGACCTCCCCTTTTTTAGGAAGCCTTCAATCTTCGGGTTCTTCACCGCGTCCATCGTATGCTCGTCGTCATAGGCGGAGACAAACAGGAAGGGAGTCTCTTGGTACCCCGGAATCTCCCGCACAGTCCTGTGGAACTTCAAACCATCCATGACGGGCATATACACGTCCGAAATAATCAGATCCATCTTTGCCTCGGCCATCTTCTGGAGGCCCTCTTCCCCATCCTCCGCCAGAAACACTTCCCATCCCTCCTGCATCAGAAGGCTTCGCATCAGCAATCGGTATTCAGGTTCGTCGTCAACGACCAGGATTCTCATTCCGTGCCTCCTTGCTGTGCTCATGATG
>DASRUE010000242.1:0-17141 GCA_035687895.1 Bacteroidota bacterium | reverse complement strand
ATGACCCGTCATTCCGGTTGTGGAGTTGTCCATCAGGATGACTGTGGAAATACCTTTGTTGAAGACAATATCGATGAGAGGGGCAATTCCGCTGTGCAAGAACGTCGAATCGCCGATGACCGCAACGAGCTTCCTGCCCATGGTAGCACGATGGACCTTCTCCATGCCGAACGCGTTGCCAACTCCGGCACCCATGCAAAACGTCGTATCGAGTGCGTTGAAAGGATGCAGCGCACCTAACGTGTAGCATCCGATGTCACCTGTAACCACTGCCTTCAGCTTATGGAGCGCGTAGTACACTCCACTGTGAGGACAACCTGGACACATCACTGGTGGGCGTAAGGGAACTGAGATTTCAGCATCAAAGGACTTTCGCCCATCTTCTCCGAACAAGGACTTTCGGAGAATATCCGGGGAGAGTTCAAACATATTCGGAACGGCATCCTTGCCAATAATGGTGTTCTCGCCCCTGGAGTTCATGACGCCAATGATCCGGAGATATTCCTCTATGAACGGTTCAAGTTCTTCGATAACGTAGATCTTCTCCACCTGGCTGCAGAAGTCGAGGAGCATCTTCCTTGGCATGGGATAGACCATGCCGAGCTTCAGGATTGAGGCATCCCCGAAGATCTCCTTTGCGTACTGATAGCTGATGCCACTGGTGATGACGCCTATCTCTTTCGATCGCCACTCGATGGTGTTGAGGGGGAATGTCTCGCCAAACTCCCCCAGCTTCTTCAACCGGTCATCCACGTTCTGACGCAAGCGCTTGCCATGGATGGGAACGACGTGTTTGGCAGGATCCTGCTTGTATTTCATAGGGAGCTTACGATCAGCCTCGCCCATCTCCACTACCGACTTTGAATGCGACGTACGAGTCGTTGTTCGCAGGAACACCGGTACATCGAACTGTTCGCTCATGTCGAAGGCAATCTTGACATATTCCATCGCCTCCTGACTGTCAGAAGGCTCGAGCATCGGGATCTTTGCAAACTTGGCGAGGTAACGGTTGTCCTGCTCATTCTGTGAAGAATGCATGCCCGGATCATCCGCCGTGATCACAACGAAACCGCCGTGCACACCGGCGAAAGGTGTCACCATCAGGGAGTCGAGCGCGACGTTCACACCGACATGCTTCATCGACACCAACGCTCTGCCACCTGCAAGTGAGGCGCCGTACGCAACATCGAAAGCCACTTTCTCGTTGGTGGACCATTCGACGTCGACGTCCTCGTAGCGAGCGAGGTTCTCGATAATTTCCGTGCTCGGTGTACCGGGATAGCCGGCAGCAACATATACTCCGGCTTCCCACGCGCCGCGTGCGATTGCTTCGTTACCGGAAAGAAACTGCGTGTTGGTCATACGGTTCTCAACGATTCTGAAATTCCAAATCTCAATATCCAAATGTCAAACAAGCTCCAAGGATCAATCGCCAATTGCCAAAACGATTCGCGTATTTGACCTTGTGTGTCTGGATTTGTTTGGGATTTGTTTCTTGGTGCTTGTAGTTTATTTGTGATTTGGGATTTGATATTTGGTGCTTACTCATACGACCCTTTCTTAATCAGATCACGTGCAATGACAAGGTGCTGGATCTCGTTTGTCCCTTCAAAGATGCGGTTGACGCGGGCATCACGATAAAACCTCTCAATCGGATAATCACGCATGTACCCCATCCCCCCGTGGATTTGCATTGCCCGGTCTGCAACAGAACAAACCATCTCGGTGGCGGCCAGCTTGCACATTGCCGACTCCCGACTGAACGATTGACCGCTACGACCATGGTTGGACAGCGCCTCATCAACCATCCTCGCTGTTCGGTACACAATGCTCTCGATTTGGTAGATCTCCGTCGCCATATCGGCCAACATGAGCTGCACCGCCTGCTGCTCTGCAATTGGCTTGCCGAACTGCACGCGCTGGCTCGCGTGCTTGATGCTGAGACCGAGCATCTCCTTTGCTGCACCAAGACATTGCGAAGAGAGACTGACCCGGGCAACATCGAGTGTTTGCATTGCCACCTTGAATCCATTCCCGACGCCGCCAAGAATATTTTCCTGCGGCACTTGAACATTTTCAAAAAACAAATCGGTCGTGTGCGATCCACGAATTCCCATTTTCCGTTCCGGTTTGCCGGCACGGAACCCGGACCACTCTTTTTCGATGATGAACGCCGTGACACCTCCGTGCATTCGTTTCTCCGGGTCAGTCACAGCAAACACAACGAGCACATCTGCAATGGAGCCGTTGGTAATGAACGTCTTGCTGCCATTCAGCGTGTAGCAATTGCCGTCCTGCTGCGCGCTTGTTTTCATTGCCCCGGCGTCTGACCCAGCCCCCGGCTCTGTGAGTGCGAATGTCGCAAGCTTCTTCCCTTCGGCAAGCTGGCAGAGATACTTCTGTTTCTGTTCCTCGGTTCCCGCCAGGTAGATTGCCATTGAACCGAGACTTTGGTGACCGCCGATAACGACTGCCGTTGAATTACATCCGCGAGCAATCTCTTCCAGCATCATACAATACCCTATCTCTCCAAATCCTCCACCTCCGTATTCAGGCGGGAACACAACTCCGAGGAATCCAAGCTCGGCTGCCTTCTTTATCAGTTCGAGAGGAACCTCTTCTTTCTCATCGATCTCTGCTGCTCGCGGGCGCACTTCCTGGTCCGTGAACCTCCGCGCAACATCGCGGAGCATTAGCTGCTCCTCTGTGAATGTGAACTCAATCATGGGACCGTCTTTACCACGTTAGTCACTCTGAGCGCAGCGAGCGCTGTGTGTGAGCGAAGTCGAAGAGTGTCCGGTGCGTCAGACATGCTTCGACTGCGTCCCGATTTGAAGACATCGGAACTGCGCTCAGCATGACGTTGTTGGCTTAGCTTCACATTGGTCATGGGACTACAATTGACCTCAACGCGTTCTCATCGTGGTTTCTTAGGAGATCGAACGCGTCGTTGATTTGTTCCAGCTTGAACTTCTGCGTTACCAGTTCCTTGACCTTGATCTTTCCGATACGGCAGAGCTCTATGAGTTTTGGATAATCCACAGGACGGCAGCCGAGCGAGCCGCGGATTTCCATTTCGAAGTACATGATCTTCGCAGCACTCAACTTGATCTCTTCATTCGTGTAGCCAACGACAACGAGTCTGCCCCCCTTACGAAGCGTGCTGAATGCAATCTCAATCGTTTGTGCTCTGCCAATCGCTTCGATCGCAATATCGGCACCACCGCCGGTAAGTTTCTTGATTTCCTTGCCGAGGTTCTCAACCTTCGTTGGATTGATGGCGTAGGTCGCCCCCAGCTTCCTGGCCCACTCGAGCTTCTTGTCGGAGACGTCAACAGCAATAACGATACCTCCACACACAGCAGCGACCTGGACAACGTTCACACCAACGCCTCCACATCCCAGCACTACCACACTGTCGCCTGCCTTCACCTCCGCACGGTTCTTTACGGCGTGGTACGGCGTCGAGATTGCATCGGCAATGATCGAACCCTCTTCGAGGGGAATCTCGTCGGGAAGATGGAAGGCGTCTTTGCCGGGAACGACGACATACTCCGCATAAGCCCCGTCGATATTGTTGCCGAACATGGTCATCGTCTGACAGATGTTCTCCCGACCGGTGCGGCAATATTCGCATGAGCCACATGTGAGAACTGCCGGCAGCAGCACGCGATCGCTCTCCTTGAAGTTCTTCACCTCCTTGCCCACCTGTGCAACGATTCCAGATGGCTCGTGTCCGAGAATGAGCGGCGGCTTCTTGAATGTCTGCACACCATGATCGAGATAGTGGAGATCGGTGTGGCAGACGCCGCACGCCGCAACCTTCACCAGCACTTCGTGCGCATTAATGGTCGGCGTTGGGACTTCTTCAATCTTGAGTGGCTGATTGGGTCCGTGGTAGACTGCTGCTTTCATTTTGTCGTTAGGGATGATGGTTGAAGTTGATGTCTATAATTAATTCTGCTACCCCTCCCCGGCGCCGAAGCCGATCGGTCGTTTCTTCGGCTCGGGCAGCGCCGGTGGGTCGATAAGGAACATGATTCTCTGGAGAATGCCTACGATTGCTGTTTCGTGTACGTCGAGACGGTTCTTCAGTTCTCGCTCCAGTTCCGAGAGCTTTTGTGCAAGCTCTTTGTTGTCTGTAAACATACTGCGCATCCTGATGAACGCCCGAACGACGAACACGCTCATCTGCACGGCACGTTTGCTATTGAGGACATTGGCAGCCATGATTGCGCCATGCTCGGTAAAGGCATAGGGCATGAACCGGATATTACGTTTGGATGCGGTCGCATTTTGCGACCGGATACCACCGCGCCATGCGGTCGCATTTTGCGACCTCAAAGCAGGCATACTCTTCCATTCCTCCATCGAAAGTTGAAAGCAGAAGTCCTCGGGAAATCGCTTTCTGTTCCGTTTGACTTGCTCGTTGAGCCTCTTCGTGGTCACACCATAGACAGCAGCAAGATCGACATCCAATATCACCCTCGTGCCACGGACGGTGAGGATCAACGGCTCAACCTTCTGTACCACTTGCGCTCTTTTTCGTCTGGACTTCATATCACACTTTCTGACGTCTTCAGATATTCACAAGCGCTCTTTCGCCGCAAGCCGCAACCTTCACCAGCACTTCGTGCGCATTGATGGTCGGCGTTGGGACTTCTTCAATCTTCAACGGCTGATTGGGTCCGTGGTAGACTGCTGCTTTCATTTGTCGTTAGGGATTGATGGTAAGGTTGATGTCTATCGTTTTGGTATACTACACGGCTGTTCACACCTTCAAATGAATATTCTTCTGCCCTTCCAGACTTCCAGAATCGGCCTTCGAAGCTTCCTGCAAATCAAAACCGGAAGATCGTTTTCATAGGGCATCGCATACTCTGACTGGATGATCCCGGCTTCTTGAACCTCCTCGAAATCCTGTAACATCCGATCTTTGGTCACGCCGATGACAATGAGTGTCGCATCCTGTTTCAGATGTTCCAGACTCCAGTACCAGTAGCTATTGTGTTGACTGATTGCGGGGGGAAGTCCGAACTCTCTTCCGAAGTAGTCAATCGCCCCGGCTTCGCCGTAGTTTCGACCGTAGATGAGACATTTCTGTTTATCTGAATCGGGAAGTGACGCATATACCTGGGCAGTGACCTTGGCCATATGTTCCCAGCCAAATCGATCTGCGAAGAACTGTGGCAGGTTGGTCAGCTTATGACCTTCATTTGAAGACGGAGTCATCCCTAACATAGATTGGTACCTGACAAAGGACTCAACCGGCAGAATATCGAGGGTCAAGGGAATGATGAATACGCCTAATGCCGTCAGGCAAATCACATATGGAAGTCGTACCCACCGCAGATAATGTCCCCTCAGCAATTGCTCAAGCTTCACGGATCCCGCCGGAAGGAGAACCGTCAGAGCTGCTGCAAAATACTCAGGCTTGGAATGCATATTGATAAGGAGAATTGCCAGAACGGTGAGGACGGCAAACCCAATCATCCGATACTCCCTCGAGGCGATCAGGAACCAGAACCCCGCAAGGCATATGGGCGCTGCAAGCGGATTCATGATCAACAACAAGCCGGAGAAGAAGGTCATCGGATTCTGAGATGCATACTTCTCAGCCGAAGCGTTCCGGATGAACTCGAGATGCGCGAAGTCGTGAGTGATATTCCAGATCACGAAGGGAATGAATAGAGCCGCTGCGAGACATCCGGCGAGCCAGGGAGTCATCGATCGTAGGACTGTGCGGTTTGGGGTAAGCAATACGCCGATGAAAACTCCTGCCCCAAGCCAGAGCATGCTGATCTTATTCAACGCCCCCAGACCGATTATCAGGCCAAGCCAATACCAATACTTCTGTTGATGGGTTTGACAAATCCTCAGGGCGACGAGAAACGCGAGTGCCCATAACAACATATCAAACGCATTCATACTGAAGATGCTGAAGAAAGCGAGGAGGATCGGAGCCAGCATCGTTGCAACGCAAGCGAGCACGAGTGAATATTTCTCCCCGCCAAAAACACTTGCAAGCGTACCGACGATGAACGTCGTAAGCCCGCTACAAACGGCTGGAAGAAATCGGATCGAAAAGAGCGAATCCCCGAATAGGAATCTCCACGCTGAGAGCAGCCAAATCGATAATGGCGGATGATCGACATAGCCACTGTCCGGATGATTTGCGCAGGCAATGTAGTAGAGCTCATCGCGGAAGATGCCATACCCTCCCATCCCACTTGCTATCAAGTGAATAGCAACTGTGAGAATGGATAGAGACAACAAGACGTTATTCGTGTTGTTCGGATTCATTTGTCCACTTTCATAGAAGGATAGCAAGTTTCCTTACCATACCAGACATAAGCAGTGAGGAACATAAGCCTCTGAAACAATCCAGCCATCGTTGGTACCAATGCCATAAGCATTGGAACCGCAGTTGCAACCGCTATCGAAATGCTGTCGAGGACTACCCCACGTTCGTTGTTCTTTCGACGCTGCAAGAGGCGAATGAGAACCCCGAATATGAAGCCAAACCCCATTGCGGTTGCCGTGAATGAATGCAAAAAGTCCTCGATTGAATCAGAAGGTACTCCGGGCAGCCACGGACTATGCGAGAACGCCGCTGTCGCAACCATGAACACGCCAAAACTATTGTGAAACCAGACTGCGCCTTGAGCCCACCAGGACCGTGACGAGCTGGCTATCCACATCACTGCAAGTCCGAACGTCACAAATCCGAGACGTGCAAGCCAGGCGTCCTTCAAACCTTGGGCAGCGGACTCGCTTGTTGTGTGCGATATCCATGAATAACTCTCCGGCATGAACGATGGTGCAGCAAGAAGCGATCCCACAGAAATGAGCAACAAGGCGAGTATGGAGATTGCCTTCAACCTTTGGTTTCGGTCCGGTACAACAATGAACATCGATTTCAACATAGAGGTATCGCAAGCATCATTCTAACTTAAGGCCTTAGTTGAAGTCGATTCCGCCTACCAACATCAAATCCAAGCGATGCCTCAAGTGCACCGGTCGGGCACGTATTGATGCAGGTTAGACACATGACACATTCTGTTGATAACACTCTCTGACCTGCAAGTATATAATCGGGGATCCGGATGTTCATCGGGCACGTCTTGATGCACGCATCACAGCTATCACAAAGTGTGCTTGTGCCCTTGATCTTGAGAAGCGAGAATCTGCTGGATGCTTTCAGAACAACAGAGACAGGACACACATATTTGCAGAACGCCCGATTATCTTTCAACAAAATGACCAGACTAATGCCAATCGCATAGTACACAAAGTTACCGCCCAGAAACCAGTACATTCCGTTAATGTCCCATTGCTGCCTGCTTATGCTGTAGTCAAAACCAAACCAGAGTAATAACACCAAACCCAAGCTGAAGACAAAGTGCAGGTACCGAATCCAACCGAACTTCTCAGGAAGCCGACCATCGCTTCTCTTGTATGGAAACAAGTCAAGTATCATGATTGTCCAGCAGCCCCATCCACACCAACCGCGGTTAAGAAAGATCGGTCCGATGATCTTTGCGATCAGATAGTGCGACACGGTTCCCGCGGTAATCCCAACCAAGCCATAGAAGAAAAAACCTTCCAGTTGACCGTCGATCCGCCCCATCACTCCCATTGCAAGAAAAAGGAGGAGGCCGATCGCGAACATGGAAATCCGCCGTGCCCGGATCTTCTTGTTCTTTGGAAGCTTGGCATAGAGAAGCATGCCGATGGATGCAAAGAGGCCGATGTAGATGTAGTTGACAATGGTCAGGATGTTCTCGCCTGCTGACCATGTTATCACACTGACGAGCGCGAAAAAGCCGGCTACGGTCAGTGGCGCAATGATGTAGTTACGGAGCTTATCGGCTTTCATGTTTTCTCCAGTTCGACGATTTGGAGGATGTTTCAATGACGTCCTGAACCCCTCAAGCGCCTCATTAGCCTACGCCGTGTCGTCTTGCGGGACGAGGTCGGTGCGCAAACTCGAATCCCATTACCTACACACCCGCTCGACGAGTCGTCTACGACCCTACGGGTCCGTAGACCCGTAGGGAGTCGACGACCATCTCCTTCTGCTCTTCTAGCTTCTTCAATCGTCTCTTCACTAACAAACATGCCCCGATCGCACCTGCATACTCGGAGTCCTCGCACACATTCAGATGCTTGCCAATCTTTTGTTCAAGAGCTTTCACCATGCCGGCGTTCTTCGTAATGCCGCCGGTGAGTGTGACTTCTCCGTCAGTCGCAACCTGACGTAGCATGGCAACGATTCTATCAGAAATTGAAAGCTGGGCGCCCATGAGGATGTCCTCAATTGGGTAGCCGACCGTGACAAGGTTGATAACCTCGGATTCTGCGAGCACAGCGCAGATGGAACTGATGGCCTGCGGGTCTTTCGACCGCAGCGAAAGCGAACCGATCTCTTCCAACTCAAGCTCGAGTCCCTTTGCAACACGTTCGAGAAATCTACCCGCTCCGGACGCGCATTTGTCGTTCATCTTGAACTTGATGACACGACCATGTTCATCGATACGCATGGCCTTGGCATTCTGCGCACCAACATCGAGGATGCTAGACGTATTGGGGAACAGATACTTTGCTCCCATGGCATGACATGAAATGTCGGTGATCTGAATCTGTCGCATTGGCACCTGGTAACGGCCATAGCCCGTGGAGGCAACATAGAACACGTCCGATGCCTTCAATCCAGACCGGCTGCAAGTTTCCTCCAGCGCTTTTTCGGATGCAAGACCAAGGTTGTGGCCCGTGAGCAGCGTTGCGCGGCCGGCTACAGTGTTCGCCGCAACATCGAACAGCGCGCACTTCGTCATCCGTGTGCCAACATCGATACCGGCGATGAAACGGCTGTTGAGACTCATAGCTTCACCTCATATGGGCAAGCGACAATTTCTTCCACTTTGAATTCTTATATATGACGAATCGAACCAAATGCATATCGCCCCGCTGGGGCTTTAGACGTAGTTATTTTTTCTTGGACTACAAATATATCGCTCCTGCCGGAGCTTCGAAAGTATGCCAGAACATTCGGCTTCTGAATATCAGTCCCATAGGGACGAGACGTTTGTAGAATGAAATCATCAAAAAGTCCCAAAGCTCCATCGGAGCGACATATCATAGCTGCGAAAGAGAAACCACACAATAGCTCGCAAGGGGTTTTATCCCTTTGTCATATTTGCTGAGACAAGTTGCCCATCGTGCTTTGCCTTGGCGCGCTCAAGTGCAAACAACGCCGCCCCCAACGCACCAATGAACTGCGAATCCTCATTCACGTTAATTGGCATCCCCAGTTTTTCCTCGAGAGCGCGCACCATGCCCTTGTTCTTCGAGACGCCACCGGTAAAGGTGATCTCCGGATCGATCCCAACACGGCGAATGAGGCTCACGGAACGCGCTGCAATGGATTGATGGACCCCGGCGAGGATATCTTCGCCTTTCTTTCCCTTGGAAAGATGGTTCATGATTTCCGTTTCGACAAACACCGTGCAGACGTTCGTGATGCGGAGAGTGCTGGTCGATCGCATGGACACCTCACCAAGCTCATCGAGAGAAATCCCCATCACTTCTGCCGCCGCGGCAAGAAACCGTCCCGTACCCGCGGCACATTTGTCGTTCATGCAAAAGTCGACCACCTCGCCTTTTTCATTAATGCGGATCCCTTTGGTGTCTTGTCCGCCAATATCGAGGATCGTCCGTGTCTTCGGGAAAAGGAAGTTGGCGCCGCGTGCATGACAGGAGATTTCAGTAATCTGCGTGTCGCCAAAGAGCACTTTGTAGCGTCCGTACCCTGTGCCGACCGTGTAGGCAACATCCCACTCCTCCAGCTTTGCCGACTTCCGGGCTTCGTTGAACGCCTTCTCTGCCGCTTTCACCACGTTCGCTCCCGTGTTCACAATGCCCCGCGCCATGATCTCGGCATTCTCGTTCAAGATGATCGCCTTGGTCTGTGTCGAGCCTACGTCAACGCCTGCTATGAGCATGATTTCCTCAGGATATCATGGGTTGAAAATCCAAATCTCAAACACCAAATATCAAATAAGTTCCAAGACCCAAACTCGAAGTTCCAAACGCCGCGCTGTTTCAGTTATTGACTGATGTTACGCGAAGGAGATATATCACCCTTTCAGGGTTTCTTGTCGTTGGCTCGTTCGTTGGTCGGGGGCTTTGCCCCGACCTATAGTATCCGACGCTTTCAGCGTCAACTTGTGCAAAGGATCGTCCCGGAAAGGAACAAATACTGTAGTCGAGGGCAACGCCCTCGGAAATAAAACAGACCAACGCTCGTAAACCCTGAATGGGTTTCATACATCCGTGCGAAGTACTGACTTTGCGTAACATCAGTTATTGATATTTGTGGTTTGGACATTATTTGGGATGTGGAATTTGTCATTTGGAATTTATTTGTGTTTTGGAATTTGTCATTTGAAATTTCATCTATGCATGAACCAGTCTTTTATGTTCAAGTGATTCAAAAAATGCATCGATGCGGTTACGAAGCTGGGCCACCTGGAAATACCTCGGGTCGGCAAGGTCACTCTCGATAAGCAGCGTCGGGATATCCCACTTGCGGATGAACTGCTCACGCATATCCGCCTGGCCAACGGAGAACGACCGACACGACTTGACCGAGTGGATGACGATGGCATCGGCACTGTATTCCTCCGCATACGAATGCAGCAGCTCGGTGCGCATGGGAAGGTTAAGGTTGGTGTAGCATGTCAGGCAGTAATCAGCGATACTCTCGAGCGGCCTTGTTGGATCGTGCCTGAACCCATGATCCCAGAAACCGCCAACCTTCGAGTAGCTTGACGCCACTGCACAAACGCCCCACTTCTTCAGCAGCTCCCAGAACGAACGGAAGTGCGGCCACGGCGGAGGACCCTCAATCACTACACGGAACTTCTCGTCCGGGATTGGTCCAATCCCGTGCTCAATTCTCTCTTGTATTTCCATGAGAGCCTGACGATAGTAATCAGTACACTCCGGCAGACCACGCAGCACATAAATCGGCGCCATGAAGAAAACGGCTTCAAAGTACGAATCAAACGGCGATGGCTTGTGTTTGGCTGAGTGGAGAATCTGCACCCAGAGATCTTCGGCTTCTGCAGAATGACGTGTGATTTCGACGAGCTTATCATGGTCGTACTTCTTGCCTGTGATCTTCTCACAGATTACGGCCAGCTCCTTCAGTTGGGATACAATGTACTGCCGGTCCTCTTCCTCAATCGTGTCGGAGCGAAGATATGGCACATCGAGCATCACGAGGGGCACATCATAGTAGTGCGCGAGTGCCTCAAACCACTTGATGAAGGTTGTGCACCCGCAGTATGTGCAGAGCAAGAGGTCGGGCTTCGGCAACTGGGTCCCGGATGGGCTGATGTTTCCGGCGAGCATCATACCGATATCGTTCTTCACGTAGCCACAGACGTCAGGGGAGTAGCCAACATCCTCCGCTTTCAGGATGAGGTCCCCAGAGGTCTTACGGACTCCGCATTGCAGTGCATTCACTTCCGGAAAAACCAGCTCGAAGTCGAACACTCGGAGGAACTCCGCAATGTTGCCGGGAACAAACAGGTACGCGACCTTGCGCCCGTCATCCTTTGCGGACTGCAGTCGCTCATACCACGCAGTGAGAAGCTGCTTCTGGTATTCACGACCGGCACCCTGATACTTGAACTCTTTGTCCATGTTATGCCTCAGTTGATTGCGGATTGCTGAATGCAGATTGCCGTCGTGCAATTACAGGCGGTCACTCGCCTCCACCCGCAATGCTGTCTCTCGCGAACAGGGGTTTCCCTACTCAAGATCATATTCTCCCTTCTGGTTCCTTCAGATAGCTTGGTTTCTCGTGACCACCCTCCACTGACTCTATAAACCTGAATATCATTCCCGTCAGTATCTCGTATTCTCGAACCATTGCTCCACACATATCCTTGTCCTTCCACGATTCGGTCTCCGAAAGGTACTTCAGATGCTCAATCGTCTCCTTGCTTGACCCGAAGGTGCGGTAGAGGTAATGCAGGAATTCGTTCTTGTACTTTCGTAGCGCGAACCCTTCAACGATGTTGCTCGATATCGACTTCGATGAGCGTCGAACTTGGCCACCTTCTTCATGCATTTCAAACCTCGGAAGTGTCAAAGTCATCTTGTGAACTCGAACCGCCAGATCATGAGCCCTCTGATAAATTTCCAATTTCTCATAACCCTCGGCCATTCTTTGCCACCTTTCGAATACTGTTTCCGATGACAAACAGCTTCCAGCCATCCGTTATCTGCAATCACGAAAAAAACAATACCGACTCCACAAACGTCTCAACTTGTGTCCGGATGGATTCGAACACGCCCATCTTTTCCTCATACTCGAATGCGAGATATGCGATGCCCTGCTTCTCCAACTCATCCTTCAAAACGACATAGTCGAGCAGCGCGGGCTCACAGAACTTCGGTGCATTGAAGATGACGCCATCGACGTTGCCGTCGCGAATCTTCCGCACGAACTGTTCCTTCCGCGGTTTGTCACCGTAATGCCTGACCGATGAGTAGCGGCTCTGATGAATGTAGCTCTCCGCCAGACCGAGCAACGGGTCACCGTTCGTCACGACGTCGCCATGGAACCATCGTGTATGCATCAGCAGATCGTCATCCACGATGTAGCAACCAGCCTCTTCAATCACCTGGATCAACTCAAGAGGTGGCTGCTCACAGAAACTACCCTCGATCATCACTCGCACGTAGTCACGGGGTTTCCTGTCGCGTGCGGCAATCATCGGCAGGATCTCCTGGACGATCTTCGTATGCTCCTCAACAGGGATCATGGTGGCGAGCCGCAGCAGAACATAGGCTTCATAGGTAGAGAGAAGCCACGGCGTTTCGCGCTTGATCGCATACAGCTTTTCACACAGCGCCCGGTTCTGATTGTAGACCTGGATGCTGGAAACAAGTGCAGCATCGGTGGCTTTCTTGCCACTAAGTTCCTCAAGATTCGAGAGCAGGCGACGCAGTTCGGTCCTGTAGTGCGTGATGGCTGCTGGTGACCCCATATTCTGAGGGAAGTGAATGTAGGATACCTGCTGGTTGGGGAAGTTCGAGCTCCAGATTCCCGACAGGTTCCGTGCGACGTCACAGATGGACGGGAACCAGAGCACGTCAAAATCCTTTGTCATATCACGGAGGCCAAGCTCAAGAGTCGAGCGTGCGATGGAGCAGACGAACGACTGAATGCGCGAGTCTGCGTGATCGATCTCCACTCGCCCACCCGCTCCGAAGAGACCGACCGGCAGCATTCCCACCGCATGAGGAAGCTCGAGCGGGGTGTATACAGGGAACACGCCGACAACCTTTCCTCCCGCATGCTTGCTCTTCCACTCCTTTACGGTTGGAAAGGAAACATCATCAATGATCGCCCGGTACTGTTCGATTCGTTCTTCAAATGTCATGAGCAACTCCGTTGCAAATTCCAGTAAATTCCAATCTTCAAGATCCAAAGGACAGAAATCACAAACCTCAAATCTCAAAACCCAAATAAGCTCCAAATCTCAATTGTCAGATTTCAAAAAAGTTCCAATTCCCAAGGCCTCAACCGTTTGGAGCTTTGGCACTTGGTGATTGTGATTTGTTTGGCCTGCCTGCCGCAGGCAGGAATTTGGTGCTTGAAGTTTGGGACTTCATCATCTGTTCTTCCACATAGGTGTTCGCTTCTCCAGAAACGCTTTCAATCCTTCAACAGCATCCTCCGTCTTCATCATCTCATTCATGTAAAGATCTTCAGCACGAGTGATTGCTTCCATACAAGGGCGATAGAGTCCTGTGTCCACCGCTCGCTTGGTCAATTCAAGAATGACTTTGCTTTGCGCCGTGAATTTTGAAAGGAATGTGTCGACATGCTGGGTAAAGCCTTCTACCGGGAACACGCGATTGATCAGTCCGATACGTTCGGCTTCGGCGGCTGAGATTGTCTCGCCGCTCATCAGCAGCTCCAGCGAACGGTTCCGTCCAATCAGACGCGGGAACATCGCCGCGGCAATCGGCGGGAACACACCGACCTTAATCTCTGGCTGACCGAATTTCGCCCGCTCCGAAGCAATGACCATATCGCAGTAGATCGCCAACTCGCATCCTCCTCCAAGCGCTGCTCCATCCACGATTGCAATGGAAGGAATCTTGAAGTTGTGCAGTAGCTCGAACGTCCGGTGGAACTCCTTCATCATCCCTTCCACTTTGTCGGAAGTATGGTCAGCAATATCCACACCGGCAGAGAACGCCTTTCCCTCGGCTTTGATGACAAGGACTTTCGCCCCAGGACTCGTCCGAAGAATTTCAAGTCCTGCGTTGATTTCCCTCATCATGGCGATGTTCATGACGTTGAGTGGTGGACGGTTCAGTACTAATGTTGCCGTACTATTATCCGTGGAGAGTTCGATATGTTCGTAGGTACTCATGAAGAATACTCCGTCGTCAACGCCCTTAAGATTTTCTGCATGTGCTCATGTTTTGCTTTACCAATTTTCTCATCATCAACGCGTCCAAATCCTGCTAGCAACTCCATTTTCTTTCGTTCTGGAAGGTGTTCCTCTGCCATCGGGAAGAGGATTCCGTTCTCCTTCTCGATGTGTGCGTTCAGCAACGCTATGTACTTTCGCGCGCTGCTTGCCAGGACGGGAACAGCAGTGCTGTCACCACGACCGTACTGTTCGATCGCTTCCCCAAGCTCTTTCACATACTGCCGGCCCTCCGTGTGCTCTGCAAGCATGACCCCAATTGGACCACCGTCACGGGGGACACCCACTTTTTCCATAGCAGGGAACAAAAACTCTTCTTCCTTCCCATGGTGGCACTGATCGGCAAACACTTTTATGAACTCAAGAATCTGCTCAAGATGTTTTTGGGGAACTTTTCCACCGGCATTGAGCTTGCTGCATACTCGTTCGAGGACATCCAACATGAGTTGAATTGAGACATGCTCCTTCACAAGCTGATCGGTGGGCATCATGGATGATGTTCCCCTCTATTGACACCTCTTAACTCGGTGGAGTTCTCAGTATCGTCTTTGAACGGCAGGCAAGAGTTCTTCAGAACCGGTTTGACCTGGGCGATGAACTCCTCATCCGTCAGCTTGCGGTCACGCCACTCCTCGTCCTGATGACTGAATCCGAGCAGTACGTTGGCGCTCAGCCGCACTGCTTCCATCGTCAGGTCGACCATGTGGGTGCAGCCTTCTGCACGACCAACGGCGTCAACCAGCCGTCCATGAATGCCCCGTTCAATCTTCAAACCAGCGACATTCCTGATCTTGTTGAGCGTGAGCTGACATATTTTGAACGGCGACTTCACCATCACCGCTTTAGCTTCCCGGATTGTCTTCGTCGGTACATGCACCGTCAGCTCCACACGGATGTTGTGGTTAAGATCAAGAAGAGACGCCTTTGTCACGATCAACTCCTCATTGATTTTGGATACCGAAACGTTGATGTTGCGCTCATAGATGTCAGACATGGGCTCCCTCCAAAATCACAAACCTCAAATCCCAAAAACCAAATAAACTCCAAATCTCAAAGTCCACATGTTTTGAACTTGGTGATTGAGATTTGTTTGGGATTTGATGCTTGAAGATTGTGATTTCATATATACTGTCCTCCATCAACTTTCATGACCTCGCCGGTGATATGACGTGCCTTCTCGGACACAAGGAATGCCACCGCCTCTGCAATATCCTCCGGCTGACCAAACCTGCCCAACACTATTTCTGACAGTGACTGTTGCTTTACCTCCTCGGAGAGTGTTTGCGTCATGTCGGTCTCGATCATTCCCGGAGCGATCGCGTTCACATTCACGTTGTACTTGCCGAGTTCTTTCGCCACCGTCTTGGTGAGACCGATAATCCCGGCTTTTGATGCCGCATAATTTGCCTGGCCGAACTTCCCACGCATACCGTTGATCGACGCGATATTGACGATCTTCCCGTGGCGTTGCTCGCGAAAGGTCGGACTAGCGGCACGGATGTAGTTAAAGCAGCCTTTCAAGTTTACGTCAAGAACAGTATCCCATTGTTCTTCATCCATCTTCCAGATCACTCCATCGCGTGTAATGCCTGCATTGTTCACGAGGATGTAAAGCCCACCAAGTTCTCTAACCACGCGACGAACAACAGCTTCGGCGTCTCTGAACTTCGAGACGTCAGATTCAACCGCAAGGCATCGCCGACCGAGCGAGTGGACTTCTTTCACAACATCCTCATGCTCACCAACATTCGCCCGAAATCCAAGGAACGTGAAGGCTACATCCGCTCCCTCCCGCGCAAGAGCAAGAACGATTGCCCGGCCAATGCCAAGTGAGCCACCGGTAACGAGCGCGACCTTTTCGGAAAGACTTGTCAACGCCATCGCTTCCTCACTTCGATCCTACTTCAATCGGCTTGGGCAGAACCTCTTCCATCGTCTCTGCGTTCATCTCACGTCCTTCAGCTAGAAGTTGACGATATCGCACAAAGTCGATCACATCCTTCCCTGTCATTTTGCGGGAGTTGAATGCCGTAAAGCCGAGGAACCCTTCCACTGCCATGTTCGCAGCAAGCCAGTGACGGTTGGGGAGCTTTGTCTGGTCCCAGAAGAACTTCTTCTTCGCTCTGATGCCATCGATGGACTTGATCAGGCAGCCGGGCATGAGGTTCGTCAGCCGCCAGATAATGTCGTTGATTTCCTTATCGAGGAGTGCGAAGTCGATGGTGGCTTTCTCTATTTCCTCTCGAGCACGCTTTGCTTCTTCTCCCTGCACAAACTCACCATACACAATGTCACCATCACGCACGTATGCGTCGGTGACGACCAGAGGATTTCGCTTGAAGCCAGTCGCAGTTTTGATAACCGGAACGACCTTGCTGACGAGGCCGAGTCGCTTCATCTTGTAGCCGCTCCATACTTCGCACGAGATGCAACTCCACATTGCGTCCTCGATGTTCAAGAAGAGTGGAAGGAAATCTGTCGAGCCGCCATCCGGAGCGGAGCCATGTCTCGGACCTGCCTGTCCGAACACGGCAGTATCCGCAGTGATGGTAATATCTGTTGCCATCCCGATCTCCTGTCCGCCTGCTACGCGCATCCCGTTCACGCGGCAAATCGTCG